>JAPLDG010000253.1:16184-30898 GCA_026391845.1 Bacteroidota bacterium | reverse complement strand
ACAAACTCGAGTTTTTTGTCTGTCAGATCAGCTTTAAACCGCTTGATATCGTAATGTTTTGATTCATGCTCGTGCTAAACGGCTGTATAGATTTTCTCCGGATCATATTTTTCGATCAGGATCATATCTTCATCGAAATGAGTCGAAAGATCGAAAGAAGTGAGCCGGTATTGCCCGCTTTGTGTCAGCGTGATGATGCGGTCGGCACCTGAAAAAGCGCCAAGCAGAATTCCACGATCATCCGTATTCAGGCGCTGCACAGTTTCATCATACCAGATATTCAGGGAGCCAAGTGTTGAAATACCCTCCAGACGCTGTTCGATTCTTCTGACAGCGAATTTGGTAAGTGTATTTCCGATTGAACTACGCCCTTTGATGGCAATCTCGGCAAAGTTAAAATCAAAGGACGTTTTCTTGAGGCGTGGTTTTGGCTTAAGTTCCACCCGTATTCCTTCTGCTTCACCGTTCGGGTTGGCTGTAAAATACAACACTTTTGAACCAGGTGTGCCTTTGGTTACAGTATATTCCTTGTCCCGGGTCACACCCAGCACACTGAACCGCTTAACCATTATTTTACCGTTTTTGCCATCGCGATAGATCAGGTTATACACGGTACGGCTGTCATTTTTATTAAAGACAGCAATGTGTATTACATTTTGGCCCACAAAGATTTTATTGGTCACTTTTACCACAATGAAAGTGCCGTCGTCACGAAACACGATGATATCGTCGATGTCGGAGCAATCGCAAACAAATTCATCCTTTTTCAGACTGGTCCCGGCAAAACCTTCCTCCCGATTGACATAAAGTTTCTCGTTTGCTGCGGCAACCTTGGCTGCTTCAATATTATCAAAGCTTCTGATCTCAGCTCTCCGGTCACGATTTTTGCCGTATTTTTTACGAATCTGCCTGAAATACTCGATGGCATAATCGATCAGATGGGCCAGATGGTCATTCACCACTGCCATCTCCTCATTCACTCCTGCCATTGCTTCATCCGCCCGGGCTGAATTGTACCTGGAAATTCTCTCAATGGGGATCTTGCGCAGACGATGAACATCCTCCTCTGAAACTGCGCGTATGATCAGTTTTGCAAATGGTTTCAGCCCTCTGAAAATTGCTGAATCGATCTCTTCAGTGGTCCTGCACTTTTTGATACCCTCATAAATCTCATTTTCGATGAATATTTTTTCCAGCGAGATGTAATGCAACTGATCAAGAAGCTCCTGCTTCCGAATATCAAGTTCCAGCTTAAGAAGGTCCAGGGTTCGCTGTGTATTCACCTTTAAGATTTCTGAAACGCCCATGAACCGGGGTTTTCCATTCTCAATCACACAGGCGTTTGGAGAGATGGAAACCTCACATTCGGTAAAGGCATATAAAGCGTCCATGGTCGTATCAGGTGAAACACCTGGTGCAAGATGAATTAAAATTTCGACATCTGCAGCAGTATTGTCATCGATCTTACGGATTTTTATCTTACCTTTATCATTGGCTGTGAGGATGGAATCGATGATGGAACCTGTGGTTGTGCCGTAAGGGATTTCACGGATGACAAGCGTTTTTTTATCTTCGAGGATGATTTTCGCCCGCAACCTGATCTTTCCTCCCCTGAGGCCGTCATTATATCTGGAAACATCAACCATTCCTCCCGTAAGAAAATCCGGATAGAGGTCAAATTCCTTATTCTGCAATATTTTAATAGAGGCCTCAAGTAATTCATTAAAATTATGGGGAAGAATTTTCGAGGCAAGGCCTACTGCAATCCCCTCAACTCCCTGCGCGAGCAATAACGGAAATTTTGCAGGAAGAGCAACCGGTTCCTTATTCCGGCCATCATAAGATGCCTGCCAGGAGGTGGTTTTCGCGTTAAACAACACTTCATGTGCAAATTTCGAAGGACGCGCTTCAATGTATCTCGGCGCTGCGGCACTGTCGCCGGTAAGAATGTTGCCCCAGTTTCCCTGGCAATCGATCAGCAAATCCTTCTGGCCTAACTGCACAAGTGCATCTCCAATGGAAGCATCTCCATGTGGATGATACTTCATGGTATGACCGATAATGTTGGCAACTTTGTTATAGCGGCCATCATCCAATTCCTTCATGGCATGCAGAATACGACGCTGCACCGGTTTCAGACCATCGGTAATCTCAGGTACCGCCCGTTCCAAAATTACGTAGGAAGCGTAATCCAGAAACCAGCTTTGGTACATCTGTGAAAGATGAACTGTTTCCTTCAATGTTCCCGATTCGAGTTCGGGGTTATCTCCGTTGGAAAATTCGTCAGATGACATTTTTATAATTCAATTAAGCAATGAATACAATGCAAACAATGAAGGCAATGAAAGAAATCAAAGCAATGAAACGAATGGTTGCATGGAAGACATTATCGCATTGTTTGCATTGTTTTCATTTAACAAGTTTTGAAATGGCCTTGAATGTTTCACCTCCGGAATAGCGCAGTAACTCAAATAAAATGGCTTCGTATGTGGTGATGATCACTCCTTCTCTGCGCATCCGATCCATCGCGATCAGTTTATCATTCGGGTTCCTCGATGAAATACAATCTTCAACCACGACCGGGTGAAACCCGTTTTCCTGCAGATCGATCACCGTTTGCAGCACACAAACATGACTCTCAATACCGGCAATGATCACAAAATCCTTACCCGACGAGGCAAGTTCCATCATGAATTGCGGTTCATCGCAACAACTGAAAGAGGCTTTTTCAATACGATCAACCCCTTGGATCGTTGCGGCAATTTCAGGTATGGTCGGCCCCAGACCCTTTACATACTGCTCTGTAACAATCATAGGGATTCCAAGCACCTTCAGCCCTTCGATCAGCAAAGGAACATTCTTTGAAAGCTTTTCATGATCATGGATCGCCGGAAATAATCGTTCCTGGAAATCAATAACGAGGAGTAGCGCTTTTTCTTTATGAATTCTCATGTGAGTTAAAGTTTAATGAAAACAATGCAAGTAATGCAGGAATTTGAATTGCAAGTTTCCGACAGGCTCCAGGTTTGACTGTCACGAGTTCGGTGAATCCTGCTTTTTTTCAGAAAACAAAAGTAAGATTTCCATTGATTGCAGACTGTGTTTGTTCAAAACTTAATATCAGGAAGGTAAACTTATGTCTTTTTATTTGCTCAAACAATATTTTATTTAGATTTGGTCTACGTATATATAAAACCGTTATCTTTGGAGGGATATTAAAAAATACAGGGATTAAAAGCTGTTGACCTGTAACTTTTTAACCAAACAGCTATTCACTATTATTAAAAATTCCAACCTATGAATAAAATGATTACACTATTGTTGATGGCAGTTGCATTGACATTCAGTTCAACGCTTTCTGCGCAGGAAAAATCATACACAACCGGTTCCGTTTGGCAAGTAGGGTTTATTAAAGTCAGCGCTAACATGAATGTTGACTATCTGAATAACCTTAAAGGTAATTGGAAAGCCATTCATGATGAAGCAGTCAGCCAGGGATTGATTGTTTCATATAAAATCCTTTCCGGTTCTGCTGCAAATCCTGAAGATTGGGATATTATGCTGATGACGGAGTATAAAAGTCTTGCGGCAATGGAAGGGGCGGATGAGAAATTTGCAGCAATCAGTAAAAAAATTGTCGGGGATGAAGCGGCGTCGAAAAAGTTGAACGAAAGCCGGGTAAGCATGAGGACAATTTACGGCGGTAAATTATTGAAAGAGATTGTTTACAAATAAGTTATGTAACATGATAGAAGGCTGTTCCAAATAGGATAAACATATTCAGAACAGCCTTCTTTTTCAGGATCAAGATTTTCCTTTCAGATTTCACCTTTTATATTCGGTAAAACCATGGCATCCGGGCGAGCAGGAGCCGCCACTGTCAACGGGTGCAAAATTCAGCTCAAACGACCATTTCCCAAAAGGAATTTTATCGAGAATCAGATAATTATTGTTTGATGCATGCATGTCATGACACATAACACAACTTCTTCCCCTGGCCCCGCGAAGATGTACATTATGCAGATTTCTATCCCCATTCCTGAAGTTTGTCGCGGTAGTCGTTGCGGATAACTCTAGCAAATCACTGTCATGACACTCCCAGCATACGGCATAATTTTCTTTGTTTCCCGGAACATACAAATCCACAGGAAAAGCACCGATCAGTAAATAATTTTCAGATGATGCATGCGGCTTATGACATGATGTGCAACCACCCTTTAGTGCTGGATGAATGACCTTACTGGTTTTAATCAACAGACTGATGTTTTTCGTTTTCTTGCCATTTATTTCCATTTCTTTGTTATGACAAGTCAGGCACAACTCTTTTTTATTCTCGTTCAACAGCTTTTTCTCGTCAGATGAATGCGGAGAATGACAATTGTTACATTGTTTAGATTCACTCAGCGCCTGATGTATCGTGCGGGAGGTATCAATGTCCATTTTCATTTCCGCATGACATGAATAGCATAAAGCAGGTACATTTTCTTTGAGAAAAAGGCCGGTGGAGACCTTCCCGGGATGCTCAGGAATATTCACCAGATGACAACTCCTGCAATCATCGTTTGCCGGAGAATGCACCACTTTCTTGCCGACCAGGTCAGCATGACAATCTTTACATGTCGGATCTTCTGAAGCCTGGACCTCGAATCCTGTCCCAAGTTTTTGGCTTTTAACACTCTCTGCATTTTCCTGCAGGGTGAACCCAAATATTGTAAGAATTGGTAACACAATCAAAAAAACCAAACTTTTTACCATATTAAAATCTCCTTGAAATTTGAATATATGTTCCCCTGAAATTTATTTTCTCCCCAATGTAAACCCGATGGTAAACTTCCACACCAGCAGTTAAATATAGTTGGTATAAAACAGATGTAACCTCCAGCTTTGCCGTTACCAGATTCAGGTCCATTTCATATCCATGCTGCCTGCGATACATTACATCAAGATTGAGTCTCGTTTGCCTGATGATTGTGTATTCAACCCTGCCAGACACATCGGCATATCTCTGTAACCTGGCTACAGGCTCATTCAGCATGATGTAATTCTGCATGTTACCATTGAGAACTACGGTGAATTTATTGTTGAAGTTCTTTTGAAAATTCAGGTAATACCTGACCATGTGATATGGAAGTATGGAACTTTTGTAATCCTCGTATTCAGCGCCTCCGCTGAGGAGGTTAAAAGTAAGGCGAAAACCGGCCACATTCTGTGTGAAATAATTGAGAGCAATGAAATCTGTATTTTCCAGGTTGGTATAGTTTTGCAATGCCATGCGATAATAGAGGTCCAGTTTTCCTTTAAACAAAGAAATAGTTGTTGAGAATGCATGATTGCCTGCATCGTACATATACGAACCTGGTTGTTTGGCCTTGTAGTCCACAAATATGGTTCCGTCATTTGAAATAAGTCCGCTGGGTATTCTGCGGATCTCGATATATTTACCCCGTTCGATTAGGAAATAATCAAGTCCGGGTTTGTACAGGATGGTTCCGGTTGCATCCTTGACAAGGATCGTTTGTTTGTCGGTGTAGGGCCGATGAAGCAGAACTATTTTGCTATCGGAGAGCTGGTATTCCTCATTCACAACATTCAGGTTAATCGAATCGCCATCATATTTCTGACGATACCGGAAATAACCGTACGACAAATTTAGCTGTCCCCAGGGAATCTTTTTTGTATAATTGAAGTCAAACCCGGTTTTACTGTTATACTCGGTATAGGCATCATGGTTTATATTCGTATATTCAAAATAAAACCTGGAGCCAAGACTTTTATATAGCTGATGACTAAGATAGTTTGTGGAAGTGTGTTGTATTGTTCTTCCGAATGGCTGATTTAAATTATAGAAGTTGTAATTTGTCCTGAAAGAAAAATTTGCCGGCAGTTTTACCGCAAGGTCTTCCATGGCCTGGAAACGGCTGAAATTGTATATTCCATATTGGTTTGTATTGCAAATGGTTGTATTAAAAATGAATATTTTTTTCTCTCCAAGTCCGACGTTACTGTTGAAATTGAAATCATCAGCAGTGTTGCTGGTAAAAAATGAATTTTCATTCAGCGTGGTTGAAATTTTGTGCGAATAAGCAATTTTTTGATGGTCATTCTGAGAAAACGACTGATCGGCTCTTCCTTCAAAATGTATCTGTTCCATTTGCAATCTGCGGCCCGTCTGAATTTCGGTCTGATCCATTTTTCTGTTATAAAAATCAAAGGTAACCGGGATATACTTATTGCTATATATCAAAGATCCTCCAAGGTATTTGCTGATTGTTTTGACATTGGTCATATTTTCTCTTCTTGCATAGCTCTCGTCATAGTTGGCTGAAGCAATCATTGAAATCTTTTTTTGGCTGAAAAAATATGAAGAGATGTTTAATTTTTTAACCGTTCTCATTTCTGAAAAATCGGGTGACGCTAAATAATTATCCCTGTTGGATTCGGGGATATAACCGGCGTTGAGTTCCAGCTGACAAAAATTAGGATGAAGGAAATAGGTGCTTGCATTCAACAGGATGCCACCAGAATAATAGAAGCTTTTTTGCTGCTCAAAAATCTTCTCACCGCTTTGCTCCTGATACCGGTAAAACCCCCGGAGCAGGAGTTCTCCGGAATATGCCCTGATACCCAAAATCCTGAATGATTCCGGGTTTCTCTGTGAGAAGCACATACCCGTAGCCAGCAAAAGGATCATTAATAGAATACCTGGTTTACTTTTCAACCTTATGCTTGTTATTTAAATTAAACGGTCGTCGCCCCCATGCGGATTATGACACTCGGTACAGTTTCCTGACGCAATATTATTATGGGCTGAATTTTTGAAAACCTTGCCGGAATCATGACAATACAAGCAAACCTGCTGACCTGTCCGCTTCAGCAAGGCTTGGTTATCAGACATATGCGGGTTATGACATTCAGTGCAATATCCTGCATCTGCAGGTCCGTGCACTTTTTTATACTTTTCCCTGAAGTTGTCATGACATTGATAGCAGACCACCACCTGAGTATTTTTCAATTTGCCCATTTCTCCCTGATCATGACAAACACCGCATTTTTTTTGTCTGTAGGGTGGATGAAAAACTGAACTGGCTATTTCAGAACGCTCTGGAATTTTAGTTTTACCAGTAAATCTGGAAGGCTGCACCGCCGGATCAGGATTGTTAGCTCTCTGCTTTTCAGTAGAATCAGGAACACCGTCAAAAAAAAATGTCAGTGTTTTATGTTTGTTAACCGGTGAGCATCCCAATAGATGAATCAATAGAATGATCATGGCAGCAGAAATAAGGCAAAAGCCTTTTAAGATGGAAATCTTCGCTTTAAACATCCTGATAATGATCACTGTCTGCTCTGATTATTCCTTTGTTTTTTTAACTTTTGCATCCGCAGTAATGGTTTCAACCGCCCCATAAATATTCAATTTATCCGGCCCGAACTGATTTGTTACCAGAATGATATATTTCAACCGGAAACCAGGATCAACATATTTTTCAAAATATTGAAGATTGTCATAGTCAATTGTCACCTTCGCCGGCAGCCACATATCGCCAGGCCTTTTATAACTGCCTCCGAAAAACATCAGCAATTTCCCGGATTTATTAAATATCTGAGTATTTTCGAATCCGGCATCAACCACATACAGGTTCGATTCTCGGTCAACGGCAATACCTTTGGGACGGGCAAACTGGCCAAGATTTTCCCCCTGGGTTCCCACAGCATCCGTAATCGTGCCGGAATGCGTGAATTTCTTTACCTTAAAGTCTCCAAAATCAGTTACATACACCCTGTCTTCCGATACAAAAATATTGGTAGGTGAATATAGATAGCCGGCGCTGTCTTTATTAATATCCGGAAATTTATACAACAACTTCGCCGCTGAATCATGGCTGTAAACATTCACCTGGTGACCCGGCAGATTTACAACCCAAATCTTGCCGGCAGCGATAAAGATGTCGGTCGGTTTGAAATTATCTGGTTCTCCGAAACTTGAATCATACAGCCCTTTGTCATTAAAAACTACGATTTGCTTTCTGTCAGCATCAGCAACATATAAATACCCGCGCTGATCAAAAACGCAATTCAGCGGAACTTTTAATTCTCCTTTACCGGTAGGTATAAATTCGGTGAAAGTCTGTTTATTAAGGTCAATGATATCAAAACCACGTTTAAACGTATCGCAGATGTAAATTTTACCATTATACACAGTCACCCCATAGGGTTTTCCAATGGTAAGAACATCCGCCGCTCCAAGGATAAATTTTTTGAACCCGCCTCGTTTCCCTCCGACATCAACGGAGCTGCTGATCTTTGTGAGGAATTGTATTCTGGCAGTGTCCGGCGGAGTTGGATAAAATATAACATCCTGAGCGCCCACACCAGGATGAAGCGCTTTTGAACATGATATCAGAAATGAAATGGCAATGGTAAATAATATGAGTCTTACGGGCATCCTCTGGAGGTTTATGATGACTGAAAATAAATGGTCTTTAAGCACAAAATACTGACTGGTGATCGATATTGCTCTATTATATGGCAAAAGGGCGAAATCAATCCGCCCTTTCCCATATAATCCGTTACCGAATTCTATACGTTTCTATTTGTCATGACAGGTAAGGCATAATGCACTGGCAGCATTGGATTTTACCAGGAGGCCATTAATTCCATAACTGTTGTGAACGTCATGGCAGGAAGCACATTGCAATTTTTCGCCGAACAACATGGTACTGGAAATCGTACCACCCAGTCCCGACTGCGTGTTCGTAGGATCAAACAATCCTTGGTCTGCTGTTGCCAAGGCTGCGTTGTAAGTAAAGGATACCGGATGATCATTGGTCAGATTGGTTCCAACATACGCTGCAGTGCCCGGAAGAATTTTTGTAGAACCATTTGTAACACCTCCAAAATTCTCAAGTGCCACCGTACCGTCATGACAACTCAGGCATAATTTCGAATTGCCATCCGGCTGACCCATGGTGGCATCCATTGTTGACGAAGTGTACAATGTGAAAGTTTGGGTCGTCAATTCATGATTCCACAATGGCGCTTCCGGCAACATCGTTCCATTATGCGGCGTATGACAAACCTTACAAATTTCACCACCGCTCCATGCATTTGCACTAAAATCATGCGATGAACCTGATATTTGGGCATTGATGATTTGTGAAAATGTCAGCATCGCAATGGTCACAAATAGTAAATTTAATTTTTTCATGGTTTTGCTCTTTTGGTTAGTAAAAAGTTTTACGCTTTGAACCTTTACAAGAAACATGCCAAGACACCTAAAACACTGTTAATGTGAATATTATACAATGCAATCTCCACACCTGCCGTATTGATTTTAATCTCTCCTGAAAATGGCAGATTGCATTTTTTGCCGAAAACCGGGTTCTGTTACCGGTCAACAGCTTTGAAGTCAGGAAAATCAATGGTTTTAGCCGGACTGAACCCGGGCAGGCGAAAATTAACCCGGAATTCATCATGAGTCATATGCCCCAAATTGTGTGGGTGAATTCACCCACCCCGGTTACAAGTTGTATTTTTTAATTTTATAACGAAGGGTATCCCTTGATATTCTTAACAATTTGGAGGCTTTTGTCTGATTGTTTTCTGCTTTATCAAGCGCTTGCTTGATAACTTGTTTTTCCAGCCCGAACAATGAAAGTCCCTCTTCAGGAATTTCAATTTCAAAAGGAGACCTCAGGTTTTCAACAGATATAACATCTTTTTCGGACGGCTCTTTATCAACATCGGCATGATCACTCAGGTGCATGATTTCGCCCGGAAGGCTTTCTGCCTGAAGCACATTCGTTGTTTCAAGAATCACGGCTCGTTCAATTACATTGCGCAGTTCTCTGATATTTCCGGGCCAGTCATATTTTTTAAGCAGCTGTATTGCAGTTTTGTGAATCCTGGAGATATTTTTCTTGAACTGATTGTTGTACACTTTGATGAAGTAATCAGATATAAGCTCTATGTCGTCCTTATGCTCCCGCAAAGGTGGCAGTGTAATCTGGAACACCTTCAACCTGTAGTATAAATCTTCCCGAAAAGTTTTATCCTCAACTGCCTTCTTTAAATCTTTGTTTGTCGCTGCAATAATCTGCAATTTCAAATAACCCCTTTTTTTTTTTTTTTGCATCTGTGAAAGCGCCCTTTTCGTATCCAAAAAGCTCACTTTCCAAGAGGGTTTCAGGTAAAGATGAACAGTTTATGGTAACAAAAGGCTTCAGGTTTTGAGAGCTTTCATAATGAATTGCCCGTGCAAATAAATCCTTTCCTGTTCCACTCTCTCCGAGAAGTAAAATAGTCGTCGTTTGAGTTCTCGCAATCTTTTTCGAGAGTTGAACAATTTGTTTTATCGCTGCAGACTCGCCAATAATATGATCAAAGGTTACTGTCTCTTTTTGCTGTCGTCTGAGCAACTGAACCTCTTTGGTAATTTCCAGCTTGTGCTTAATCCCGTCCAGAATTACCTCAACTTCTGCAAAGGAAAACGGTTTGTTGATATACTCCGACGCGCCCGCCTTCATTGCGCTTACCGCTGTATCAATCGAACCGAAGGCTGTCATAAATACGATGGCGGTATCCTCATCCATGGATTTTATTTTTTGAATCACCTCCAACCCCTGCATGCCAGGCAGTTTATTATCAGTGAATACGACCTCCGGGTGATGCAATTCAAATGCTTTAACGCCTTCTTCGCCCGACTCTGAAGAGAAAACCTTGAAACCCTTTGAACTCAAATATTTCTCGAGCGACCAGCGTATTAATTTTTCGTCTTCTATGATAAGGATTTTAAGTTGCTTCATGCTTATTGGAGATTGATTTCAATTAGCTTTTATTCTTATAAACCGGAATTGATATAAAAAAAGTACACCCGGCGCCAACATTGTTTTCAAACCAGATTTTTCCTTTGTGTTTTTCTATTATATCCTTTGAAATGGCAAGTCCCAATCCTGTACCTTTGGTATGAGTGGTAAAAAAAGGTTTAAAAATGTCGTCTCCGATCGCACCCTCAACTCCTGCACCATTGTCCTGCACTGCAATAATAAGATTATTTGCTGCCTTCTCATAGCTGGTTTTATACAGGATCATACCCTCGTCAGTCATGGCTTTCATGGCATTAAAACTAAGATTCAGCAGTACGTTTTCCAGTAACTCATGATCAAACAGCACAGTTGGCAATTCATCCTGAAGGTCAAGCTCAAATTTGACAGTTTTATCATGTGCCTGGTGGCGAAGGAAGAAAACCATCGACCTGACCACTTCATTTATATCGCCTTCCTGCAGCCTGATATCCTGGGATCTTGAATATTTTAACAGATTTGAGATTGCTTGTTCAACACGATTTGCCTGACGCTGAATCTCTTCCAGAATTGGTTTATTGCTTTCTTCCCGTAAGTCTGCAATGATAATCTCCATCGCCCTGGAAATACCTGTGATCGGGTTTCTGATTTCATGAGCGATCCGGGCAGACATCTCTCCGATGGTGGCCAGTTTTTGTGAATTTTGCAATTCCTGATGGTGATATGCCTGAAGTTCCAATTGGGTTCTTTCAAAAGTTTCGAGCATTTCGTTGAAACTTTTCCCAAGGCTTCCAAGTTCTGTAACTTCAGGAATAGCCAGCCTTATTTCAAGTTTCCCCTGGTTTATTTGTGTGATCGTGGTACGGAAATGACTCAAAGAACTTCGAATGTACCGATAGTGCAGATAGGCCACCAGCGTGAATATGCCAAGCAACAGAGACAGTGTATAGAAAAAGCTGAATCTCCACGTATATGATATTATTTTTTCCGTATTGTGATTTGATAAATCGAAGATAATTATTCCCAGCGTTTTTTGCCTGGGGTCGTGACAGGAATAGCAGGAAGGTGTATTCTGCATGCGGATAAAAACCCGGTTATAAGAATCAGAACCAGACCGGTATGTTCTGATTGTAATATCCTTTTTTTGTGAAAATAGAAGTCCGCCGTATCATTATAGAGCGACTTGTGATTATCCGGATATATAATCTTTGCCCGCCCATCTACAAGGTAGGTTTTCAACACGGCCTTATCCGACTCCATGTTTTTCAATATCGACCTGATAATCCGGCCATCGTGCTGCCTGATAGAAAAATAATATTGATCCCTCAGCAGGTTAATGTGCTCTATATTCTCCTCGGAGGTAGAGATCAATTTGTTTTTCAACGAAATATTATAGATTGTAAATGCCACAGCAGAGAACAGGGTTATGCCAAGGATTAGTGTACCGATTATTTTCACCCTGAAGGAGAGCATCTTCATAAAAACTGCATTAAAACCATCAATAACTCAAAGGATTATGATTCTTGCCATGGCAGGTAAGGTAGCACTGACCATGATTGCCTGCAATACCCTCAAATTTAAGTTGTCCGCCAGAACTGTTGGTGACCACTCCGGCCCGAAAATTTATCAGATTCGAATTGCTGGTCGCATTACCCTGCAGGTTGCTGATCCCATGCGGGTCGTGACAGGTATTGCATGGAGCCCTTACTTCCGATTGAAGATGCTTCTTATGCTGCTTAAAGGAGGCATCACTCAAAATGGAAGCACGGCTATGACAGCTATAACAAAGTGCGTAAGCCGCCGGAGATTCTGTTGTTCCGGATAAAGTGGTTCCACCATCTGTTGTAAGATTCTGTAATTTAAGAATATGGGGATAAATAGATCCATGAGGAGCAGCAGTCGCAGCTGAACCATCTCCGGAATGACAACTTGTACAGTACATGATGCTGGAGGTTGTCCATGGCGAAATCAGGCTGGGTACCGAATTGTTCTTACCCATTGAAGCGACCGGATGATAGGAAGGGTTTGCCGGGGAAAATTCAAGAAGAAGATTGTTCTGAACAATAATCCGGGGTGTCGCAGCTGCTGGTGAGCCCGAACTGCCGGCATGACACCGGTAACACACTTCATAAGCATATGTTACTGGTTCAGATGCAGTTCCAGCCTGACTTACCCCCCTGATCCCGGCCAATGCTCCGCCCGCATAAGGCGGAGTTGCGGTCTGATTGGTTGAAGCGTGCGGATTATGGCAATCAACACACTCAACATGCATATTTGTATATAACTGACCTGGCTCATTTGGAACATGAATATTCGTATAGTTTCCAATATTATGCCTGTAAGCCTTATTAAATTCAGCTGCAATATTTTTCGATGCCACATTTCCGTTGTGGCAGTCGAGGCAATTATTTTCCTCACGCTGATACTTCAGCAACATCACATCTGAACCTGAATTATGAGGATTATGACAACTTTCACATCCATTTTGGGCTACTGTTATATCAGACGTTGGGGTATAAGGCCAGGGGTCGGGGACGACTCCGTTCCATGTTTTTAAGGAAGTTCCATGGCTGCTTGTTGTCCAGCCTGTCCTCTGATGGCAACTATTGCACAGATCAGAATTCCGGGTGGTGGCAACCAGAAAATCGGAGATCATGTTTTTATGCGGATCATGACAGGAGGTACATTGCACTTTACCCATTTCAAGGGATACCGGCGGTATGATTCCTGCTGGCGGTTTCAGCTGACCATCTGCCATGGCCAGTGATGCAGTGTAAAGAAATGAAATCGGATGGTCATTTCTGAGATTGTTGGAAAGGTTGCTAAAACCAGCTGGAATCGTAGTCACTCCCCTACTCCTGACCGGCTGATCAAACTGCCCAATGCAATGGTTCCGTCGTGGCATGAAAGACATAACATTGATGTTCCGTCGGGCTGGCCTGGCAAGGCTTGCATGGTTGAACTTTTATACAGGTTGTATGTAACTCCGGGCTCACGCCGGTTCCATAATGGAGATTCAGGGCGGCTGCTGTGTGGTGTGTGACAAAACAGGCATATTTCTTCTTCACTGTTTGCTCTCATCTCCCCCGGCCCGTTCACAGATAGATTGTGCCTTGTGTTAACAATAGATTGTGCATGAATCAAGCCAGGCCAGCAAAATAACATGAATAGAAGTATCTTATACATTAACAGCTTGTTCAAGACCTGAATCCTTGAGTTGTATGAATCAGCTATATAAACAAAGTTATCTTTATCAATGAAGATTCCGGAGGGCATCCAAAACTCACCCTCTCCATGCCCTTGTCGTCCAAGGGTGTATAGAAATTTCCCCTGAATATTAAAGACCTGAACAACGTGAAAAAGCGCATCCACCAGATAAATATTCCCATGCGAATCAGTTGCAATCCCTTTGGGCCTGGCAAAATAGCCGGAAGCATCACCGGGCTCTCCAAAAACAGAAACAACCTCTCCCGAGTCATTAAACACCTGAATCCGGAAATTCATGGCATCCACAACATAAACCAGACCTGATTTATCGATCCAAATATGCGTTGGATAGTTAAACTCTCCTGCCTTCGTTCCTCGTGAACCGATGTGTTTAATTATTTCTCCTCTCCCATTCAGAACTGCAATACGGTGCGCATTGGTTTCCACCACCCATATTTCGCCTCTTAATTCTGAATAAGCGATCCCGGTCGGCTGATCCAATTTCAAAGAATCATTAAGGACTTGCAATTTTTTTTTACCTGGGGAGATTCTGTAAACCTTTTTCCGGAAAGAATCGGTAAATAAAATTTCCGAGAAGGTATTTGAGCACATTCCCACCAGCGATGAAAATTTCAAATCTGATTTTTGTAAATAATGGGGGATATCACCCACATCATTCTGAACTTGGAATATGGAGCAGGCTGCCTG
>JAPLDG010000253.1:7003-16152 GCA_026391845.1 Bacteroidota bacterium | reverse complement strand
CACAAATCTGCCTGATTGAATGCCAAAACAGAAACAGGTCGCATCAAAGGAACGGCCTTCTTGCCAAGAAAAATTGAATTAAACCGGTTTCTGAAATTACGGGGTTGCCGCCCCTTGTCCAATGAAGGCCACTGTTTTACCCAAAGAATCTGCGGAATTTCTGATAACTGAGGCTGAATAATCGCAGTCGTATCCTGTGCCTGACCTGCAAAAACAAAACTGATAAATACCAATAAATGGAATGCGGGGCATATGAATATGTTCAGAATAGTTGATTTCATGCGGAAAAGCTACAGGGTGCAAAGTTATCAGGAATTGCATTCCAGATCAATCAACCTGCAAAGCAAATTTCGTGCTACAATTTTAAATAGTCAAACCGAAACACTTTTTTACAATGAATGTGCTAAGGCGAAAAATTTTACAAACACCTAATATTCTTTATCTTACGTATATTCAAGCATGCTGTAAACCTAAGAATTTTAAGGGTGGCATAATTCTTGCCAAGTCACCGTCCCTATATACATGGTGTATCGGCAAAAAGGCGCTGTTTCAGATACTGAGAACTTTTTTCAATTAGTTGCATGAAAAGTATTTAATCTTTCAAGGAGCTGTCATGATAAGGAAATTAAAACTCATTTTTATGCTGTGCATTGTACTTGTTAATGGTACAAGTATTTTTGGCCAGATATCTCCTGGAAGTTTTACTTTTTCTGCAACGATACGTGACAGCCTATATACTCCGGTGAGAATGGCCATCGATCAAATGGATAACATCTATGTTACAGATGCATGCAATAAGAATATTAAGAAATATAATGCTTCCGGAAGTTATCTTGGTTCGATCGTCACTGGTAATTCTCCAATATCCATCGCCATTAATGATGCAAACCAGATTATTATCGGCGATGGTGTAACCGGTAAAATTTTCAAAATTAACCCTGACGGAACCTCAACAGAACTTTATGCAGGCACAGTTTTTCCCTCATCGATGGTATTTTGCGCAGATGGGCTTTTATACATTTCAGACAGCAGGCTTCAGCGGATCATTGTCCTTGATTTATCCGGAAAAGTAATTCGCACGATTGGTGCCGGCACTTTAACCTGTCCAACCGGAATCACGTACGATAAAAAGAACAACAGAATACTGGTGGCAGAACATGGTGGAATTGGAACTGGCTTCAGTCCTGTTGTAAAAGTGGGAATATATGGATTGACTGGAAACCTTATCAGCAATTTCGGATCCAATGGCAATGCGGATGGTAAATTCTACAGAATCCAAGGTCTTGCCGTGGGCAGATGCGGTGAGATTTATGTTCCGGAGCCTTATCAGGGGAATATCAGTGTCTTTACAGAAAATGCAATTTTCACTTCCAGATTTGGCCATTATGGCGATAGTATCAACCAACTGAGGGTGCCTCTTGATATTGCAATTAATTCACAGGATAAAATCTTTATTACTTCAGAAAATAATGGTTCAATCGAAGTTTATAATATTGATTATTTATTGCCGACAGCAAATATTTCCTGTGGAAATAAAATAATTTGTTCCGGGACAACTACCGATATCCCGGTTCATTTTACCGGTACCGCTCCATGGACTTTTACTTACACAGTTGACGGGATTAACCCGGTAACTATCAGTAATACAAACGATAACCCATATATTATAACTGTTTCAGCTCCGGGAAACTATCAGGTAACCGCCATATCAGATTCAAGCAAAACCGGGACATGCTTTTCCGGAAATTCAGTAATTACGGTAAACAATGTGATTCCAACATCGACCATCATCAGTGAAAACAGTTCATTCTGCCCGGGTCAGACAGCCGGCATTTCAATAAACCTTACAGGTGCCCCCCCATGGAATTTTACCTATACAATTAACGGAACAAACCCGCAGCCCATCAGCAATGTGGCCGCCAGCCCATATATGCTTAATGTTTCTGAACCCGGAATTTATTCCATTACATCTTTATGGAGTCAGGGATGCGCCGGATCAAATTTTACAGCAAATGCCACTGTGACGGCAAATAACTCACCCACCGTTACAATGCCGGACGGAGTTACCAGCATTTGTTCAGGAGATTCAACAAACCTTGCAATAGGTTTTACCGGCACCGCCCCCTGGTCAATCACTTATACGATCGATCAGTTAAACCCTGCCACGATCAATGACATTGTTGATAACCCATTCCTGTTGAAAATTTCAAATCCGGGAATTTACAGGATCATCCACGTTCAGGATGCATGGTGCGAAAGTTCACTTACCTCAGCGAGTCACGAATTGAAGATAAGACCATTGCCGACGGCCAATATTGCCTCGGGCAACAGCTTTGTTTGTGCGGGCGATACAACCGCTCTTATCATTGATTTTACAGGTACTTCACCATGGACTTTCACCTACACCCTGGATGGATTAAGTACTGATACTATCTCCGGGACGACAAGCAATCCCTATTCGCTTCCTGTTTCACAAGCCGGCTCATACCAGCTGACAGCTATTTCTGATTCAGGCTGCGCAGGAACAAGTTATCCCGGTTCAGCCACCATTGCGGTGAATCCTCTGCCTGTTTTATCACTTGGACCACCTGTTGCACTCTGTCAACCCGATTCAATCGTGCTTGATCCAGGTTCATTTGCATTTTATTTTTGGAATGATTTCTCTTCAAACCGTACCCTTACCGCATATACCGCTGGTATTTATAGTGTTACGGTAACAGATAATAGCGGATGTGTCAATTCGGCGTCAAAAACCCTCACAGAGCTATTGGCACCTTCATCGACTATTATAGAAGAAGATGTTAAGATATGTTCTGGCGAAACGGCCGATCTTACAGTTGTATTTTCCGGAGTTCCTCCCTGGTCTTTTACATATTTGGTTAACGGAATCAATCCCCGGATCATTGACAATGTAACCAGCAGCCCATACACGCTTAATGTATATGAACAAGGTAATTACAGGATTGTTGAGACCAAAGATGCTCAGTGTGTTTCCACCCTATCAGGAGACAGTGCTACAATTACAGTCAATCCCATACCCACCTATAATTTTTCCTCCGGTAATTCTTCCTTTTGTGCAGGATCTTCGACGACCATGGTCATTGATTTTACCGGAACGCCACCATGGAATATCACATATACAATCGATGGATTTAATCCATTGACAATTAACGGAATAACTGAAAGCCCATTTTTTCTCTCTGTTACAGAAGGGGGAACTTACGAAATTATTGCGTTATCAGACGCTTTTTGCAATGGAAATGCCCATACAGGAACAGTGACGATCATTAAAAATCCTCTTCCGGCATTAAACCTGGGCCAGGATGTAACCATTTCAGCAGGTGAAACATATTTACTTGACGCCGGGCCATCTTTTGCCGGCTATTTATGGAACAACGGCAGTACTAACCAGACCCTGCCTGCAAATATAGCTGGAAACTATGCAGTGACCGTTACCGATTATAATGGCTGTATCAACACTGGTTCAATGAATTTGACTGTTACGGTTCCTGACAACAACATCCTTCAGAATATATATATTACAGAAAACCAATGTTTTAGCGCCATTCAAACCATCACAGTTGCCGGTGACGGAACTTTGTTCGCAGTGCAAAACGGAGGAAGCGCCACGCTGATTGCGGGCCATAACATTCTCATTTTACCCGGGGTAAGCGTTGATTCGGGGGGCTACTTGCATGGGTATATCACCTCCGACAACGTCTATTGCGGTGGGATAAGCCCACCTGTCAATCCTGTATTGGCAGTTAACTCTTGTCCAATATCAGATTTCGAAGTAAGTTCAGAGGGTTTGGTGTTTCATCCGGTGAATGAATCTTTGAATGCAACTGATTATCAATGGGATTTTGGTGATAATACGACCAGTATTGAGAGAAATCCTGTCCATGTCTTTAAGACCGCTGGAAAATATTCGATCAGTCTTACAGCATCGAACGGATTTTGTCCGGACAGCGCAATCAGCAAGAGCATTGATATAAATGGAAGCCAAGCGGTCGATAACCCGCTTGAAAATTTAATCAAATTATATCCCAACCCTTCCACTGGTTCATTTATCATTGAAATGATCAATCCGGCGAGGATGGATCTGTCGATCATGATTAATGACATGTCAGGTCAGATGGTTTATTATAAGAACGTTAACAACCCTTTACTCAAGGAAAGAATTGACCTTGGAAAATGTTTGCAGGGAGTTTATGCAGTAAAATTAAGCTCGGGAAACACGACCAAAGTTTTCAAACTGGTTTTGATTGATTAATAATTGATTATCATGACACCACAATCTATCATAAAAGAGACTCCAAGGCTGAACCCTGCCAATCGTTTGCTGGTAAAGTGCGTCATCCTACCCATCCTGATCATCCTGCTGGTATCGGAGTCAGACATATTTTCTCAAACAATTACAAGCATTGCAGCCGGAGGCAATTGGAATTCAACAGCAAGCTGGGTTGGCGGTGTTGTACCAGGACCAGCCAATGATGTAATTATTGCAAGTGGTGGAAACAATGTTACCGTCAACGTAGCCGCCAGTTGTGCAAACCTTACCATTGGCAGCGGTACGATCCGGGGAAGGTTATATCACAACACCGGGATCGCTCTAACGGTGAATGGTACAGTAACAATGACCCAAGGTTCCGGTACTGACAACAGGTGGAGGATCGATGCTGGATCGGCGACTGTTTCAGGACTCATTTCATTTACCGGAACAAGCACATCCACAGCCAATTTTGCAACTATTACCATTACAACCGGCACTTTAAATGCCAATGGAGGAATGTTGTTCACAGCCTCCGCTGCCGGAACAAAACAAATCATCATGTCGGGTGGTGCGGGAACCCTGAACCTGGGAGGCCCACTGACAATACCGGCAGCCTCTGCCACTCTGACTGCAGGTACGGCTGGCAGTATCTTCAATTATACTGGTTCAGCAGCCCAAACCATCAATTTCTTTTCGGCAGGAGCATATCACAATTTGTACATCAACAATACCAGTGTTGCGGGCGCTACTTTGAGTGCAGCAATTAGCGCAACAAACGTGACAGGAAACATTGCTGTCGGAAGTGTCAGTATCGGAAGTTTATTTTCAACCGGGAATTTTAACATCGGGCTGGCCTCACCACGAACCCTTACAGTTACAGCAAATTCGACAATGGATGCAGGAACAGGCATTATGTCCTTCCCTGTCACACCAGGTTCGATGACCATTAACGGATTGTTTCAAACTGCAAATGCCAGTGGATTTTCCGGGGGGACAACGACGGCAATTAATTCAACAAACAATCCGACAATAAACCTGGGAACCACTTCCACGATCGAATTTGATGCTCCCGGAGCCCAAACCGTTACAAACAGGGTCTATACCGGAAACCTTGTTCTGACAGGAGCATCAAAAACCATTGGTACCGCCACAGGCCAAACTGTTACTGTTTCAGGCAATCTGACGATCAACACCGGGGCAATTTATCTCGGATCAACCTATAACCCGATTTTAAACATTGGTGGCAATTTTATCAACAACGGCACTTTTTTGCAGGGAACAAGTCTTGTCAACTTTTTTGGTACTAACGTTCAGAACATTTCGGGATCGAGCAGCACAACATTTTCGAACAATGTCACCTTAAGCAATGCAGCCGGACTTGTTATCATGACATCGCCAACCATCAATGGTTTATTGACTTTTGCAAGTGGAAAAATAACCACAGGAGCTAACTCGGTGATCCTGGGCGCAACTGCAACCACCAGTGGGGAGGGCGCCGGGAAATATATTTTTGGAAATCTCGAGATTTTCATTCCCAATGCCACTTCACCTTTCAGAACTTTTGTAATCGGAGATGCAAACAACTACACCCCTGTTCTGGTTGCCTTTTCCGGTACAACGGCAGGCTCGGGCTCACTTGTTGTTTATACAACTGCCGGGGACCACCCTGATATTGCAAACTCCGGTATCAACCCCGCCTTGAGTGTGAACCGCAACTGGACAATTACGCAGGGAGTTATACCAGTCGGAGGGTTTACTTCATACAGCAGTACCTTTACCTTCATCAACAGCACGCCGGTTGATCTTGATGCAGGGGCAAACACGGCCAGTTTTATGGTAAGTAAAATCACAGAGGGAGTTTGGGAGTCCACTTCGACAGGTACACATACCAGCAATTCTACCCAGGCAAACGGAATGACAACATTCGGCACTTTTCAGATCGGAGAATCGGGATCTCTCATCACCGTGGCAATACATCCCTTAAATACTACAGTTTGCGAGGGAAACGGTGCAGCCTTCACAAGTACATCCGGTTCTTTCCCCACGCCATCCGTACAATGGCAACGCGATCCCAATACAGGAACTTTTGAAGATATTCTTGCAGGAACAGACGGAGGGGTTTACACAAATTTCAGCTCAACAACCCTGAATATATTGAATACCACAGCTTTAAACAATTACAAATATCGTGCAAAATTCACCAATATAAATGGAACTGCCACTTCGAACCAGGCAGTGTTAACGGTGACGGCGTTCCCTGCTTCTGCTGGTCCAATTACTGGTACCGGATCTGTTTGCCAAGGACAATCGGGGGTCCCCTTTTCAGTGGGAGCAATTGCAGGTGCTTCCAGTTATACATGGAATTATTCCGGAGCAGGGTTTTCGCCCTCAGGCAACACCAGTTCTGTGACTGGTAGTTTTACTTCAGGTGCAACTTCCGGGAATCTGACTGTTACCGGAGTAAATTCCTGCGGGAGCGGGACGATCTCCTCATTTTTTCCTATTACTGTCAACCCATTGCCAGTCCCGGCAGGATCCATCACAGGAACTGCTACCGTATGCCAGGGACAGTCAGGTATTACCTATTCAGTACCTTCTGTTTCAGGCGCAACGAGTTATAACTGGCTTTATTCAGGATCAGGATTTACACCCTCAGGCAATACGGCTTCTGTAACGGGAAGTTTTTCAGGAAGCGCTACGTCGGGAAATCTCACTGTGTCGGGTGTAAATTCGTGCGGAACAGGAATTTACTCTGTCAATTATCCAATTACAGTAAATGCTGTTCCGGCAGCTGCCGGAACCATTACCGGCACTTCTTCAGTTTGTCAGGGCCAATCAGGAGCAGCCTTTTCAATTCCCGCCATTATAGGTGCCACCAGCTATACCTGGACCTATTCCGGCACAGGGTTCACCCCTTCAGGAAGTACTGCTTCAATAACAGGTAGTTTTACACCGGGCGCAACCTCTGGTAATCTTGCGGTGACGGGGGTAAACACCTGTGGCAGTGGTATCGTTTCAGCGAATTTTCCAATCACGGTGCTAACCGGTGTTCCGGGAGCCGCAGGTAGTATCACAGGGGCCTCAACTGTATGCCAGGGGCAGACGGGCGTAGCATATTCAGTTACAGCGATCTCAGGAGCAACGAGTTACACATGGAGTTATTCGGGAACCGGGTTCACACCTTCGGCCAATACCGCGACCATCACCGGGAGTTTTGCAGCTGGCGCCACTTCCGGCAACCTTACGGTAAGGGGTGTCAATGCATGTGGAAATGGTGCGGTTTCGGCTGTTTTTCCCATCACGATCAACCAGGTGCCCCTTGCTCCGGGTGCCATAACTGGTAGTTCAGCGGTTTGCCAGGGTCAGAGCGGTGTTGCCTATTCAATTCCAGTCATTTCAGGCGCAACCAGTTATACCTGGACCTATTCGGGAGCAGGGTTTTCTCCTTCAGGTACAACTGCCTCCATCACTGCGAGTTTTTCGACCAGTGCAACTACTGGAAACCTGACTGTCAGAGGGGTTAATGCCTGCGGTACCGGCTCTGCTTCAGCCAATTATGCAATATCAGTAAACCCACTGCCCGCCGCAGCCGGAACCATTACAGGTACTGCTCTGGTATGTCCGGGTCAAACCGGTGTGGCCTATTCAGTACCGGCTATTTCCGGAGCTACAAGTTACACGTGGAGCTATTCCGGGACCGGATTCACCCCTTCCGGAAACACAGCCTCCATCACCGGCGCATTTACGGCTGGAGCCACCTCAGGGAACCTGACTGTAAGAGGAGTCAATTCCTGCGGATCCGGAATCAGTTCCGCCAATTATGTGATTACAATCAATTCCATACCTTCAGCTGCCGGATCCATCACAGGAACTTCTGCAGTATGTCAGGGACAAACAGGAGTTAGCTATTCCGTGCCTTCAATTTCAGGAGCAACCGGTTATACATGGTCATACACAGGCTCCGGATTCACGCCTTCGGGCAACACCGCATCCATTACTGGCAGTTTTTCTGCAGGCGCTACATCAGGAAATCTAACAGTCAGAGGGACAAATTCTTGTGGAAGTGGAACCGTTTCAGCTAGTTATCCCATCACAATTACAACCGGAACAGGTGCTGCAGGAACGATTACCGGAACATCAAGTATCTGTACATCAGGTTCAGGAGTATATTCCGTGCCCGCTATTTCAGGCGCTACCAGTTATATCTGGTCGTTCACCGGCACCGGGTTCACTGCTTCCGGCAATACAAATACCATCACCGGAACTTTTTCGAGTACATCCACCTCCGGAAATCTCACGGTCAGAGGATCCGGAAGCTGTGGAGCAGGAGCTGTTTCCATATCAATCACACCTCCCCCGGCGCTCAATTGACCCTGGTTGGAGGAAATGCCAATTTATGCATGAGTTGCCATAACCCTGCAGGGGTGGCTCACACAAGTCCGTTTGCCGATATTATGAAAGCTGTGCCCGGTGTGGGTGGTATATCCCATTCTTGGAATTCAACGGCTGTGAATGCGCTGTATCAAACCAATCTGCCAACCAACCCCGGGATGTTGCAGCGGGTTTACAGCAATGAAATCGTATGTTCAACCTGTCACGATCAGCATTCCAACACGTATTCACCATTTTTAAGGATATCAAATGCCGAGGATGCCTTATGCCTGAATTGTCATACGGCCCGTGATGTAAGGCGATATGCAGACAATTCTGCCAACCGGGGCACTCACCCGGTAGGTGTTGCATACAACCCCGGAACTGATCCCCGGTTTCAACCCACCACGTACCCCCTGAGTGCGACCAATAAAGTTGTTTGCAGTACCTGCCACGACACCCATAATGCAACATCAACAGATGGAAACATCCTGAGATCTGCTAC
>JAPLDG010000253.1:0-6897 GCA_026391845.1 Bacteroidota bacterium | reverse complement strand
GCTACCATTGATGAGGGCTGCATTAATTGTCATATCGATCAGGCACCCCGACGTATTACCATCCATGAAGGAATGTTGTGTACAACATGCCATTATGCCCATGAAACAGGTTCAGGCAATATTCTTCTGGTCCGTGATAACATTGTCACGCCGGCTTTCGGTATAAAATCTGTGGTATTCACGGCAAACACATCTGCCGACAACTATGCAGATGGTATTGGTCCTTTTAACGGGGTTTGTGAAGTTTGCCATACTACTGCGATTGACCATTATCAATCTGCAAGTGGCGGAACTCCAGATGCACGCCACTTCCCTTCAACCCAAAAGTGCATTGATTGTCATCCTCATGATCAGGGTTTCTCGGCTCAAACCGATTGTTTTGCCTGTCATAACGCCATAACCGACAAACCCGGAGTAGGACCAGCCGGAGGCAGACGTCAGATTGTTGACAACCTCGGTAATGGCAACGGAACCGGCGGTGATTTCAAAAGAACATCGCACCACGGACTCGGTGCCATACCAACAGTCGGCGATTGCCTGAAATGCCATTTCATGGGCGATCACAAGAAAGGTAAAGTCAAACTCCTTGATCCTGACCAGGGATATCTGTCGGTCATCACGTATGATACTGCAAACAAAGCAAGTGTCGAGAGTTTCTGTTTAAATTGTCATGACGCAAACGGTGCAGCGGGTGATCTGACACCTTTCAGTGACAATACTGCAGTTCCGTTAGTTGATAAGACCAAATGGACTGCCTCTGCCCATAAAACCAAACCTTACACTTGCATGGATTGCCATGATAACGGACATGGATCCAACAAAAGCACGCTTCTTGGACCATGGAATTATAGCGGAACCGGAACGGGAACCGATTTAATGAATGAGGAAGAAGGATTTTGTTTGACTTGCCACGGCGCTGGCGGGACTGCAACTGTTCAGGTTCATTTATCATTTGCAAACAACGCAAATACAGCAACCGCTTTCCGCAAGCATGACCCAACTGCTTCGTATCGCAAACATGTTAATGGGGAAAATACCGGACCTTCCTTTGGCGGTACAAATCGCCACGTAGAATGTGTTGATTGTCACAATCCCCATGCAGCGAAAGCATATGCTGCAACAACGGCGCCAACCATTTATAATGAGTTAATCGGAGCTTCAGGTGTTACTCCAAGTTACACTGGCTCCGGTGCTCCCTCTACATTTACTTTTAATAAAAACACAACATACGAATATGAAGTTTGCTATAAATGCCATTCAAGCTTTACGACATTACCAACATATTTGCCCGCCGGATGGACCGGAACCGCAGACCAGGCAGATGCCCTTAGAAAACTGACAACCGGTGGTACAAATACTCAAATGGCAGACTCAAGGGATATGGCCAAAGAGTATAATCCGGCCAATGCTTCATACCATCCGGTAATGGCAGCAGGAACAAATTTGAATATCAATGCTGCTACTTTCCAAACAGGCTGGACGTTTACTTCAAGAATTTACTGCACGAGTTGCCATGACAATAATCAAAAAGGCACCGCAGGTTACGGCAGAGGCCCGCACGGCTCCCAAAATCTGCACATTCTGGATGCCGGAACCGGAGCAGTTGGCACATCCGGATTTAAAACAACACACAATGGTGCAAATACGGCAACGACAGATTTCTGCACAAAATGTCATAAAGCAACATCTTATATTTCCGGGAATACGAGTTCCAGATTTGGCTACCATTTATATCACGTTGCAAATAAAACCCAGGAAGGCTGCTATTTGTGTCATGACTCGCATGGGAGTGAACAACTGCATCTGATTAATTTCAGCAGAAACCAGGCGCCGACAGTTTGTATCACTTCGGTAGGCACCAATACGCAGGCAGCTTTTACTCATTTTACCGGTACTACTCCAAACTATTGCACAGTCACATGCCATGGAACAAGTCATGGTACCGGCAAGGATTATGTCCCTGCCTACAATTAGAAACACCTTACATAGCAAAAACAATCTGCATGAAAGTCGTATTTATCCTGTTTGCTTTCTCATTCCTTTCGTTGTTGTCCTTTTCACAGGGAAAATCCGATGGTCAGATAGCAGATATTGATGGTAATGTATATAACACGGTAAAAATTGGCAGCCAGGTATGGCTGAAAGAAAATCTGAAAGTTACCAGATACAACAATGGCGACCCGATTCTTTTGGTTAAAGATACACTTGCCTGGACGAAACTAACAACGGCTGCATATTGTAATTATGATAATAATGAACGTATTGCCCAGGAATATGGCCGCATGTACAACTATTACAGTGTTACGGATGCCAGAAAACTTTGTCCTGCCGGCACACACGTGCCGAGTGATTCAGAATGGGAAGCTTTATCTGATTTTTTAGGCGGAATGAAGGTTGCCGGAGGTAAAATGAAGGAGCCCGGGACAAAACACTGGAGGAGTCCGAATGTCATGACTATTGATACGACGAATGGAGATTTTAGTGAAATTTCTACAGAGAACAGTGGTTTTTCAGCACTTCCGGCTGGCAGACAATATCATGACTGTTACACATTTCTCGGTGAATATACGCAAATGTGGTCTGTAACACAGTGCGGGTACGATGACGATTTGGTATGGTGCAGATATATGACTTTTAGTCTGCCTCATTTAAATCGTTTTACTTATAAGAAACATTACGGACTTTCAGTGCGATGTTTGAAGGATTAAGCACCTCCCCTGCCCTTGAAAAATAAACTCATTTTTTTTGTGCTTTTCACTATGCTGAGAAGTGCAGCATTACTTTACGGTCAGGATCCGGGAGGAGTCCAGTTTTCAAATAAACCATTATATTACAATCCCGCCTATACCGGATTATTCGATGGTTTGAGGGTGAGATTTTCCTATCGAAACCAGGGTCCCTCACTTAACCCCCCATTCAGATCCCTTCATTTCAGCACAGACATTGCCGGCAGGAATCTTCCAGGTGCCGGAGGTGTTGGATTAATTGTAAATACTGACAATGAAGGCATCGGGTTTATTAGAAATTACAACCTCGGACTTTCCATTTCCGCAAGAGTGCCATTTTCCGGATTTATCCTTGGGCAGTTGGGTATGAAAGTAGCCTGGCTGCATAAAACTATTGCCTGGGATGATTTTGCCTTATCTGAAAAATTAAGGGAAAATTACGGAGGCATCTATGATTCCGGGTTTACGAGCAATTCTGTCAATGTTCTCAACCTGCCGGATTTAGCGATAGGCGGACTGGTGCAATTCATTGCAGCGAAGGGTCGTCTTTCTGGTACTGTCGGACTGGCAATTGATCATATTTTTGAGCCCGATGTATCTTTTCTTAAAACGGAAAAGGCAAGCCTGACCAGAAAATGGGTATGTCATGCTGACTTGATTTGGGTCGTACAGCCGAAGTCCGGGTACAATGGTGCGAAGGAGGAGGTATTCATGCTGAGTCCCGGACTGCTTTTTCAACATCAGGGAGTAATAAAATCACTCCAATCCGGTATCATGGCAAGCAAATATGGTCTCTATGCGGGTGCATGGTATAGGGGAGAGTTCGGACCTCATCCTGGCAATTCGTTAGCATTGTCAGGCGGATACAGATATTTTTTTGCAGAAAATATGAGTATTAAATTCACCTACAGTTATGAAAAGCCACTCACTGGTATGTCAAAAACTTCCGGTGGCACACATGAAATAGGCCTTTTGCTTGAATTCAGTAATTTCAGACTATTCAGGAATGCCGGAGGCTCTTCAATGCTGTCGAATTCGCCAGGAAGTCTGGATGAGAGGCTGAGCCATATGGCATTTTAACCGGGAAATTTATTTGAGCGTGACGTCTTCCAAAATCACCTCAAAAAAATAACCGGAACCATAATCTTTGTTCAGGGTTACTTTGCTTTCTATTGTAACAATATCCCCCACTTTCAAGGTTGTTTTCAGGGTAGCAGGTACATCGTATTTATCTCCAAAAGATGTTCCATCCTGCAGATGTACCCAGTTTTTACCCATGATCTTTGGTGTGAATTTAACAACCTTACCCCTGATTATTACCACCTTGCCATTATACTTATCTTTATTTTTATATAATTCTGCGATCGTTATTCCGCCAGATGCAGGCTCAATCTTATCCTCTGATTTTACCGGTTGTGTTTTTTTACCATGCTCCGGCATACCAACCGGCTGACTATTTGCCTTCTCCGGAGAAGTGCTTACACCTTCCAGAAAAAGAACCTTATCAAAAGTTTTTTTAAGCTCCTTGCTTTTAAAATCCGGCATTGACAATCCCCCCTTATAGTAACACGTATCTCCAACCCTGAAATTACCGGCAGGTACAGCGATCCATTGAACACTTTTATCTGCCTTGACACGCAGATAACTATAATTGCTGGTTTGAAGCACTTCCTGAATTACGGCGCGTTGTACCTTTAGCGTGTGTTGCTGGGCATTTTGACCAAAGGAGACTGCTGAACTATTCAATAAAAATGCATGTAAAACAAGAATAAAAATCAATTTCTTCATATTGGTTTTCGATTGGGACCTCTGATATCTATTTTAATTATATCGTCAATTTTGTAAGCAAATTAAAGCAGTTTTTTTCTGGTTACCTGTTGATTAATCCCTGCCATGACAATCAACGAGATAATGGAAAAGATTATTCCCCAGGCCCAAAGCGGAAACACAGGAGTATCACCTGCACCGTAGCTGTGCATTCCTTTGGAGAGGTAGTAATTCACCCCCACAAATGTCATGATAACACTTCCAAATCCGATAATGGATGCCACGTTAAAGATATAATTGCTGCGCATTTTAGGAATAAACCGTAAATGCAGTACCAGGGTATAGGCTATTACAATCACAAGCGCCCAGGTTTCCTTTGCATCCCACCCCCAGTACCTTCCCCAGGATTCATTGGCCCATACACCGCCCAGAAAGGTTCCGACTGTGGCAAGAACAATTCCGATGATAAGGTTCATTTCATTGATGCAGGTAAGTTCAGCTATGATCATATCCAATCGTTCATGGTTTTTTTCAGTTTTAAACAGATAGATCACCAGGTTCATCAAACCCAGGATAAATCCAAGTCCCAGGAATCCATAGCTGATTGTGAGGGTCGCCACATGGATGATCAGCCAGTAGGATTTTAAGACGGGTTGCAAATTTGTCAATTGCGGATCATAACTGCTATGGCCCGCGGTCATCAAAATAAAAAACGCCAGCAAAGCAGTTGCCGCAAGCGTTATTTTTGAATACCGCGCAAAACTGAAGCCGGCAAGTAGTCCGCCCCAGGCAATCAGCAGCAATGATTCATATCCGTTGCTCCAGGGAGCGTGCCCTGTCAAATACCACCGGAGGATCATGCCGAATGTATGATATAAAAAGGCCAGTCCCAAAACCAGAATCGAAACGTTCAGCGCCAGGGAAATGGCCTTGCTCTTTTTTTGCCGCAGGTTATCAATAAAGGCAAGCAAAAGCAGCAAGACACTTAACAAGGCGTAGACGTTCCTGAGCGTCGTAAATATTTGCAGTTTATTGTAAAGGATCTCCGTATTGATTTTTCCTTCCGACGCCAGAAGCTCCTTGCCGGATGAACTCCGTTGAATATCACCGATAACTTCTGTGAAATACATAGCCATGCTGTTGGCATAGTTCAACGGATCTAATTTCAGCTCTTCATTGACGAAGAGAATTGAACCTGTTAGTGGAGTGATGGCTGCCTTGTCATCCCAACTTATCCATTTATTATTTTCACCGCCCTGTTCGGGAAAGAGTTTAAACATGCT
Source organism: Bacteroidota bacterium (assembly GCA_026391845.1). GTDB lineage: Bacteria > Bacteroidota > Bacteroidia > Bacteroidales > FEN-979 > CAIVAT01. The sequence continues at coordinate 1,121 of JAPLDG010000253.1, read as the reverse complement.
GCCTTTCAGCGCCATTTCAAAAATATTCAGCCGCTCATCCACTTTGATGACTTCCTTATCAAAACTGTTTTGGGTTGATTGCTTTTTTCTGAAGGCCTCTTCTCCATATTTCTGCAACTTATATTGCTGATTTTCATCAAAAAAATCCAGAAAAGTGGCATACTTCCCGGTAATACCGATAATCTCCTGCACAGATTTTTCCCTTACATAAATTATTTTTTCATGTTTCCAGAATTCAGGATCAATCACCATATCCATCAACACCTGAATGGCATCCATTTCCCCTTTTCCACTGATCTGGAATTTATCCTTTCTGGCTATTTTATGCATGACATCATAGGCCAGAGAATGGATTGGCTGAAACCTCCCGTCATAAGTCTGAATCAGTAAATGACCAAACTTATCAGCATGACTCATGGCTACCGGCCTGGTAACAGCCGACTGGGAAAACGCAAACGAACTGAACATGAAAAGGACAAAAGTCAACAGAGCACCAGCTTTTCTTTTTATCCGTAATTCCCCGATTTTGCGGCTCAGGTCATGAAAACGTGAGTTTTTATTAAATAAAGTAAGGATAAACCCCAGGCAAAGCATGAAATAACCGGCATATGTCGTTATTGTGCCGTAAAAATCGTGATTAACGGATAGTATGGTGCCTTTCTCATCCGGGTCATATGAAGACTGAAAGAATCTGTACATCTGGTAATCCAGCACATTGTTCATAAAAATCCGATGTTTTTCTTTCAAATTTTGCCTGTTATCAATGAGTGTAATTTCACTGGCATAGGATGATGGGCTCATAGAGCCTGCATATCGGTCGAGAATAAAATCGTTTAACCGGATGGAGAAAGGCAATTCAAATGGTTTCTCTCCATAACCCATTTTAAATGACGCACCATTAAAGTTGTAGTCCTGCTGGTACATCTGATAGCCTGTGCCCCCGAAAACGGTGGCTTTATGTACCTTGTTTTTCAGCGTGACATTCAGGATCAGAGCATCCGTACCTTGCTCATCCGGGTTTCCGCTTACGAATTCAGTTGCAGCTTTATGAAAAAAGCCAGTGCACATGAATGCCATGCCTTGAGCCCGGAAGAGAATATTTGGCAAAAACTCTGTTTGAG
>JAPLDG010000117.1:14010-18758 GCA_026391845.1 Bacteroidota bacterium | reverse complement strand
TTCCGTGGTAGCGCTGGGAATCAAAGCCGGCGTGGCAGGTGCTTATCACCTTGACGTCAGCGGAATTGAAAACTTCTTTTGCGCAAAAAGCATCATCCTTGAGGATCTTAAAACAGGAGCCAGACAGGATTTGACAGGCAATCCGTCGTACTCATTTTCAGCAAGTCCCGGCGAAGCTCGCGAACGTTTCCATATCCATTTCAGCGGACCGTTCGGAATGAACAACGAGGGAGCCCAGCCAGGATTCAGTATTTATTCATTCAACCATTCGGTGTACATCAACAACCTCACCGGCAAGTTGGTAAATGGAGAAGTGACGATCTGCAACATCCTGGGACAGAAGATAGTTCAGCAAAGAATTACAGATCAAACCACCGTGATCGGAATCAATGCGCCTGCAGGTTGTTACCTTGTCACCCTTGTCACCCCTGGTCAAACCTGCAGCAAAAAGGTGTTTATTCGTTGGTAGCCGGCCGTTCGTCCTTCGAACTTTGTACTTCCCACTTTCGTTTGTCCTTCGAACGTTGAACTTCCCACTTTCGATGTGCGTTAGTGCGGTAAAAGACACAATTTTGACTTGTATGTCATTCGAATTCAATTGCTTGGAAAATGTCAACGCACCAAAATCAAGAAGCGGCAGAAGTCAGGAAATATATGGCAGATCAGCACCAACCTCCCCCTTCCCTTGTTGGGCTAATCTTTATACACATCTTTCCAAAATAAACGCTGAAAGTTTGATTACCTTTTTCTGTTTTTCCGATTAAGCAATCATAAAGGATAGCAATATTCCTGATGATTAATTAATCTGGTGTTAACCGCTCTGTGCTTCTCCGAGTGTCCTTCTATGTGTCTCTCAGTGTAACAAATAATTACACTGAGGTTCACGTATAGCTCAACTGAACCTAAACGGGTCCTAAACGAACCGCAGACGCATCAGCAACGCATCAGCAATTTGCGGTTTTAAAAAGCCCTCACAGCGCGCACATTTTGGCCGTCGTTCTTCGTGTAAATGCCCTGGTAGCCATTGTTGAAGTCCTGTCCACAGGCGGCGTTTGCATCCCACTCGGAGGAACTCCAATAGAAGTCATATAAAAAGCCGCCAACAACCTCTCTTTGCTGGTACAATAAATTCAGTTCATATTTTGCCGGCAAATACCAATCACCATAAGTAACGTCAAATATTGTTACTGAATAATCAGCACAAACTTTAGCAGCAAAATTATTACCCTGGTTATCTGCCATTTGAGCAGCAACGATTATTGCCGTATTCATGGATCCGGCATTTACCCCATCGCCGGTGGTTCCGGTAATTCTATACGTTCCATTATACCATTGTACACCGGTGCTTTGATCTTCAGTGGCTGCAATTAAACCATGCTGCCCATGATCATATATATAAAACACAATACCGCCACCGTAACCTTCGCTAATGTAATGCGTATTGCCAATCCAGGAGGAACCGTCATAAGTTTCATTGCCGTGTTTCCAGGTATTGTAGATAGTAAGACCGGCCACGGGTTGAGAAATCGCATCGCGCTCAAATGTGGTCATTCTTGGAGGCAAAAACCCTTTACTCGTGGATTTCACATCAAGCATTGCCGATGGATCCGGTGTACTGTTGCTGGCATTGATGCCAACCTGGGCAAACATTGCGCTGCTAAAAAGCAGAAGCATGGCGAGGAAAAAGAATGTTCTTTTCATGCTTCAAAATTAATCCGGAAAATCGCTAAAGTCAAGGAAAATGTGACGTGTGATGGAAAAACGTGACACGTGACGTGTGACTTGCCCTGCCGACCTTTTTTCGCAACTCAAATTTCAGATTTGAGTCCACTAATGTATGGCATATTAGCACCAACCTCCCCCTTCCCTTGTTGGGGAAGGGGGTCGGGGTAAGGGGTCTTCTTTGGAAAAGGGGGTCGGGGGGGATGGGGTCTTCTTTGGGGAAGGGGGCCGGGCGAAGGTTAAATAATCTTCGCGATTTCAAAATGCATCCCGTCGTTTCGCTGGAAATGGCCTCCCCAGTAAAATCCGAGGTTATTTGCAATCGTTACCAATTCGCGCACCGATCCTTTTTGCCCTTTCAAGGCGGCAATCACACCCAATCCATTCCAGGGAACATTGATATCAATGGCAATGCCGAAGGCGTGATTGCTCAAAACAGTCGAACTTCCGCGGATAAGCCGTGGGTTGAATGATCCGTCGAATGTTAAAAGGTACTTCGATAACCCGGCTTTTTCCCATTCGGTAAAGAGCCGCTGGAATTGAGGGACCACCTTTTTATGAACCGAAATCTTATTGGTGTGGTAAGGAGGAAGCGCCTTGATCTGCGGAATTTCGATGGTCACCAGATTTAACGCCTGCCAGCCGTTGGTGATGTTGACCGAGCTATTATCGGGCTTGATCGTAAATCCGAGTTTCCCAAACATCGCCTGTAACTGCGACTGGGTGAGCGGTTTGAAATCAGGAGGAGGTGGCCAGTTCGAAGAGTTCTCATCCGTATTGGCCGGATGGTCATCCACCAGCTGGAAACCAAACTGCATGGCCTTCAGATAGGTGGCATTATCGATGATGCCATTCGGCGCAAGGCCGTTTTTTGTTTGAAAATCAACGCTGGCATTGAAGGTGCGCTTTCCAAAATCGCCGTCAGCGCTGACGTCTGCATATCCTTGCCCGTGTAAAAAAAATTGCCATTTTTTTACCTCAGGGCCTTTGTCATTCATTGCTATTGCTTTCATAGTTGGTTTTGTTTAAGATTAAGTGAGTGTGAGAATCCGCGGGCTGAAACCCACGGTTATTTCAGGCCTTCCATTTTTTCAGCCAGATTCATGGCATAAAGAATTGAAAACCTTGCCTTAGCCCTTACCGCAATCTTTGGCTGTTCGCCCGACCCGGTGAGCCAGTTGTTCAACTGGCTCAGTCGTGTCCTGATTGTTTGAGGGTTGATGCACTTTATGAGGAAAAACATCTGTATGTGCGCATTTTTTTCCCAAAGATAATATCCGAATGATCCTTTGATGACGGTTAAATCGGGATACCCTACCATGTTTTTGACCTGTGTCTCGGTGGCATTGCCGTAAACAGCCACAAAGTGGATCACGCCACTTTTTTCCTTTTTACCTTTGATCAGTTCATGCTCCTCGATGAAAGGCCTTCTGATCATGTTCCGGGCATCGGCGACAGACATGTTGTCGGGGATGGCGTGGAAAGCCTTGATCACGGCTTCGAGCCCGGGGAGTTTATTGAAGGTCGGTTGCACCTGACCCATGATCGCCTCCTGCCGTTCAGAATAGGTTAGTTTCGACCAATCGAGGGTGATGCCGAAAACGCTTGCCCCAAACACCTCCTCTTTCCGGGTTTCAAAAGAGCGCTCAATCGCTTCCAGCATGTACCCCTTGATTTGTGTAAGCACTTCATTCGTGAGCGCTTCCACCGTTTTTCGGGTCCGTCGGCCGGTAATTTAAAATATTTGGTCAGGTCGAGCCCCCAGGTCATCCCCGAGAAATCATTCATGGCGATTAAGAATTCTTCATGAACAATGCCATTGGTCGGCATATCTTCGGCCGACCATCCGGCCTCTCCGTTGTACAATACGATAATCACATTGCATGACCGCATGGTTTTCAGACAGTTGTCAAATGCGTCTTTGGTGAAATCACTTTTGAAACTGCTTTCGTTCATGATGACCTCGAGGATCTTTTCCCCGAGAAATTCTTCCGATTCAAGCGTTTCACGAAGATATTTCCGGAGATCCGTCAGTGCAAAATCACGGTCCAACCCCTGAAATACTGGCTGGACACGGCTTGAGAGGAATACTTTTATCTTATTCATACAGCGGTTATTGGTATCCTGTTGTTAAATCCAGGGCTATTTCCTGCAAAAGCCCGTTGGCGGGGGATGGCATCATGACCGGCCACCAATGGATGTATCGCTCAAATTGCTTTTGGGTTGATTCCATGGCAAAAATAATCTCTTCCTGTTTAACTGACACGTCGGCTGCGAAATAGATTTTTGCTTTTGCCACCTTATCATAGTACAGCGTGGCTTTTTCCTTAGCCGATGTTAAATCCGTGTCGTGGCCGGCAAGATCGGCAGGCAGGGTGAGCAGGTATAGAAGCCAGAGTTCGGCCAGCGTACCCCAGCTCCAGATCCTGGTCATGGCATCTTTCTCTTCCGTAGAATCACTTTCGGCAAGAATCCTTGTTACCGTCCAGACATCCCGGTCTTCCTGTTTGTCCAGCGTTCCTTTGATCACCGCGGTGATGGAGAGGTACTGAATGGCTGTCCAGTGGTTTATCTGTTTTACGTATCCCTGGTAATACCAATCCCCGGATGTTTTAAGCGACTCCAGTGATGCCTGCATCAAACCATCCTGTGGATCCTGGTTGAATTGCGACATCCGGAAAAGATACTCGGATTTTCTTTTACAGGCGCTTCCCATCAGTCCGTAATGTTCGGCATAGCGTGATTTTCCGGCATTGATATCTGTTTTAAAAAGATCGGTCAGGGCTTTGATGGATTGCCCGAAACGACTGGTTAAATGATCGGAGACCGGCAGATTGTTACCGGGCCTAATCACATTCCGGTACCTGAGAGTGTGGTCGGCCCAGGCATTGGTGGTTTTCATCGACTCAAGCCTCATTTTTAGCCGGTTGTCTTTCAGTTGCTCATCCATATCTTCGGGGAAGCGGATATGCGCCACGAGGCTGGCCCAGTCGTGAACCCTGGCATCGAACAGCGCTTTCCGGGTA
>JAPLDG010000117.1:9032-13973 GCA_026391845.1 Bacteroidota bacterium | reverse complement strand
TTCCGGGGGTCGTCGCCTTCAATCAGCAACTTTCTGTAAAGCGTTGACACCAGCTTAACCGACCCCTCTTTTGAGAGTGGAAACTGGGAGGCAAACACACAAGGGATGCCCGATTCATGAAGCTGATGGGCCAGACTTCCGGCGGGGAGAGAGATGCTCCCGGTGTTGCTGCTGTCGCATGCCATCAGGGATACGACGGCAGGTATGCGGGTTTTGCCATGGTCTGTTTCGAGTATCTTACCGGCAATTTCATTCCCGTTCGCATGATAGCTTTTACCGACATCGTCGCTGTCGTGCAACACCAGTTTGAACTCCTTATTCCCGGGATTATCCTGCTCAATTCCATGTGCCAGGATATGAATATGGGTGAAAGGATTATCGCTGTCGATGGCTGCCTTCACGGTATTGCTGATGGACTGAAGGCTGGCATTTTTCAGCTGAACCAGGAGCGGGGCAAGATCCGGCACCGGTTCCGGAAAGTCGGGAATGGGGCGGGCAAAATGCTTCACAACCTCCCTGATCGCATTGTAATGGTCATCATGCGGCACTTCATCATCCGGTTCAGCCCATGCAAAAAGGATCCGGGGTTTATGCGGCCACACATAGCGCGTGGATGCCACCTGCCTCACTTCCCGGGTGAGGATGGTCAGCCGCTGCGGGTTCATCAAAAAGGGTATCAGCGGGTGTCCCTGGAAGCCCTGGGGTGTCAGCGCCAGCTCAAAAGGCAGCTGTGCCAGCTCCTTCGGGGTCATGACCAGGCGCAGATGAAGCCAGTCATTGGTTTGTCCTTCCAGGCGCAAAGGCGATATATCGTCAAAGATCTTTGCCATGAGCTGCTGAAAAAAGCCGATGGCATCTGCTCTTTCCTCTTCGCCGGCAGCGCCATACCTCAGCTTTTCCTTGTACCTGAGAAAGGTATCCTGATCACAGTCAATCTTAAAATCGACGGGCGGGTGGCTGCCGCACAGGGCAATATATTCAGTCTGTGCCGACAGGTTGTGGTCGAATGACTTGCCTGGACGCAATATTTCAATGGTAACCGTATGCATTACAGATCATTGTCAACGGCCACAGAATTGTCAAGTATTTCTACCTCAGCAGGAGTCTTTTTATCACCGGCAAGGAGGAAGGAAGGTCCGCTTCCAAAAAGCTTCAGTTTAAAGAGCCCCAGACCGATGATGCCCGACTTGCCATGAATGTTCAGCCCCAGCTCCTTATTGGTTCCTATCTCCACGGAGGCAGTGCCGACTTTCAGGTTTTTCAGGGCTTCGACATCCCCGCTGAAGGTTAGTTCGGTACCGGCGGCGATGGTAGAAACGATAATCGGATCGAGGGCGTTGTACACCTGATAAACCACCTTCCATTTCCGTTCCCAGTTTTTCGAATTCCGCAGCAGGGTTGCAACCTGGTTAACATTCGCGATCATGGTTCCGGTGATGACCGGCGCCTTGACGAGGAACGATTTGCCGCTTTCGAACCTGAAGGTGATTTTGGCATCAACAGCGGCCGCAGGGATCACATCGACCTCGACTCCGGCGGCAGTTTTCACCACGGTTGTATTGGCCGACGTAAAATCGATGCTGGCCTCCGGGCAGGTGGCTTCAGTAAACGAGACATTGAACTCTTTGATGTTGCCCATTTTGACAAACACGCCGTCGGAAAAGATGCCATAATCCCCCAGCGCATAGTTGTTTACGATTGGCAACCATGCTGCATTTACATTCAGATGCCTGCGGATGATGTCGTTGAATTGTTCGGGAATGCCCATAATATATGTTTTTAGAGGTTGGTTATCATGAATGGACCAGGAGCCTCCCCTCTGCTTTTCCTGAAATTGATGATTCTCTCAAGATTGGCTCTCGTGGTGGCCAGCATCCAGCTTTCTACCGCCAGTGGTTTTGCCTTCCGGAGGGATTTTTGGGCTTCGGCAAGGTTGTTTTCAATCACGGCCAGCTCAAGCAGGGTGGCATAGTCCCAGTAATCGGGGGTTTTACGTTTCATTTTGGCTTTCACTGCAGATTCCACTGCAGGCAAAAAACGAAGCGCCAGTTCCCTTTCACCCGACAACTCCAGGCAGGAAATATAGTTTACTCCGGGATAGGCATCCCGCGGGTCGGACTCAAATCCCTTTTTATAACATTTCAGTGCATTTTTCAAATGGACTCTGGCCTCGTCTTCACGACCTGCCAGCCAGGCCTTGTCGAACCTGTCCTTATGGATTCTGCCCCAGATGCCATAGGTCTCACTGCTGGCTTTTCCCCACTTTTCCACTTTCCTTAATGCCTCTTCAGCCTGCCGGATCATACCCTCATCCACGGGATCTGCCTTGTTGCCGTTGCGGTTGAGCACAAAAGCAAATTGTTCCTGTACCATCACGGTTTCAAAAACATCGCGGGGCATTTGCCTGATGAAATCAACCATTTCATTGAATGCTTCAATATTGCGGTATGAGAGCATGATGTCAATCAGAGCAGCTGTCTCCATGCTTCCGGCGGGACCAAATTTCGATATTACACCGCCAATCGCCTCAATCCTGAGGGATTTCATCCTGACAGGATCTTCATCCGAAAGCTGACGTGCTCTGGCCAGATCATTTTTTATGGACTCATTGTACATCACCATCTCCCTGAAAATATCTGTTCTTTCATGTGCCACCGAATTCCGAAACGATTTGCCATCGATCAGGTCGTTCAGGGGAGTGCCGGTTTTTGCTTCCTTTTTGGCCATAGAAATTTTTCACTAACCACTTTTCAGAGTGAGCTCTTCATTGTGATTTCATTTCGGTTTCAAATGTATTGTAAAAATAACGTTATTCCAAATTAAAATCATTATTCCTGCATTCTTGCCATTGTACCCAATCCCCCCGACTTTAACCGTATTAACGCCCATTTTAAGCACTAACGAAAGTGGAAAGGACAAAGTTCGAAGGACAAACGAAAGTGGGAAGTACAAAGTTCGAAGGACGAACAACGGCCGGCTAATCCCAGCCTTTGTACTTCGTCATTCGTCATTCGTACTTTTTACTTCGCGTTGTACCACACTAAATGTCAGAAATCAAGGGAAGTGGGAGCCTCCCCTCCTGTGATGAATGCAAAGTACAAAACAAATAAATGGCCAGGAAACTAGTTTTTCACGAATTTGCGGGTTGCGATCCATGGATTTTCCTGGTTCCCGGCAGAAATGGTATAAAATCCCCGGGGAAGATCGTTGATATCGAGTGTGAAGTTTTCGGCTGTGATTTCATGGACCAGAAAAGTCTGACCGGTGATGGAGCGGATGCTAAGGTAGTGGTTTCGCGACAATTCAACCGGAACGCCCACATGAAGGAGGCTGTTTGCAGGAACAGGCCAGATGCTGATGAGGTCCTGCTGCCGTTGTTCCGTGATACCGATCGGGTTGTTGTTGATGGGAATGTGAAAATCGCCGTTGTTGTTATTATTCCAGGTATTGTCGTTGTAATGGATCACAAAGTCAACGGTATTGACCGTTTGCGCCGGATTGTTGAAAGGGCCGATCTGAATGGTGATATTACCCTGGGATGGTCCGGTCATGGCAGATTCCACCGCCGGGCCGGTTCCGTTGAAGAGGGCTGAGCCGGCAGGCCAATAGGCTGCATTCGGCGATTGCCATGCATTTCCAACGGCATTCACTCCCCAGTGGAGTTTTGCACCCTTGGTTACCTCCGTTTCGGTGATGGTGATCACATCGTTCAGTGTGGGATTTGCCGGCGTCCAGTTCACGCCGCTGGTACCTCCGGTGTTGGTGGGCCCGACATACACATGCTGAATTGGCGTTTTGGTAACATTTCCATGCTGGTCGGTGGCTTCCACGTAGTAGTCAACCAGTTTCTCGGCGATTCCCGCAATCTGTGCATAGTATTCTCCTGCGATGTAGTCGGGCAGGATGAAGAAACTGATCTCGGGATTGCCCGACACATTGCCCGTAGGGAAGTTGCGATAGATCATGGGAAGGGTTTGCCAGGGTTGCAATCCCGGCCCGCCGGCGTAGGTCAGGCCACCGGGATAAACCCCGGAGTCACAAATGCGGTACTTCAGGATGATCGTCTGGATGCCGGATACATCGTAGGCAAAGGTCCACACATGAAAATCGGAGCTGTTCTGATGCTGCTGGTAGCCATAGTTCGGCCCGAAGCCGATGCCACCCGGATTGTAAGGATATCGCTGGGGAATAAATACCGTGGGCGGGGTATTGTCGGTGCCGGCATGGGCGGCGATCACCTGATTGGCGAACACACAGGCGCGGTTGCAGGCGAGCGACTGTTTAACCTCCATATCCAGCGCGGTTCCATAGTACATATAACCGCTGTTGTAAGCGGGAAGCAGGAAATGCCACGCACGCTCGGCGGGGTTGGACGATGCCGTCGGATGGACAATGGAGGCAATGTTCACGCTGCCCTGCAGATCTTCAGCCATCTGAACCCGGTTCTCGGCTGCAACAAGCACTGCCCAGTTGCGCACATCCTCGGTCCAGCCATCCGGATTAAACTGGTATGAAGATGTGTACATCGGCCATATCCAGTTGATGTATTGCGGATGCCCCCAGTCGTTGGCGGCGTTGACCCATGAGCCATCCTCCACGTGTACCACATCCGTGGCGGGAACAGGATGCTGCATGAGGAATTGCCCGATGGTGGTGGGTACATATCCCTTGGATGCAGCTTCGTCGGCAAATGCAGTAACAGACTGATTGTAATAGGTATAGCCCCCTCCCCATGCGTTGTCGCCATCGTGGGCCAGCAGGACCATGGATGGTTGGGATGCGTTGTTAAAGGGGGCGATGTGCTGATCAATGTCACCGGTTCCCATCATTGAATAACCATTCTGATAACTCAGCAGGTCGTCCATGGGGACTACGGTGATTTTATATTCGGTTCCGGTATTCGGATCCACGTATTTTGCCATGTGAGCCTGGTAGCAAAAG
>JAPLDG010000117.1:6058-9021 GCA_026391845.1 Bacteroidota bacterium | reverse complement strand
ATGTTGCACCCCGAGGTACCGAATTGCAGCGGATAGTCGGCCAGTGTTCTCGCCAGGTGGCTGCTGGCGACCACGACCCATTCAAAACCCTCCTCCGTGAGCGCTTTGATGTTTCGTTCACTGAAGGAACATTCTGCCGGCCAGTAACCTTTTGAGTAGTTGGGTGAAGTGCCGAAATTTTCGGTATAGAGGTACCTGTGCGCCTGGATCTGACGGCGCAGCATCTTGTCGCTGAGCAGCGGAGAGAGTGCATGATCTTTGGTAAATCCGACAACGTCCATCCTTGGTTTACCTGCCGAAGTGGTCCATCCTCGAGCCGTGATAAAATTGTTCTGCCAGCCTTGATTGTAGCCCCATTGACCGGCACCGGCAAGGCTGTTTACATTCTCCATCAGACATCCCGAATAGTTTACCTGGGCACCTGCCTCAGGAAGATGTTGCAGGGACTGTACAGCATCCTTGGTGCGGTACTGATAAACCGCTTTCCGGTCGTCGTTGCCAAAGATCTCTTCCAGATTGTTGAGCGGATGCTGCAATCCGTCGGAGTACCAGTTCCCGTTGTTCAGCTTCAGGTATTGCGACTCCCACACGCTCTGGTGCTCGTTGGCATTCCAGATGCTGGTTTCCGGCCAGTAAACAGGCTGTTCGAGATGCCACAGATAGCTTGTATGAACCTGGGCAAATCCCGTCAGGCTGGCGATGAGAAGAGAAACGGAGAATAAAAGTTTTTTCATGGTGCTGGGATGAAGAAGGCGTTTGAACGGTAAAGATAGGATGTTTTTTTTAAATGCGTGACGCGTGACGCGTGACGGGGGACAAAGTGGTCAGTTGGCAGTGGACTGCAGACTGCAGACTGTTGTTACTTTGTTACTCTGTTACTCTGTTACTCTGTTACTCTGTTACTCTGTTACTCTGTTACTCTGTTACTCTGTTACTCTGTTACTTTGTCACTCTGTCACTTTGTCACTTTTTTTCCAACATATTGCCAAATTTAATATCTTTGAAAACAATTCAGCAAATTACTGTATCAACCTTAAAAGAACTCATATGAAAAAAGCATTACCAATTTCAGAAAATTCTATGATCCGGATTTCTGCCATCCTGGTCATGTTCATTGCCGGTCTTTTCCTGTCAGGAACATCCGGCCAGGCGCAAATCTATGAGCCGGAAGGGCTCAACATGCCCGGTGCCTGGAATGGATGGACCAACCCTCCCGCCGCCAACCTGGCGCTGGCAAGCTATACCCAGGTTCCGGGAGGTCGAGTCGTAAAATATTCAACCGGAACCGCCCGGTGGCAAACGATTTTCAGCGTGGCAGCAACAGGCGGCGATCTTGTCGGAGGAAGTTACCAATGGCTCTTTACGAGCGGTCCGACGACCGGTGCGTATAACAACAAATGGTCGGGCACAAACGTTACGATCAATACCCTGCAGCCTTATACCAAAGAAGCGAGCGCAAACAATACGATCACCATTACCGACGGAAAATGGTACACCATGAACTGGGAGGATGCCGGTTATGCAAATACCCGTGCCATCTTCATGGAAACAAGTGCGCAACCGGTGGATATTTCATCGGTTTCAGTACCCTCAGGTATTGGCCCGGGCGGTCCGGCGGTCATTGATATTACCCTGTCTCAGGCTCCATCCCTGGAAGAACTCTTTTATATCAGATATTCAACTGATGCATGGGCAACTTCATCGGTTGTGACGGTTGCCATGAGCGGTGCAACCGGTAATGCAGAGATCCCCGGACAGCTTGCCGGGACAGTTGTGTCATACTATGCTTTTTCATCAACCATCGACCTGATCACCGCCGATTTTGATCTTCTAACCATCAAGTTGAACTCCAACGGAGGAGTCAACTATGCTTATACGGTTTCCACTCCGCCAGTGGTTATCACATTTGCCAATCTTCAGGATCCACCGTCCGGCACGATCGAGCCGGGGCAGCCATTCCAGGTTTTTGGAAAAGCGCTGATTCCCGGGATCACAGGCCTGGCAATTCCTGCAGCAGGTCTGGAGGCCTGGATCGGTTACAGTAATTCCAACGTCGATCCTGCATTATGGACCGATTGGGTGCCCGCAACCTACATGATGCCTCTTGGGGGAGCTGATGAGTTTATCACAAACCTCGGCCCTGCAATCACCACCACAGGCACATGGTATTATGCCACCCGGTTCAGATACAACGGGGGCAGCTTTCTCTATGGCGGTTATTCTTCGACAGGAGGCGGTTTTTGGGATGGCACTGCCAATGTTTCAGGTGTTTTAACGGTTCAGAACCCTCCTGTTCCCGTTACCAGGACACTGGAAAATATCATCGTGGCAGTCAAAGAGGTCGTTTGCTATGACGCTACACAAACCATAACCCTGGCAGGGAATGGCACCTATTTCGAAGTAATGGACGCAGGTTATGTCACCCTGATCGCCGGACAGAACATAATTTTTCTTCCCGGATGCAAGGTCCATGAAGGCGCCATACTGCATGGCAGGATCACCGATTCAGCTCATTATTGTTCCTGGACAGGCCGCTCTGTAACCAAGGAAGCGGAAATAACCGGAACCGACCTGGTTCAATCCGGGGCTTTTTCCTTCAGAATTTTCCCCAACCCGGCAACTGTTTCAGTCACTGTAAACCTCCAGGGCGTGGCTGATGATGCTCAGTCTCATCTGGAGTTGTTCGGAATCCGCGGAAACCGGTTAAGTTCCTGTACCATCACCGGCTCAGGTTATCATGCGCTTCCGCTCTCCGATCTGCCTTCGGGCATGTATTACATCCGGATCATCAGCGGAGTGAACGTTCAAACCAGGGTGGTGGTAAAGCAATAGCCCCCACCCCGGAAGTTGGTCCTAAAAGCCTCAATTGCTTTCCTCACCGCAAAGACGCAAAGACGCAAAGAATTGAAAATCAACACATAAACAACTGTTAACAACCTATAAAACCTTTCACAAATGAAAAA
>JAPLDG010000117.1:0-5962 GCA_026391845.1 Bacteroidota bacterium | reverse complement strand
CACTGACCAGAATTGCGGTCATCTTCGTCATGCTCATCGCCGGGCTGATCCTAACCGGAACATCCGGGCAGGCGCAGATTTACGAACCCGAAGGGCTCAATATGCCCGGCGCCTGGAACTCATGGACAAACCCACCTACCAATAACCTTGCCCTGGCCAGCAGCAACCAGGTTGCCGGGGGCAGAGTAGTGAGAATTGCTGCAGGAACCCCCAGATGGCAGACCAGTTTCAGTGTGGTAGCGCCCAGCGCGGATCCTCCTGGTGATATAATCAGCGGGACCTATGAATGGCTCTTTACCAGTGGATCCTCCTCCAATTATTACCAGAACAAATGGTCGGCTGTAACAATCGTCATGAATACCTTGCAGGAATATACCAAAGAAGGAGCAACAAACAACAGCATCACCCTCCTTGCAGGAAAATGGTACACCATGAATTTCGAGGACCTGGGATATGTAAATACCCGTGCCATTTTTATGGAAACCAGCGCCCAGCCGGTTGACATCACAGCAGTATCCGTACCATCCATCATGCCTGAAAACACACCTGTCCCGATAGCGGTGACCACCTCACTGGCACCCGCCGCGGAAGAGATCATCTATGTCAGATATTCCGCCGATGCATGGGCAACTTCCACCGCTCTTCCGGTTACCATGACCGGAACATCTGGTGCGGTTAGCATTCCCGGCCAGGTTGCTGGAACTGTTGTTTCCTACTATGCCTTTTCTTCCACGGTGGCTGCTGCTGCTGCCGATTTCGACCTTGTCAGCATCAAGCTGAACAACAATACCGGTACAAACTATACCTATACCGTTTCAGCCGCACCGGTTGCCATTACCTTTGCCAACCTCCAATGGCCCCAAACAGGTTCCGGGGTTACCGGATTGCCAACCCCTGCACCAGGCTTGCAATCGTGGGTTGGTTACAACACTGCCAATACCGATCCTTCAACCTGGTTAAACTGGATTGTAGCCACCTACAACGCGCCTGTTGGAAACAATGATGAATTTAAGGCCAATCTGGGCGCTGCCATCACGGGATCAGGGACATTTTATTATGCCACCCGGTTTCAACTGAATGCCGATCCTTACAAATATGGAGGATTCTCAGCAACCGGAGGCGGCTTCTGGGATGGCGTGAACAACGTGTCGGGTGTGCTGGATGTGCTGACAGGAATTCCTGATGCCCACGCATCGGGGTTATCGGTGTATCCCAACCCCACTTTTGGCAGTTTATCTCTTGAATTATCCACCCCGGCTACCATTCGGTTCACCAACGCCATCGGGAATATGCTGATGGAAAAGGATTTCGCGGCAGGGCATCAGGTAATCGATATTTCTGCTTTCAGGACTGGCGCATATCATCTGCAGGTCATCACCGGTGACCATACCACGCATCAAACAATTATAAAACGATAGTAAAACCGGAAGCGGTTCCTCTGGTTCCGCCTTATTATTTACCACAATAGGCACAATAGGGCACAATAGAAATTTGAAAAAATATTTTTTCTATTGTGCCTTCTATTGTTTTCTATGTGTCTATTGTGGTGAAAAAACAACTTTCCAGTATTCGTCAACATTTATGCATCAAGTACTTTATATGAAAAACCCCATGATTTCTGCCCTCAAATCCGTTCATCGCATGCAGGCAAGCGTGATCCGATCCTTCGCCTTGTTAATGATCCTGATCGCCGGAACAGTTGCATCCACTTATGCCCAGATCTATGAACCCGACGGGCTTCGGATGCCTGGCGACTGGAACACATGGACCAACACCCCGGGCATGGGTGGCAGTTTCGACCTGCAGAAAGTTCAGTCGGGAACACCCCGATGGCAAACGGCTTTTCAGTTTACCGGAACTTCCGGGGCTCAGAATTTTAAATTTGTCAGCACCAGTTTTGCAGATCCCTGGGGAAACCAGTGGGCAGGGAATGCAGCCGTGACGATAAACGGTTTCTCGAATCTGACCTATGGGACACCCAGCAACCCCAACAACCTGGTGAATGTAGTGAACAATAAATGGTACACCGTGATTTTCGAGGACAAGGGTTATGCAAATTCCCGGGTGGTCTTCATGGAAACTTCGGCCGAACCTGTGAACATTGTTTCCGTTGAACAACAGCCCCTGATCGTGACCAGCCAGGACCAGGTGTCGGTTACCGCACAATTATCGGCAACCCCATCCCCGGAAGAGAAATTTTTTCTGCGGTATTCTGCCGATCACTGGATTACTTCTGCCACGCTTCCGCTCACCGTAACAGGATTATCAGGCTCAGCCACCATTCCAGCCCGGCCAAACGATACCACCGTGCAATACTACATCTTCAGCTCGGTGATTCAAAATCCGCAGCAGGACCCGGATCTGGTAACATTGCAGCTTGACAACAACAATGGGCAGTATTATCAATATCTGGTCGGGGAACAATTCAGCTGCGGCCAGGTTGACAATCTCCTGACTACCGACCCTCCCCTGCCGCAGGAAGGCACTGCCCTGACCATCTATTTTAACGCCACCCTGGGAAATGGCGGTTTGTACAACTACACCGGGGATATATATGCCCATACGGGTGTGATCACCAACCTGAGCGCCAATTATACCGATTGGAAATATGTGAAAACCGCCTGGGGAGAGAATACGCCCGAGACCAAAATGACCAAGGTCGGGGACAATCTTTACAGCCTTCAGATCGCGAATATCCGGCAATACTATGGTGTTCCGGCTGCGGAGAAGATCCTGAAAATGGCCTTTGTATTCCGGGGAGGAGAACCCAACCCCAGCGGGAATTATCCTGAACAAAAAAATGCTGACGGCACCGACATCATTGCCGATGTTTATACCGATGCACTCACGGTAAAGATCATGAATCCTTCGAGCCGCAACCCGCTGGCAAGCCCGAATCAGGTGATGCCTGTTTGCGTGGAGGCGCTGAAAAATCAAACCATCAGCATCTATCTCGATCAGCAATTGCTTAAAACTGAAGCTACCTCTTCGCTGGCCTATCCGCTTGTATTGCAGGGAATGGCTCCCGGATCCTACTGGGTGAAAGCGGTGGCTGCCGGAACCTCCGGCCAGGCAAGAGACTCCGTGAGCATCTACCTCCGCGGACCCGTGATCGTTCAGGAATTACCTGCCGGCGTGCAAAACGGCATCAACTACATCGACAACAATACGGTTACCCTGGTGCTGAACGATCCTCCCGGCCAGAAAAACTTCGTCTTTGCCATCGGTGAATTCAGCAACTGGCTGCCCAATGATCAGAATTACATGAAACGCACCCCCAACGGCAAAAACTATTGGGTTACCCTTGCCATCACCAGTAACAAGGAATATTCCTACCAGTATTTTATCGACGGGAAACTTAAAATCGCCGATCCCTATTGCGACAAGGTGCTTGATCCGTTTAACGACCGGTATATTCCGAAGTACAACTATCCCAATCTCAAATCTTATCCGTTTGATAAAACCACCGGACCGGTGAGTGTGTTTCAAACCAACGCTACACCCTATCCATGGGAAATCACGGCATTTACACCACCAGCCGTTGATGCAACCCAGTCGGACTTAATGGTGTATGAATTGCTCCTGCGTGATTTCACCGACTCCAGCAGCATCGTTGCGGCCATCGAAAAACTTGATTACCTGAAAAATCTTGGCGTCAACGCCGTCCAGCTGATGCCGGTGATGGAATTTGACGGGAATAACAGCTGGGGTTACGGTCCCAATTTCTTTTTTGCCCCCGACAAGTATTATGGCCGGAAAGATGACTACAAAAAATTTGTCGATGAATGTCATAAACGGGGCATGGCCGTGGTTCTTGACATTGTCACCAACCATTGTTTCGGACTGAGTCCGCTGGCAGCCATGTACTTCGACCCTGCAACAGGGGTGGGGCAACCATCAACAGCCAATCCCTGGCTGAACCCGCAATCGCCTCATCCGTTGAGTGTCGGATACGATTTTAACCATGAAAGTCCATATACCCGCGAATTTTTCAAACGGGTTTTATCCTACTGGCTGACCGAATTCAAGGTGGATGGTTTCCGGTTTGATCTTTCAAAGGGACTTACGCAGAAATTTACCGGCAGCGACCTGGGAGCCTGGAGTGCCTATGACCAGGGAAGGATCAATATTCTGACGGATTATTACAATCATATCAAATCGGTCAGCCCCAAGGCATATATGATTCTCGAACACTTTGCCGACAATGATGAAGAGACCGTTCTGGCCAATACGGGCATGTTGCTATGGAGTGCCATGTATGATCGTTACAAACAGATTGCCATGGGATGGCAGTCGAACTCGGATATTTCCTGGGCCTATCATGGCAACCGCGGATGGACCTATCCCAACCTGGTTGACCTGATGGAAAACCATGACCAGGAAAGGATCATGTTCGAAGCCCTCTCCAATGGAAATTCTGCCGGAGATTACAACATCAAAGACACCCTGACTGCTTTGCATCAGATGCAGATGACCACCGCCATGTTCCTGGGAATCCCCGGACCAAAGATGGTGTGGCAGTTTGGCGAACTGGGTTATGACTACAGCATCATGTTCAACGGAGGGCGCATGGCTCCGAAACCGGTTCGCTGGGATTACTTTGATCAACCCGAACGGCAGATGCTTTACCGGGTTTACAGCGGCATGGCGAAACTGCGTAAAAGTGATGCCTTCCGGTTTGGCGCCTTCACCAGTGATCTGGGCGGGAAAGGCAAGCGGATGTGGATTTCGCACAGCAGCATGAATGTAGTGATTGCCGGCAACATGGATGTAACCGGTTTCGACATGGCTCCCGGTTTTGCCAGCGCCGGTCAATGGTACGATTATTTTACCGGGCAGGCGGTGACCATCACAGATCCGGCAAATCAGACTTTCAATTTCGGGCCCGGTGAATTCAGGGTGTTTACGAGTGTACCGTTGCCGGTTCCTTTTCATACCGTCAACATTACGGTAAAAGACTCTGCTTCAGGCGCCACGATCGGCGCTGCCAAAATCAGTTTCGAAGGATCCGGAACCCGCCTCACCGACGCGCAGGGAAAAGCGGGATTTACCGCCGCCCCCGG
Organism: Bacteroidota bacterium; assembly: GCA_026391845.1. Classification (GTDB taxonomy): domain Bacteria; phylum Bacteroidota; class Bacteroidia; order Bacteroidales; family FEN-979; genus CAIVAT01. Next base: position 899 of record JAPLDG010000117.1, on the reverse strand, counting down.
AACCGCGTTGATCAAAGTAGAAAAACAGCGTTATAAGACCTTTTCAAAACCACAGAATATCGACAAAGACCTTGAGCTGACGATCATGCTGGCCATCGACCCCCATTATGGCCTTGCCGATGCGGATGGAGGCAGCCGGGTAAAGATATTTCCGAACCCTGCCCGAAATGAGGTAACCATTGAATCCTCCGTATTGTATCACATCGCAGTTTATTCTCCGGATGGGCGCCTGATGATGACCCGCCGGATGCAGCATCCAACCGAGACCCTCGATCTGACCGGTTTGGGTCAGGGGGTTTACATCGTTCATTTTTCGGGCAGCGGCCCTGTCTTTGCACGGAAGCTGGTGGTGGGGAGGTAGGACATGGCAACCTGAACCAGGAGCAGCACCACTCCTGACTTCTGACATTTAGTGCGGTACAGCTCGAAGTACGAGGTACGAATGACAATCGAAAGTACGAATGACGAAGTACGAATGACAAAGTACGAATGACAAACTGAAGTACGAATGACAAAGTACGAATGACAAAGTGTGGGATTAGCCGGCTGTCGTTCGTCGTTCTAACTTTGTACTTCCCACTTTCCTTTGTCCTTCGAACTTTGTACTTCCCACTTTTTTTGCCGTACAAGGCAGAAATAATCATATTGCCTTGAAAAATCGCGATGAATCAGAGAACTATATATGTGGAATAATTCTTAATAATGTGAATCAAGGGTTGAATTCTAAAACCCGTAGGGTTGGCATTTTTATAGAATTCGGCCATGCATGGCATCCTAAACCACGAAGTGGTGACATTATAATGCCATGCCTTCGGCATTTTCTGTTGTCTTTGACATTCATTTGCTATAAAAATATCATGCCTTCGGCATTTTAATTAAACAAACTTCAAACCTTGATT
>JAPLDG010000064.1:5359-5866 GCA_026391845.1 Bacteroidota bacterium | reverse complement strand
CCGGCGCCAAGTACTTCAGAAATGCTTTTATTGGCTGGCTCGTCGTTGAGATCACCCATGATCACAATATTGGCTTTGGGATTAACAGCCAGGACAGAATCAGTAAGCTGTTTTAAAGTTCTTGCATTCTCAATGCGTTGTGGCTCTGTTTCGGTTGCGCCGCCTGAACGCGATTTCCAATGGTTGACAAAAATATGGAAAGTGTCTTTTTTTGCATCTGCGAGCCTGACATAAAGCACCGACCGGGTTTTGAAGGACTGTGCTGATGGAAATGAATGATGGCCAATATACTTTATGATATCCTTTCTGAAGATCAGCCCGACATCGATTCCCCGCGGATCGCTGCCCTCATCCAGAATGGCTTGATACTTTCCTTCGCTCAGGCGTGTTTTGGAGATCAGATCATTTAATACGGACAAGTTCTCAATTTCGGCCAGGCCAATGATCGCAGGTAGATTAACACTGTCGATTGAAACGAGCGCCCGGGCGATGTTACTGAGTTTATGG
>JAPLDG010000064.1:0-5271 GCA_026391845.1 Bacteroidota bacterium | reverse complement strand
TGTCAAAAATATTTTCAGTATTGTAAAAGGCAATTTTGAATTGCCCTCCCTGCTTTTTCTGGGCATTTAAGGAAATTGAAGCTGTGAAAAACAGCATGGCAAAAAGAAGGTTCATTCGCATGGTCGGAAATGTTAAATATTGACAAAGATAAAAAAAAGAGGGACCCATAATGAATCCCCCTTTGCAAAATGTGCGGTTTTGATCAGTCAACTACGATAACCAAGTATTTTGAATTTGACCAGAAGGCTTTATAATCAAGTATTTGCAATGCCTGGATCACCTTTTTGTCACCAGTGAACTTATATGCTGTCGAAGGATGGCTCGAAAGAATTTTAGCCTTTTTGCTGAGTATAGAAATTTCTGTAACCTTGCGGATATCAATTTTTGTGAAAAGTTCCTTGTTGAAGTCAGAGAGGACTTCCCCGCTCTTGATCACACCGTTTTTCTTTAACTCTTTGTTGTTACCGATTACATAATAGGCCGTGTTGAGCGCCTCATCCTGGGCGGCAAGCGTTTGTGACTGATTGTTAATCTGCGAACCCTGATCTTTTACAGTGCGTGAAAGGGTGTCGATTTTCAGGTTTGCCATTTCAAATGATGCATTAAGCTTTGAAAGCTTGCTGCGTAAATCTTCAATTTGTGAAGCTTTGTCAGCAAGGTCCTTATTCAACCTTTCTACCATTTTATTCAGTTCATCAACCTTCATGTTCGAATTTTTCAGTTTTCTCGAAAGGGCGTTGATGGTCTCTTTATTTTTCTGCATTAACCCATAAATGGACTGAATGTCATTTTTGATCTGATCCTTGGCTGAAAGCTTTAATTCGCCGCCCCGGTCCGTGGTGAGGTTGATAATGTTTTCCTTCTGTTTAATTGTATCCAGCGTACCCTGGATGTCGTTGATGGAGCGGATGAATTCATTGATAGCTTCATCTTTTTGCATGGTCTGGCTCATCAGACTATCAGTCTTGGACTGCAATTCCTGGGCTTTTTTCTCAGCTGCGCGGCCGCAGGCAAAAAGTACCGGGATCAATAAAAGCAAAAAATACTTTTTCATTTGTTTATGTTTTAAATTTGAGGCAAAATTAAGGAGAAAATCAGAAATATTCTAATTATCCTTTTACGAGACAAAGATGCGGCCCTTAATTTCCTCTCTTATTACATAATTATCGAAAATCGTTATATAATTCACACATTTACCAAAGGCAAAATGGCATTCGCCAAAAAATCGCAGTGCGCCAGAGTATAATTTGTATGGTGAATATTGAATATATGTCTATTTTTGTATGGAGAGATTAAGTTTATGGAACAGAGAATCATCGCTGGTGTGCAGGTGAATTTAAATGAAGAGGGTTATTTTACGCAACCGGAACAATGGACGAAGGAAGTGGCAGTAGAAATAGCCATGCAGGAACGCATTCAGCTCACAGACAAGCATTTTGCCGTTTTGGAACTCCTTCGTGAACGATACTTTAAGGGGGACACCTTAACCATTCGTATGGTGGGAAATTCCGGGATTATCGACATTAAAGGATTCTATGGATTATTTCCCGGCGCTCCGATGAAAAAAGCTGCAAAAATTGCAGGTATTCCGAAACCAGCATCCTGTTTTTAAGAGATTTTTATGGGTAAAAGTATGCAGTCTGGTCTGATCAAATCCTAACCCGAGCTAAATGGCAAACGAAGAGTTTCCTTTAAAGAAGGTTTGCATCATCTGTGCAAAAGGCGCTATTGAAGATGTTTATGTTGCATTATTGCTGGGGAACGGCGCGGTGATGGAAGGCATCGAAACCAAAATGTTTTTCACATTTTATGGACTTGATGCCATTACAAAGAAAACCATGAACAGCTTACACACTAGTGTGGTTGGCAATCCGGCCTTGCGCATGCCTGGCGGTATTCCATTTCCTACCTTGCTCGGGGTTCTTCCGGGAGTAGAAGCAGCTGTATCGGCTGCCATGCGTAAGCAGATGTCAGGGCTGGATATCCCGCCGGTTAAGGAGTTTTTTGAGATGATTGAAGCAGGGGGAGGTGAAATCTTCGCTTGTAAACTGGCAATGGACATGTTTAAACTAAAAAGGGATGATTTGTGGGATGGCGTTAAAGATATTCTGACCGTTGGTCAGTTCTATGAAAAGTGTGGTGGTTTGCAAACGCAGATTATTGTTGTCTGATCATAGGCACCTCAACCGTTTTTACTGATCTGCTGCAGTAATTCCAGGTTGATGATTTCGATGGTCCGACCCTCCAGTCGCAGGATTCCGTCCTCTCTGAATTTTGTCAGGACCCGTGTGGCGCTTTCCCTCGATATTCCGATCAGGTCGGCAAACTCCTGTCTGGTAAATGGAACCTCGAAGGATTCACATTCGTAGATCATCTTTGAAAAATAGAGTAACGCATCCGCCACGCGGCCAAAAGTCTTTTTTTGTGACTGGCTCATGAAACGGTGAAAATTGTTTAGGCTGTCACGACTTACCGATACCAGTATTTCATAGGCGAAGTTGCCATTTTGTCTGATCAGCCGGGTAAAGATATTAAGGTCAATATAGCAGACAGTGATATCTTCGAGCGCGGCATAGGAATAATGATTGATCCGGTCGCCAAAAAGCGATGGTAATCCAAGATAGGAGTGTTTCTTTACGATCTGAAGAATTTGCTCCGTATCCCCTGGCCCTTTCTGAAACTCTTTGACCAGCCCCGATTTCAGGTACATGATATGAGATGTCATCGACCCTTCATGAAGGATGATATTCCCTTTCCTGAAATTTGTTTCACGGCTGTTTTCATTGACAAGGTCAATTTCATTTGTATTCAAAACGGCAGCTGCACAAGATTTTTCTTTGCAGTCGCGGCATGAAATTTTTTTGATGCTGGTTTCCGGATACATGACTCAACCTGCCCTTTATGGTTTTAATTCTTCGGTAAAGGTCTGAAAAAAAATCATGATCTTATGTGATATCTATCACAAATAAATGGGTTAACTATCATAGTAAATTAACCTTTTCTGGCACAACGACTTTCTACCTTTGTAACATCAGAATAGAGATGGTTGAATTTAACACGCCAGCCTTGCTACCCCTGACCTCCCAGTTTTTTTATGAATACAGAGACCTATTTCGAAAAATTCCGTAAACATATCATCGGGCAGGATCAATTTTATCATTCCCCCTACGGACGGCAAAGAATGGTCTATGCCGACTGGATTGCCAGCGGTCGCTTATATGGTCCGATCGAAGATAAATTAAGCAATTCCATCGGCCCTTTCATCGGGAATACCCATACCGAAACAAGTGAGAATGGTCGCCTGATGACAGAAGCATATCATCAGGCACACCTTCGGATAAAAAAACACGTGAATGCTGGTCCTCAGGATGTTATTATCACGGCGGGATTCGGAATGACCGGAGCGGTTGTTAAGTTCCAGCGCATTCTCGGGTTAAAATCGTGCGGAGTTCTGGCAGGTCATATTTGTCTGAAAGAGGCCGACCGCCCGGTGGTTTTCATCACACACATGGAACACCACTCGAACCATACTTCATGGTATGAAACTGCAGCTGATGTCGTTGTCATTGAACCAGGCGCTGATTTGCTGGTGGATCTGAACAATCTTGAAGCAGCGCTTGAATTATATAAAGACAGGAAGCTTAAAATTGGTTCCTTTACCGCTTGTTCCAATGTTACCGGAATCCGGACACCATACCATGCCATGGCCCGGCTGATGCATGAACACGGCGGACTGGCATTTATTGATTTTGCTGCATCTGCCCCGTATGATGCCATTGACATGCATCCTGAAGAGCCCCTGGAGAAATTGGATGCAGTCATGTTCTCACCACATAAATTTTTGGGAGGACCAGGATCGTCCGGGGTGCTCATATTCGACTCTTCCCTCTATCACAGCAAAGTTCCGGATCAGCCGGGTGGCGGCACCGTTGACTGGACAAATGCCTGGGGTGAATATAAATATATTGATGATATTGAAATAAGAGAAGATGGCGGAACTCCCGGTTTTCTTCAAGCCATTAAAACAGCGCTTTGTATTGAATTAAAGAACCAAATGGGTGTCAAGAATATTCGTAAAAGAGAAGAACAACTTGTTAAAATTGCTTTTAAAGAACTTAATAAGATTCCAAATCTTCATATTTTAGCTGATAATATTGACCATCGTTTAGGTATTATATCTTTTTATTTTAACGATATTCACTTTAATATGGTTGTTAAATTGCTTAACGATCGTTTTGGTGTTCAGGTAAGAGGAGGTTGCGCTTGTGCAGGCACTTACGGACATTTTTTGTTGGATGTAAGTCATGAAAAATCTAATAGAATTACGAATCTAATTAATCATGGCGATTTGTCGCAAAAGCCGGGTTGGGTTCGCTTATCACTTCATCCTACAATGACTAACGAAGAATTATATATTATTATTGAAGCTCTAGCTTGTGTTTTGTGAAAATACAGTAATAGAATGTAAGATCATTATCGCAAAAAATAATGTCAAATATGCTTTTACAATGTTTCTGTTTAATATCATATGCTAAAAGCTTTGTTCAATTAATGTAAATATTGATACTTTTGCAAAATAATACTATTTAAATGGAAAAAGAAAACACCAGAAAGGTCCACGGATTATCTTCATTAATCGGTAACACTCCTATACTTGCTATAAAATTCAAATACAAAGGCGAAGAAAGAACAATATATGCTAAGGCTGAAAATCTTAACATGACCGGAAGTATAAAGGACAGAATGGCATATCATATTCTAAATAACGCATATAGCAAAGGCGTTTTAAAAACCGGCGATATGATTATTGAAGCTACAAGTGGCAATACGGGTATTTCTTTTTCAGCTCTTGGAAGAGCTCTAGGTCATCCGGTTACTATTTTTATGCCCGATTGGATGAGTATGGAAAGAATCAATCTCATTAAGAGTTTTGGTGCTAATATTAACTTGGTTAGCAAGGAACAAGGTGGTTTTTTAGGTAGTATTAAAATGAGCGAGGAACTTGCTGCCGAAAACAAAAACTCTTTTCTGCCTCGTCAGTTCTCCAATTGCGACAATGTTAATGCTCATTATACTACTACTGCTCACGAAATTTGGTGGCAGATGAAAATGCGTCATCTAAAAATCAATGCTTTCGTTGCCGGTGTTGGCACTGGCGGCACTATTATGGGTGTTGGCAAGTTTTTGAAAGAACAGGATCCAAGCATTTCTGTTCATCCTTTAGAGCCTTCAAATTCGCCAACTCTTACCACTGGTTATAAGGTAGGTAA
>JAPLDG010000220.1:985-35999 GCA_026391845.1 Bacteroidota bacterium | reverse complement strand
GACCTCAGCACAGATAGTTCCCGAGTGCATGAAAGTTCTCAACCGGATCACTTATCCGGAGCAATTTCCCGGAAATACATTACTTGAACAAATGATCGAATCCGGGAAACGCTTGCTTTTCATGGATGCAATGCTCCCGCAAACCGAAGACTGGTTAAAGATCGGGTATTCAAAAGAACAGTACGATTATGTTGTTAAAAATGAGGCACATATCTGGGCGGCAATCATCGAAAACAGGATTCTTTTTACCACCGATGGAAAACTGATCCGCTCATTCATGGCCGATGGTCCTTTCACAGCAGAATTTTCAAAGGAAGCCCCGGCCCGCCTTGGGGAGTGGCTCGGCTGGCAGATCGTCAGAAAATATTTCGAAAACCAGCCTGATGTCACATTCCAGGAGGTAATGACCGAAACAGACGCCCAGAAGATACTGACCAAATCAGGCTATAAACCAGAAAAATAATTCTCATCAATCACCTCACCTCCCTGCCTTGTCACTTTGTTACTCTGTTACTTTGTCACTTTGTTACTCTGTTACTTTGTTAATAACTTTCCTCAAATCCCGTATTACCTTTTCCAAAAAACCTGATTAAGCATGAAAACGTTAGATCATGCTGGTAAAAACTTTTGGCAGCGCCGTGTTCGGTATCCGGGCTATTACAGTTACCGTTGAGGTATATATGGATCAGGGAATTCAGTTTTTCATGGTTGGATTGCCCGACAATGCGGTAAAGGAGAGTCATCAGCGGATCGAATCGGCCCTGAGGAACAACGGGCAGCGTATTCCCGGAAAGAAGATCATCATCAATATGGCCCCGGCAGATATCCGCAAAGAAGGTTCTTCCTATGATCTGACCATTGCAATCGGGATTCTTGCAGCAAATGAAATAATAAAAACAGATAAGCTCGAAAAATACATGATCATGGGGGAGCTTTCCCTGGATGGCGGACTGATGCCGATCAAAGGGGCGCTGCCCATTGCCATTGAGGCGCGTGACAAGGGTTTTAAGGGAATTCTGCTGCCGATGCAGAATGCGCGGGAAGCGTCGATAGTCAGTGAACTAGATGTTTATGGCATCACTTCTATCAGGGAGGTGATTGATTTTTTTAATGATGAGTTGCAGCTTTTGCCGACAAAAATGAATGTGGCGGATAATTTCAATGGTCAGGTTTCTCAATATGAGCATGATTTTTCTGATGTCCGGGGTCAGGAAAATATCAAAAGAGCGTTGGAGATTGGTGCTGCCGGTGGGCACAATGTCATTTTAATCGGACCTCCGGGCGCAGGAAAGACCATGCTTGCGAAACGGATTCCGTCGATTCTGCCTCCGTTGAATCTTCAGGAGGCATTGGAAACGACAAAAATACATTCGGTTGCAGGAAAATTGGGGAGTCACCGGTCGCTGGTGGTGATGAGGCCTTTCAGAGCTCCGCATCACACCATTTCAAACATGGCGCTGGTAGGGGGAGGCAGCATTCCGCAGCCGGGGGAGATATCGCTTGCCCATAACGGTGTCCTGTTTCTCGATGAGTTACCGGAATTTAAGCGTACCGTTTTAGAAGTACTCCGTCAGCCCATGGAAGACCGCGTGGTAACAGTTTCCAGAGCAAAGATGACGCTGGAGTTTCCGGCCAGTTTTATGTTGATTGCCGCCATGAATCCTTGTCCCTGCGGATATTATAACCATCCGTCCACCGACTGCCAGTGCAAATCGGGTGAGGTTCAGAAATACATCAACCGCATTTCAGGACCTTTGTTTGACCGGATCGATATTCACATCGAAGTGGTGCCGGTCGATTTTAAACGATTGAGCGATTCGCGGCCGACCGAACACAGCGTGGATATCAGAAACAGAGTAATCGAGGCAAGAAAGATTCAGGAACAGCGATTTGAAGGCATGGCGGGAATTCACAGCAACTCGCAGATTCCTTCAAAGATGTTGCGGGAAGTTTGCAAAATCAGTGAAACGGGGAACCGCTTGCTGAAAACAGCGATGGAAAAGCTGGGACTCTCAGCCCGGGCTTATGACAGGATTCTTAAAGTTTCCAGGACCATTGCCGATCTTGATCATGCAGCAGACATCCAGACTGAGCATCTTGCGGAGGCGATCAATTACCGTTCGCTTGACCGGGACAGTTGGGGACGTTGAAAATTAACCACAAAGGCGAATAAGGATGCACGAAGGCGCGCAAAGGGAAAAGGTTTTTAAGCAAATTCTTGATTCGGCTTTTTTTGTTCATTCTGAGCTTGGGCCGGGGTTGCTTGAAAGTGCCTATGAGCAGTGCTTGTATTATGAACTGTCCAGAAGAGGGCTCAAGGTTGAAAAACAAAAAGGAATGCCTTTGGTTTTCTGTGGTATTAAATTGGAACTGGGATATAGATTGGATTTGTTTGTTGAGGATACTGTAATTATTGAGATTAAGGCAGTTGAATGCTTGAATGAAGTCCATCTGGCGCAGCTGCTGACATATTTGAAAATCTCGGGTTGTAAACTCGGTTTACTCATTAATTTCAACCATCGCCATCTGAAAGAGGGAATACGCCGGGTCATCAGATAACCCTTTGTCCGCCTTCGTGCATCCTTATTCGCCTTTGTGGTTAAAATCAGGAAAAAATCATCAATCTGACCTGATAGTTGGTAAATCTAAAAAAATGGAAAATTCCGGACCGTCCTGACAAAATTAATTGCAGGTGCTAATGCAGCAAAAGATCAGCTATGACAAAGGAGGCAAAAATGACTGAGGCCATGCCATTCATGGTCGCAAAGGCAAGATTAACGCGGGAAATGTCGGTGGGCTTTACAATGAGATGTTCGTAGCCCAGCAGGATGGCAAATATGGCTGCACCTATCCAGTAGAGCAGATGAAAATCACCGAATACTCCGGCAGTTCCGACAAGAATGAGCACCAAAAGATGAAACAGAGATGACAGGATGAGCGCTTTTCCCCGGCCCAGCCTTGCCGGAAGAGATTTCAGTTTTTCAATCCGGTCAAACTCAATATCCTGGAGAGAATATAAGATGTCGAAACCGGCTACCCAAAAGATCACGATGAATGAAAAGATGACTGGGAGCATATCGAAACGGGCAGTCACGGCCAGGTATGCGCCAATGGGAGCCAATGAAAGCCCTATTCCCAGGAAAAGATGCGATAAATAGGTGAATCGTTTGGTGAGACTGTATCCAAGAATAACCATCAATGCTACAGGGGATAACAGAAAGCATAAAAAATTAAGCATGTAGCTGGCTCCCATGAAAAGCAACGAGTTGAAAATCACAAACAACAAGGCTGATGTCGGACTGATGATATTGCTCGGGATTTCACGTAATGCGGTCCGCGGGTTTTTTTTATCAAATTCCCGGTCGGCATAGCGGTTGAAACCCATGGCAGCATTTCGCGCAAAAAGGACACAAAGCAAAACGATGGCCAACAATCTGATGTTTAAATCCTGATGATCTGTTTTTATAGCGAGAAAAAAACCGATGAGGGCAAATGGCAAAGAAAAAATGGTATGATTGATTTTTACCAGGGAAAGATAGTCTGTAACCTTTGATTTTCTTACATGTTGCATTCCGTCTGAATTTGGCCGCAAAGTTAGTAAAATCAGGATTGTTTGTTTTCCGGCCGGATGTAACTATTTAGGCAGGCAATCGTCAAAGTTGTCGTTCTCTATAAATTAAGCTAAATTTGTAGCTTTATAAACAAACTATGAGCAGGCAGGTTGAAGCCGTGGTTGGTTATCTGAAACATGCGGTGAGAGCGCAATCCAAATATCACATCCACTCACCTTTCGTTTTTGGATTTTATCAGAATGTGTTAAAGGATGAACATTCTTATATCCAGTATCGGGTTGTTAACCGGTTGCGCAAGGAGCTGGAAACGGTGAGCCGGTTTATCAAGCGCAAGGATTTGGGCGCAAAATGCAAAGACTTTCCATGCGACCAGCGTTTTGTCAGGGTTAAGGACATTGCACGCCATTCATCTGTGAATCGTAAAAATGGTGAGTTCCTCTTCCGGCTGATCCGCCAATATAAACCCTCCTCAATTCTGGAGTTGGGAACATCACTTGGCATCAGCGCCATATATTTTGGACTTGCCGCTCCCGAAAGCCAGATCATTACCATTGAAGGGTGCATCGATTCGGCCAATTTAGCCCGTGAGAACTTTGACAAAACCGGCCTGAAAAATGTACAGGTCATCACCGGTGACTTTGAGGATAAACTGACCATTGCTCTGGCTGCAATGCCCTCTCCGGACCTTGTTTTTTTTGACGGCAACCATAAGAAAGATCCTACGTTATCGTATTTTAATCAGTGTTTGAAGCATGTTCACCCTGGGACTATTTTTATTTTTGATGACATTCATTGGTCGGCGGGTATGGAGGATGCATGGAATATCATCCGTAAGCACCCGCGGGTTAAGGTGAGTATCGACATTTATCACATGGGTATTGTGTTTTTCAAAGAAGAATTAAGCAAAGAAGATTTTACCATACGTTTTTAATAAATTTGATCCATGAACAGCGAAGTTATTCGACTTGAGAGCATTGTGAAAAATTATAAGATCGGTACCATCCTGGTAGAAGCATTGCGTGCTGTTTCGCTGGTGATACGGAAAAATGAATTTGTTGCTTTAATGGGCCCTTCAGGCTCAGGGAAATCAACGCTGATGAATATCCTGGGATGCCTCGATACTCCCACCAGTGGAAATTACCTGCTGAACGGTGAAGATGTTAGTAAAATGGATGACAACGCGCTGGCAGAGATCAGGAATCGCCAGATCGGGTTTGTGTTTCAAACCTTCAATCTGCTCCCGCGCTCAACAGCACTTGAAAACGTGATGCTTCCGTTAATCTATGCCGGTATTGGTAAGGCAAAGCGAATCGAACTTGCAAAGCAAACACTGGAAGAAGTTAAACTGGGAGACCGTATGGCACACAGGCCGAATGAATTATCCGGAGGACAACGGCAAAGGGTTGCCATTGCCCGGGCGCTGGTAAACCATCCTGCAATTATTCTGGCGGATGAACCTACCGGGAACCTCGATTCAAAAACCTCTGTCGAAATTCTCGGACTTCTCGAAGAGATCCATAAAATGGGGAACACGGTAATTATCGTTACCCATGAAGAGGATATCGCCCAACATGCGCACCGGATCATCCGGTTGATGGATGGCAGGATAAATGTCGATGAAGCCAACAAGAACATTAAAACCATTGCCGATTACCATTTTAGCGCGGTATCGGAGTGAACTGCATCCCTTGTTTCACTGATAAATTTATAAACGATGCACAAGGAGGGTAATTATAAAAAGCTTTTTGAAGATTTCAACCGTCTGAACATTATGATTATCGGGGATGTTATGGTTGACTCCTATTTATGGGGAAAAGTAGAGCGCATCTCACCTGAAGCTCCCATTCCGATCGTTGCCTTACGCAAACGGGAGAATCGTATGGGTGGAGCCGCCAATGTCGCCATGAACATCAGGGCAATGGGCGCAAATCCGATCCTGTGCTCGGTGATTGGCACAGACGATAAAGGTGACCAGTTTCTCGAATTGCTGAAAAAGGAGAAAATCACCGATGATGGAATCGTTCGGAGCACGCGGCGAATAACCACGACAAAATTCAGAATTTTCGGCAACTCATATCAGATGCTGCGTGTTGATGAGGAGATGGATGACAATCTTGTTCAGGGGGATTTCCTTACCTTGATCCGTGTGATAGATCGGATCCTTCAGAATGTGAAGATTGATTGCATCATTTTTCAGGATTATGACAAAGGAGTAATTTCACAAAAGCTGATTGAAGAGGTTGTCAAACGGGCGCTTGCTGCGAATATTCCTGTTACGGTTGACCCGAAAAGGAAAAACTTCATGGCTTACCGGCAGGTAACCTTGTTTAAACCTAACCTGAAAGAGATGAAGGATGGGCTGAATCTGGATGAAGATCTCAGCGACAACCAGTCGGTCATTGATGCCGCCCAGCAGTTGCGTGTCCAGCTTGATTGCCGGTATATACTGACTACGATGTCGGATAAAGGTGTTTTGCTCAGTCTGAAAGAACGTACCGAAGACCGGAATATTTTCATACCTGCGCACATGCGCATGATTTCCGATGTTTCAGGAGCCGGTGATACGGTGATCAGTCTCGCTTCGCTGTGTCTGGCTATGAACCGCACTCCCAATGAGATTGCATATATTTCCAACCTGGCAGGAGGGCTTGTCTGCGAGGAGGTAGGTGTTGTTCCGATCAGCAAAGACAAGCTGCTCAGGGAAGTAATGGGCCTTATTTAACCAATGACGACAGATGCCGATGTAATCATCGCCGGTGCAGGCCCGGCTGGTTCGCTGGCTGCATACGAACTTGCCTTGAAAGGTGTTTCCGTATTGATTCTGGAAAAATCGGTTTTTCCCCGGTATAAGGTCTGCGGTGCTGGCCTGACCTATAAAATCCTGCAGCAGATTCCCTTTGATATTTCTCCTGTTCTTGAAACACAGATTCATACGATTGTATTTTCAAGCGGCTTCAGGCAGCGATTTACCAGAAGTTCAGACGAGCCGATGCTGTTTTGTACAAATCGTGATAAATTCGACGATTTTCTTCTGAAAAAAGCCGTTGAAGCCGGAGCCCGGGTTATTCATGGCGAAATTGTAATGCAAGTCACCCAGGATGATGAGTTTGTAACTATTGTCACCCGTTCCGGTACATTTCATTCAAAACTGGTTATTGGTGCTGATGGCGCATCTAGTGCAGTCGCCAGGTCAGCAGGCTTGCGTGAAAACATGTTGCCGGGTCTTGCCTGGGAAGCGGAAGTAACAGCAGATCCGGCGACCGTCAAGGCCTTTTCTCAAACTATTTTTTTGGACTGGGGTTTTTTTCCTGGCGGATATGGGTGGGTTTTTCCAAAGGGCGACCATTTCTCGATTGGAGTCGGTGGACCGGCAAGCCTGTCCAAATCGATGATGCCCTATTATCAAAAGTTGCTGGAGTATCTCGCCAACTGCCAACTGCAGACTGCCAACTGCCAACTGCCAACTGCAGACTGCCAACTGCCAACTGCCAACTGCCAACTGCAGACTGCAGACTGCCAACTGCCAACTGCCAACTGCCCCCTAAAGATAACCAGCACAATGTCCTTAAAATCCTGGCCGATCCCTGGACGGATAAAAAAGAGCCGGTTTCACAACAAACGAGTTCTGGTTGCCGGTGATGCAGCCGGGCTTACTGACCCGCTTACAGGCGAAGGCATCTATTATGCTGTTCGAAGCGGTATTCTGGCTGCAAAGTCTTGTCATGCGTATCTTCAGGCCAGTCACCCCTCATTGGAATCATACACCCGATCGGTGAATGATGAACTGATGACAGAGTTGCTGGAGGCGAACCGGATCAAGAATTTGTTCAATACCGTTCCACTGAAAATTCACCGGTTTGTTCGGGACAATGATCGGGCCTGGCGCGCATTCATCAAGATTCTAAGGGGCGAGCGGTGGTATGCTGATGTTCCGGCAGGTTTTGGCAGATGGAAGTTTTTCTGGGGTGCTGCCTGTTATATTTCAAAATGGATTTCAGAAATGAAAGAAAAACGTTTTCGTAACAGGTAACATTCTGACTTTAACCCACTAACAAGCTTTTAACAATTACCGAGATCATCTTGTTATCCGCTTTACCGGCAAGTTCCTTTGAGGCAATCCCCATTACTTTCCCCATGTCTTTTACGGAAGTGGCTCCGGTTTGGGCAACAATCTTTGTAATCAATTCCGTTACTTCTGCTTCCGACATCTGCTGAGGCAGGTATGTTTCAATTACCGATGCCTCAAACAACTCATGCCGGGCAAGATCCTCGCGATTCGCCTGGCTGTAAATATCCGATGATTCACGACGTTGTTTGACCAGCTTTTGCAATATTTTCAGCTCAACCTCTTCCCCAACTTCTCCGGTAGCGCCTTCTTTTGCTTTTTCAAGCAGCAGGGCTGCCTTGATGGCCCGAAGGGCTTCAAGTTTTTCAGCATTCCGGGCAAGCATGGCCGCTTTGATGTCATCGTTGATCTTTAATTCAAGGCTCATTTTTAATCAACTTTTTTATTCAGGAACTTATTTTCACTTTTGAGTTCAATGGTATTGTCTGTATTTTCAGATACTGTATAATCAGACACTTGCGACTCAGACGACGGAGTGACATCGCTCAATTCAACATGGCGTCTTTTATAGGCGGGAATGTTTTCGATTTCGTAGAGGTTCTGTTCGATCGGCTGATGCGTTTTTAATTTTTCGCTCAGCTGACGTAATTTTGAAACCCTTTCAAATGATTTTTTTGACTGAAAATCATTGACATCTGGTTCAGAAGGTAACGGAGTGTGATTGACAGATTGAGTCCGGAACATCATCTTTGGTTCGATTAAATCTTCGTTGATCTTGGGTTGAAGCTCATCAACAAGGATTTCTGCCGGTTCCTGGTGAATATCTGATTCAGGTTTTTCAAAGGTAAACTCAATGGTACGAAGCGGTTCTGCGGATTCAATTTCGGGTTTGGGCACAAACTGAACAGGATCCGGATTAACAAGCGAAATGATGGGCTCCGGCCGGAAATCAGCAGGTTCACTTGTTTCCGGTTCGGGCACGAAAACTCGTTTTTCTATTTTAGGTTCAGTATTATTGTACAGGTCAAAGACTGTTACTGTTTCAGGTTCGCTCGGGCGTCTCTGCTTGTGGTCTTCATCAAACCCGGTTGCAATGATGGTCACGCTGATCTTGTCGTCGAGACTTTCCTCAAAACCATTGCCCCAGATGATATCACCGGTTGATTTGGTTTTTTCCTGGATATAATCGGTAATTTCTGTGACCTCATCCATGGTGATCTCATTTTTTCCGGAGGAGATGTACAGCAATAAATTCCCGGCTCCGTTGATGTCGTTGTTGTCGAGCAGGGGTGAGTTAAGCGCTTCTTCAACAGCCGTTTGTGCACGGTTCGGGCCATTGGCAATACCTGTGCCCATGATGGCCACACCACTGTTTTTCATCACTGTTTTTACATCTTCGAAGTCAACATTGATATAGCCGGCAACGGTGATGATTTCGGCAATTCCTTTTGCAGCTGTTGTCAGTACATTGTCGGCACGGGTAAAGGCTTCAGAAAGGGGCATGTCACCGCACAATTGACGCAGTTTGTCATTGCTTATAATCAGCAATGCATCAACATGTTGCTTCAGTTGGCGGATTCCGTCCTCAGCCGATTGGCGGCGTTTTCGTCCTTCAAAAGAGAAGGGAATGGTGACGATACCAACGGTCAGGATATCCAGTTCTCTGGAAATCTGAGCGATGACGGGAGCAGCTCCTGTTCCGGTGCCTCCGCCCAGCCCGGCTGTGATAAAGAGCATTTTTGTTCCTTTATCCAGGACTGACCTTATGTCGTCGGAATTTTCAAGTGCGGCATTGCGCCCAACGGATGGTGCGGCTCCGGCACCCAGTCCGCCTGTCAGATTTGCACCCAGCTGGATCCGGGTTGGAACCGGGCTCGATTCCATGGCCTGAGCATCGGTATTGCATATAATAAAGTCCACACCTTTGATTCCCTGCTGGAACATATGGTTTACAGCATTGCTGCCACCACCGCCAACACCGATAACTTTAATGATAGAGGACTGGTTTTTAGGTAATTCAAATTTTAACATCTCGGCCATGATAATTTTTTTTGCTGGGTTTAAAAGTATTAAGAAAGAGAATTGAAAAATGCGAAATTTCGTTTACTTATCAACGGATGATTGTTAATAGCGAGATTAGTCAACATCCTCCTCAAACATATTCCTGATCTTGTCCATAAAAATTTCCGGAAGGCGTTTGGTTGGCTTTGTAGGGTCCTTGATTTTCTTTTCCTTTCCCTTTGTTTTCTTGTCAACCGGTTCGGCGACCTCAGCCTGAATGACAGGTTCTTCTGGTTTGTTTTTTTCCACCTCTTTCTGGTACCTGCCTATTCCTTCGATCACCAGACCAACCCCGGTAGCATACATCGGGCTGGCCATTTCCGTTACCACATCGGATGACAAGTGCTCATTCGGATATCCGATACGGGTATCCAGTCCGGTCATAAACTCGGTGAGCTGGGCAATATGTTTCAGCTGAGCCCCGCCCCCGGTAAGAACGATTCCCCCGATAAGCTTTTTCTCATATCCTGAATTTTTGATTTCATAATAAATATGTTCAATGATCTCTTCCATTCGCGCCTGGATGATTGAAGCAAGGTTTTTAATGCTGATTTCCTTGGGTGTTCTTCCCCGCAGACCAGGGATTGCAACTATTTCTTCTTCACGGTTTTCACGGGCGAGCGCTGATCCGAATTTCACCTTCAGCTCTTCGGCATGTTTTTTTATGATGGAGCAGCCTTCTTTGATATCTTCGGTGATAATTTCACCTCCGAGGGGTATTACTGCCGTGTGACGAATAATATTACCATGAAATATGGCAATATCTGAAGTTCCGCCACCGATATCAACAAGCACAACTCCCGCTTCCTTTTCTTCTTCGCTGAGAACAGCTTCGGCGGAGGCCATCGGTTCAATGATCAGTTCGACCACTTCAAGTCCTGCTTTGCGAACACATTTGTAAATATTCTTGGCTGCAGCTGTTTGCCCGATGATGATGTGGAAATTGGCTTCGAGGGAGCTTCCGATCATCCCTTTCGGCGTGGTGTTGCCATGCTCTCCGTCGATGCTGAATTCCTGAGGGATCACATCCAGTATCTCTTCTCCGGGGTTCATGTTGAGATTGTACATGCTGTTGCACAACTTGTCATGCAAGCTCTTGATGTGCTGCCCGGCAATCCCTACATTTACATATTTTATATCAACACCCGATTTGGAAGAAGCCTCTGCAACAGCATCCTTGATTGATTGGACGGTATTGTCGATGTTTGCAACCACCCCCCGTTTAACGCCGATTGACGGCACTTTGCCATATCCGAGAATGTCAATTTTTCCATGTTCGTTTTTACGGCCGACAATCACCGCTATTTTGGTTGTACCGATGTCGAGTCCGACAATGATTCCTGAGTTTTCCATGTGTGCTTAAATTTTAGAACAAACCACTTGATTCTTGTATTTTATATTGATGACATTGTATTTATTCCACCCTATTTTGTTGAGCCCAAATCTGTAAAATGCATATAGCCTTTTGAACTTGTCGTCGAGGTCGTCCGTTTTTCCCAATAAAATCACATGATTTCCGATGCGCGGGATGAGTTCGAATTCGCTGAACTCATTCACATAGATCTGGGCGATCTGGGCTTTCAGAAATTTATCATGGGTGATATACATGGTCAATTTATACAGGTTCGTCAACAGGGAATCGTAAAAGACAGAATCGGACAAAGCAAGGATATTGACCTGATAATTGGGATTTTTCATGTAAGAATCATCGATGACACCATTGGCCACCAGCACACGGGCTGAAAAGTTCGGATTGACGGGGAGGAGGGTTCCCGACTCGTCAAGGTAAAAACTTTCATATTTGCGGTTAATGATGCGCAGCAATGGCTCTCGCTGGCGAATTTGGATGAAGAGTACACCTTCATTGTTTTCATACACCGATACTTTTGCCACATAGGGTTGTTTGCGGATATTTCTTTCGATGGAACCAGTGTTTATATAGCCCATCGGCTTGCCCTTGAGCATTCCTGTCGTTTTGAGCAGGATTGAGTCAACATCCTTCTTCGTAATCAACACATCTGCAGCGCCATAGTTGATCCGGATTTCAATTTTTTTGCATGGACGGCTGTATTGCGCAGCCTCTACAAAGCCAACCAGTACTCCGGCGCCTGCAACCAGCAGTATCCATAAAACGATCACCAGTATTTTTACAAATTTCTTCATCTAACCTTTGATTGGTGAAAGCAAGTCAGTGATCGGGATTACGAACTGATCAATATCCCCGGCCCCCAGCGTAAGTAAAACTTCTGGTTTACAGTCCCGGATTTCAGTAAGAAGGTCCTCCTTCCGGACCAGTTTTTTATGCTGAAGATTTACCTCATCAAGCACTATTTGTGATGTTACCCCTGCAATTGGTTTTTCACGGGCAGGGTAAATATCAAGCAAAATCAACTCGTCGAGCAATTCAAGGCTCCTGGCAAAATCATGGGCGAGGTCCCTTGTTCGTGAAAAGAGATGCGGCTGGAACACTCCGGTGATTTTTTTCAGCGGGTAAAGTTCCCGCGCAGCGCTGATGCAAGCCCTGAGCTCCTCAGGATGATGTGCATAGTCGTCAATGTAAACAAGATCAGGGCGTCGGATCCTGAACTCAAACCGGCGCTGCACGCCTGTATAGGTAAGGAATGCCTTTCGCAGATCCTCTTCATCAATGCCCGTCAGTTGCCCGACGGTAAGTGCAGCGATGGCATTTTCAAGGTTGAATTTTCCCGGAACACCGAGAACAAGACCCTTTACCATACCGGTTGGGCCGACAAAATCAAAGTGAAACAGACCGTCTTCAACACGGATATTTTTGGCATAATAGGCTGCATCTGTGTTGAGTGCGTAATCAAAAATGCTGTACCCGGTTTTATTGACAGGGGCAACCATAGTCCCGGTTTTCATGACCAGTGACCCGCCTTTGACAATTTTCGATGTAAACTCAGCGAAGCTCCTTTTCATGTCGTCGTGGCTTCCGTAAATGTCAAGATGATCAGGATCTGCTGAAGTGATAACGGCAATATAAGGATTAAGCTGCAAAAAGGATTTATCATATTCATCTGCCTCTACAACACAGAAAGAACCATTGATCTTGTCGCCGGGCGACATTTTTTCTGAGTGAAGCTGAGACTCATCCAGGAAATTTGTGCCATAGTTTCTGGAAATGCCCCCCAGGAATGCAATTGTATCAGCGCCGGCTGTTCGCAACATGTGGGCAATCATGGTAGATGTAGTGGTTTTTCCGTGGGTCCCTGCCACGGCGATGGTTTTGTAATTATCAGAAATCATGCCCAGCACCTCAGCCCTTTTTTTCATCGGGAAAGATTGAGCCTTCAAAAAGCAGAACTCCTGATGATCTGCGGGAATGGCAGGGGTATAAACCACAAGGTCAGGATTGGCGGGCAAAAGGCTTACATCATCTGTAAAATGGATATGCATCCCTTCGCTGATCAGCTGATCGGTTAGTGCCGTTGGAGTTTTGTCGTAGCCTGAAACAGAGGCTCCCCTGGATTTATAGTACCGGGCAAGGGCGCTCATGCCGATGCCGCCAATGCCCAGAAAATAGACGGATTTGAGATTTATGAAGGTAGATTTGCGATGAACGGTTCCGGTGTTCATTTTTATCATCGACAAAGCCACCTCTGCGATTTTATCGGCGGCATCCGTAATTCCAAGGGCTGCAATGTTTTTTTTCAGGTTTGATTGTAAATTTTCGTTCCCGAAGGTCTCAAGGATTGTTTTTCCCAGGGTGCCAACGGCTTCTGCATCAGGAATCAGCAAGGCGGCGTTCCGGGATACAATGGCCCGGGCATTTTTCATCTGGTGGTCTTCAGCTACATTGGGCGACGGAACCAGAATAGCCGGTTTCCCAACGACGCATAGTTCAGAAATGGCAATGGCGCCGGCACGGGATACAATGAGATCGGCGGCGGCATAGGCCAGATCCATGCGGTCAATAAATGGCAGAATGACCAGTTTTTGTAATTCGTAATTTTTAATTTGTAATTTGTCGCGCTGTGCGCTCTCAATGACATTTTCGTAATAATTTTTTCCTGTCTGCCAGAGTATTTGAATCTGGTCATTGGAGCCAAATTCCCTGATAAATTTCAGCATGGCCTGGTTGATTGTTCCTGCACCAAGGCTGCCACCGATCACCAGCAGGGTCTTTGCGTGTGGAATCAGCCCGAAATGTTTCATTGCCTCGTCCTTCTTGCCTGAAATCTGCACCAGATCCTGCCGGATCGGATTTCCGGTAAGCACAATTTTACTTTCCGGAAAATAATGGCTCATGCCTTCATACGCCACACAGATTTTTTGAACTCTGCCGCCCAGGAGTCTGTTGGTTACACCAGGAAATGAATTCTGTTCCTGGATGAGCGACGGGATTTTTTTATAGGCAGCCATGCGCAAGGTCGGCCCGCTGGCGTAACCACCTACGCCAATGACCACATCCGGATTAAACTTCGCGATGATTGAACGTGCCTTCAGGAGGCTGTCGGCCAGTTTAAAAGGAAAGGAGAGGTTTTTCAAGGTCAGCCGTCGCTGGAATCCGCTGATGGGAAGGCCTTTGATCACATACCCTGCATTAGGCACTTTTTCCATCTCCATCCGCCCTTTAGCGCCGATAAAAAGGATGTCGATATCCACGACTTTTGCCCTCAGGGCATTGGCAATGGCTATTGCCGGGAATATATGCCCGCCGGTACCTCCTCCGCTGATGATGACTCGTATCATAGGGCCGGAACCGTTTTAAGGTTTTTACTCAGATTTGGTTCCTGCAGAATTTCGACCTCGGTACCATCCTTGGTTTCAATTTCGGCTGTACGGCTGACACTCAAGATAATTCCGAGTGAAATGCTTGTAAACCAGATAGATGTTCCGCCCATGCTGACCAGGGGAAGGGTTTGACCGGTAACCGGAAACAGGTTAACAGCCACTGCCATGTTGATGAGCGCCTGGAATACCAGGCTGAAACCAATCCCGATGCTCAGGAGCGAACCGAAATTTCCCTGGCTTTTAGTAGCGATGCGGATTACACGGAAAAACAAAATCAGGTACAGCAATAACACGAAACTGCCTCCAACCAGTCCATACTCTTCAATGATAATGGCAAATATGAAATCGGAATAGGGATGAGGCAGGAAATTTCGCTGCGTGCTTTTCCCTGGTGATTTACCGAGTATTCCTCCCTGCACGATTGCAATTTTAGCCTGGTCAACCTGGTAGGTGGCGTCAGGATCCGCCTCTTGTTTGTTGATGAAGTGATCGATGCGTGCAACCCAGGTTGTTCCGCGGGGAAACAGGGCAGGAAATGTTTTTGACAGCATGAAGATCATCACAATTCCTGCAATGCCAAGCAATGCAAGTGAAACCATGTATTTCAGGCTGATGCGACCGATGAACATCAGCACGATGCAGGTGACAAACAGAATGGCGGCGGTTGAAAAGTTGGCCGGCAGGATCAACAGGGTAACCACGATCACGGGAATGATCACCGGCAGAAATCCTTTGCGAAAATCCTGGACTAGTTCCTGTTTCTTGCTGAGCACCCTGGCAAGATACATGATGAGAAAGAGTTTCGCCACATCGGAACTCTGAAAGGTCAGGTTTACGATCGGAACAGTAAGCCACCGGTTTGCTTCATTGAGGTTTGTTCCGGAAATCAGCGTTACGAGCAGCAAAGGGAAGGTAAGGAACAACCCGATTTGTGAGATCCGGGAAAAATAGGTGTACTTCACAAGGTGGGTAACATACATAAGTCCCAGTCCGAAAATCAGGATCATGAAATGTTTAAAAAGGTAATACTCCGTATTGCCTTGCTGTTTTTTATAGGCAAGCGTGCCGGTTGAACTGTAAACGGCAAGCAATGAAAAAACGCAAAGGATCACGACGACGATCCAGATCACCTTATCTCCCTTAATATCTTTGGCCATTTTGAGCATGCAGAAACCGGCTTATAGATTTTTAACTGCTTTGCGAAATGCTTTTCCACGCTCTTCGTAGTCGTCGAAAAGGTCGAACGACGGACATGCAGGCGACAGCAGAACCGCATCTCCGCTGGCCCCCATGTAATAAGCAGTCTGAACTGCTTCTTCCATCGACAATGCATCAACCATGGGGATCTCAAGCTCTTCAAAAGCTTCATGAATGCTGGATGTGTCTAATCCAAGGCATATCATTCCTTTTACCTTTGTTCGTACAAGGTTACGCAGGATGGAATAATCGTTACCGGGCTCAACGCCTCCTACGATCCAGATGATCGGTCGCAGCGTGCTTTCCAGGGCAAACCAGGTAGAATTAACGGTTGATGATTTAGAATCGTTGATAAATTCCATGTCTTTGATGATTACAACGGTTTCGAGGCGATGCTCAACCTGCTGAAATCCATAAAAGCTCTCCTTGATAAACTCTTTCCGGATTTCACGGATCTTAGGACCGATGGAGGCCACCAGTGAATGATATACGGTTGTTTGTCCTTGTCTTGCGAGGGCTTCGAATGTCATGGGTTCTATCTTAGTTTGAGTGTGACAATGGTTAAAACGGCCAGCATGATGCCAACGATCAAAAATCTCATCACGATCTTTGACTCATGATAGCCAAGTTTTTGAAAATGGTGATGAAGGGGCGACATTTTGAATATCCGGCGCCCCGCCCCATACTTGTGTTTTGTATATTTGAACCAGGTGACCTGCATTACCACCGACAGGTTTTCAGCGAGAAAGACTCCGCAAAAAATCGGGATGAGGATCTCTTTGCGAATCAGGATGGCAAAAACGGCAATGATTCCCCCCAGGGCCAGACTCCCGGTATCTCCCATGAATACCTGGGCCGGGAAAGAGTTATACCAAAGAAATCCGATGCACGCGCCAACAAATGCCGAAATGTAAATGGTGAGCTCACCTGTGTTTGGAATGTACATGATATTCAGATAATTGGCGAACACAATATTGCCTGAAACATAGGCGAGAACCCCCAGGGTGAGTCCGATAATGGCCGATGAACCGGTTGCAAGCCCGTCAAGACCATCCGTGAGATTTGCTCCGTTCGAAACAGCGATGATGATAAATATGACAATGGGGATAAACGCCAGCCAGGTCCATTTTTTTGCACCTTCACCAATCCATGAAACGAATGTACTGTAATCAAACTCGTTGTTTTTTACAAATGGGATGGTCGTTTTAGTTGATTTTACAGGTGTTTTGGAGAATATTCTACTTTTATCCGTGGTTGATTCCATGGCAAAAACATCGGCGGTGGGTACATAGGCGGTTTGTCTTACCCGCTCACGGATCACAATGCTGTCGCTGAAGTACATGGTGAAGCCAACGATCAGACCAATTCCCACCTGTCCGAGGATTTTCAATTTGCCTGGCAACCCTTTTTTATCTTTTTTAAAAACTTTGATGTAGTCATCGAGAAAGCCGATCAATCCCAGCCATACCGTGGCTACCAGGATCACGATGATGTAAAGGTTGTTCAGCTTTGCAAACAGCAGGGATGGAATCAGGATGGCGGCCAGGATGATAAGACCGCCCATCGTCGGGGTTCCTTGTTTCATCGTTTGCCCTTCCAGTCCCAGGTCACGCACTGTTTCACCGACCTGTTTTTTCCGCAGGAAGTCGATCAGCCGCTTTCCGATGATCATTGAAATGAACAACGAGGTGATCAGCGCCGCAGCCGCCCTGAATGAAATGTATTGAAATACACCGGCTCCGGGGATGTTGAATGCTTTATGCAACCATGTAAACAGATAGTACAACATAGGGTTAGCGGTTTACCATGTTATTGTTCACGAAAATTTCCTGAAGAGTCTCCTTATCGTCAAAATGGTGTCTTATTCCTTTGATTTCCTGATAGTTTTCATGTCCTTTGCCGGCAATCAGGATGATGTCTCCGGGTTTGGCGAGTGCACAGGCGGTTTTAATGGCTTCCAGGCGGTTGACAATGACAAGCACCTTTTTTGCCTGATGAATCTCTACCCCTGCCTGCATTTCGGCTACAATCGTTTCAGGTTCTTCAAAACGCGGGTTGTCGGAAGTAAGGATAACCCTGTTGCTTAGGTTGGCAGCGATTTTAGCCATGACAGGCCGCTTTGCTGCATCCCGGTTTCCTCCTGCGCCAACCACTGTGATCAGTTGCTCATGGTGTGAGCGGATTTCATTGATTGTTTCCAGTACATTTTTCAATGCATCCGGTGTATGCGCATAATCAACAATACCTGTGATCTTGTCTGGTGACATCACATAATTAAACCGGCCGGCAACAGGCTCCATCCGGCTAAGCCTTGTCAGCACCTCTGTTTTGTCCTGTCCGAGCAGTACTGCTGCACCATATACAGCGAGCAGGTTGTAGGCATTGAAAGTTCCGATAAGTTTAAACCATACTTCGTGGCCATCGAGATTCAGATGAATTCCATGAAACTGGTTTTCAATGATCTTGCAACGGAAATCGGCCATAGCCTGAAGGCTGTAGGTAACCCTGGCTGCCTGTGTATTTTGCGCCATTACCCTGCCATTTTTATCATCTTTGTTCACCAGGGCGAAAGCGGATGCCGGAAGTTGGTCAAAAAAGGTTTTTTTTGCCCGCAGATAGGCGTCAAAGGTTTTATGGTAATCAAGATGATCATGGGTGAGGTTTGTGAAAATGCCACCGGCAAAGGTAAGGCCGGCAATCCGTTGCTGATCAACTGCATGGGAGGAGACCTCCATGAAACAATATTCACAACCCTCTCTGACCATGCGTGCGAGCAATTCATTCAGTTGTACAGGATCGGGGGTGGTATGGGTAGCCGGTAGTTCAGTCTGGTTTATCTTGTTGCTGATGGTTGATATCAGGCCGGCACCATAACCAAGTTCCAGAAACAATCTGTAAAGCAATGTCACGATAGTCGTTTTTCCATTGGTTCCTGTCACTCCGATCAACTTGAGTTTTTCAGAAGGATTGCCAAAGAACCTGGAGGCCATCACTCCCAGGGCCTGGTTGGTTTTCAAAACAACAACGAAGGTGATTCCATCCCGGGGAGTTGCGGGCAACTCTTCACAAACTATGGCTGATGCGCCTTTTTCAATGGCTGTCTGAATAAAATCATGCCCGTCTGATGTCGTGCCCCGAATGGCAAAAAACAAGTTTTCGGGCATCACTTTGCGTGAATCGAACTGAATCCCGCTGATGGCGATATCTGCACTGCCTGTAATGCCAGCAATCGAAAAATTACCGATGATATCCCGGAGCAACATCATACCTGCATTTTGGGTTTGTCTTGTTTCAATTTCAGTTCTATGACCACTGGCATACCTTTATATATGGTAAGCCCCGGGTTGATGGATTGTTTTACAACCGTTCCCTTGCCATTCACCAGCACATTTAATCCTTGCTGTTCCAGCAGGAAAAGCGCATCTTTCAGTCCCATACCGCAAACATCGGGCATGATCCCTTTTGAAACTGCTTCCGGGGAAAGAACAATTTTTTGATAAGATTCTTCCGGACGTACCCAGGTTGATTGCCTGTTCTCCGGTCTGGCATTCATACTGAGCATTGAAAATGCCTCTGAGAGATCTTTCATCTGACCGGCCTGGGCGTAAGGAAGGGGTGAGGAGATCGTGTCAACAGGTAACGGGATTAAAATGTCGGGGCGTATCGCGTAAAGTTTATCCGATAATTCGCGAAAAACCGGTGCGGCCACGGCTCCTCCATAGTACTTTCCTTTTCTGGGGTTGACAATAACCACAATCAAGGAATATTTGGGATTGTCGGCAGGAAAATATCCAACAAATGATCCTTTATATTGAACCTGTTTTGTTCCCTGTCGATAGCCTTTGTTTCCGGCTGCAATCTGACAGGTACCTGTTTTTCCGGCAATTTTATAGTTTGGCGACTTGATACTGGCTCCTGTGCCCTCTTCCACAACGCCTTCGAGCAATTTTTTGGCTTGTTGAATGGCCCAGGGAGATACGATTTGAGGATTGATTACCACAGGGTTAAAACGCTGGACCAACCTGCCGTTTTTACGAATTTCCCTGACAAAGAGCGGCTTCACCATCACGCCATTATTTGCCACAGCATTATAAAGTGCAAGGAGATGGATAGGGGCAAGGGATATTTCATAACCAATTGATATCCATGGAAGTGAAAGTGCCGACCAATATTTGCTTTTTGTGTTTTTAATATATGGCCTTCCTTCTCCTGCGATTTGAAGCCCGAGTGGCCGGTTGATCCCGATTCTGTAAAGGCCGTCGATATATGCCTGAGCCGAGTCGGAATACGCTGTATAGACCATTCTTGAAGTGCCCACATTCGACGATTTTTCAAATACCTGCAGCGCGGGAAGCACGCCAAGGCCATGATGGGAGTCCTCCATCTTACGACCTGAGTAATAGGTAATGCCACCGGAACAATTGATAGGTGTGGTGAGATCTATTTTTCGATCATCGAGGGCTACCAGAAACGAAGCCAGTTTAAATGTTGAACCCGTTTCCTGGCTCTCGCCAATGGCGTAATTGAAAATCTCTTCGTAGGTTCCTTTTTTAGTGAGGCCAAGATTGGCCATGGCGCGCAGGTAACCTGTTTTCACTTCCATCAGAATCACACAGCCATGATCGGCGCTGTCGGCAATGAGTTCTTTCCGAAGGGATGATTCCGCCAGGTCCTGGAGGTTCACGTCAAGGGTGGTGATGATGTCATTGCCGTTTTGAGGCTCAATCTGACTTTCAGGGTCAACCGGCACCCAGGCCATTCCACCGATTCTGCGCATAAGACGCTGACCTTTTATGCCCTGCAGGTTTTTTGTAAACGACCCCTCCAGACCTACAAATACCTGGTTTGGCTTCTCTCCGCTTTCATATCCGATGATGCGCCTGGCAAGCGATTTATAAGGGAGTTCACGCTGATAGTCAGCAATTACGATCAGCCCGCCTTTGAATTTTCCCCGTTTGAAAATCGGGAAATGCCTCATTTGATTCAACTCAGGATAGGTCACATCACGCTGGATGAGGAGATAGCGGTTCTGGTTTCGTCTGCCTTCCCATAACATGTCTTTATATTCTGAGGGTGTCCGGTTTTTAAACAGCCGGGACAGGCAAATTGACAGGGAGTCAGCGTTGTTGCGGAACACTTCATCGGTGAGGGAGTCGGTCATCACATCCATACGAATTTCAAAGATGGGGATGGAAACAGCGAGCAGGCTCCCGTCATCGGCAAGGATGTTGCCCCGGATCGCCTCCATTTCAAACAGATGGATCTCCTGTTTTTTCGCCATCTCCATGAACTCTTTCTTTTCAAATTGCTGGATCATCACGACCCTGGCAATAATAAAGAGCCCGAACAGCAATACTGCCAGATAAACCAGGTAAACACGGATCAATATGTCTTTCTTGATCTGCTTCATTGCCTTATTGTTTCTTCAGTTGAAGTGATTCGCTTGAATAAAGAATTTTAAAAGGTGGCATTTTTGCTTCCCTGAGCCCTTGGATCACAGCACGTTTCGATATTTCTGACTGTCGTCCCTGAAACATCAGTATCGATTTGGTGGTTATATATTCATAACGCAACTCCTTCAGTTCGACTTTTGTGCGTTCGATGGCCTTGAATTTTTTTTCTGTATAATACGTGTTGGCGATATAAATCATGGCAAGCAGCGCCACATACAGAATATAGCTGATATTTCCGGTCACCCACTCCTTTGAAAGGTAGTCGCCACCAAGAAATTCCTGAACTGCCTTGCGGCTTTTATTGCTTTTTTTAACAGCTTTGACAGGTTCTTTCGCTTGTTCGGGTAATGCAAACCCCTGATAGGACCATTCAACCCATGATTCAACGTATTATATTTCAGATTTTCCTTCACCCTTAAATTTTTTCGGCTACCCGCAACCTGGCGCTGCGGGAACGGCTGTTTTCTTCAATTTCCTGATCCGACGGAACAATGGCTTTGCGGGTAATCACTTTCATCGGTGCAAGCACATTTCCGTAAAAGTCCTTTTCCACTGTTCCATCGAAATTCCCTGACCGGAAATAATTTTTCACCAGTTTGTCTTCCAGCGAATGATACGATATTACAACGAACCTGCCTCCCGGTTTTAGCGCTTGTGGGGCTTGCTTTAAAAATTCCCTCAATGCTTCCATCTCCTGGTTCACCTCAATCCGCAATGCCTGAAACAGCTGAGCCTGGTACTTGAATTCTTTACCCCGTTCGGCGCAGGTATTCGCAATTTCTTTCAATGCGCTGGTTGTTTCCACCGATTTTATTTTTCTTGCCTCCACAATCCTTGATGCCAGTTTCCGGGCATTTCTGATTTCACCGTAAGTAAAAAACAGGTTGCTCAGGGTCTCTTCACTATAGTGATTTACAATATCCCTGGCAGTTTGTTTTTTTTTCTGATCCATGCGCATGTCCAGGATGCCGTCGAACCTCGTTGAAAATCCGCGTTCAGGCTGATCGATCTGGTGGGATGAGATTCCGAGGTCAGCCAGGATCCCGTCAACCGGCGAAGCATGGTGCAGCTTTAAAAAATTTCTGAGGAAGCGGAAATTGTTGTTGACCATGACCAGCCGCGGATCATCAATCCGGTTTTGGATGGCCTCTTCATCCTGATCAAAGGCAACCAGCCTCCCTCCCTGCATCTGATCGAGCATGGCTTTTGCATGCCCTCCACCACCATACGTGGCATCAACATAAACACCTTCTGGCCTGAGATTCAGCGCTGCGATGCTTTGATCAAGTAAAACACTTTTATGATAGATCATCGCCGGCATCGCTAATTTTCGGGTTCCCCATTACTTTTTCTGCCAGTTGCGCAAAATCTGCCGGCTCATTTGATACCAGTTCCAGGTATGTTTTTTTATTCCATACCTCTATCCGGTCGGAATAGGCAAACAAAATAATCTCCCGGTCAATGGAGGCAAAATCAAGCAACGGCTTTGGCAACAGCAACCTGTTCTGACTGTCGAGCGAAAGCGCTGTAGCGCCATTGTTGAAAGCCCTGACAAATTGCCTGTGATCTTTGATGAACAGATTGAGACTGTTCATTTTACGGGTAGTTTCATCCCATATATGCTGTGGGTAGAGCACCAGGCAGCCTTCAAAACCGCGATTGATGACAAACTTGTCATTGGCTTCCGGACTGATCTGCTTTTTCAGCGCGGAAGGAAGAATGATGCGGCTTTTATCATCAAGCCTGCACTCAAATTCACCGATTAAGTTTGTTGTTGACACCTGTTTTATTTTCGAGTGTAAATATAGGGTAAAATTCCTCCACTTCCCTCCACTTTTCTCCAATATGTTAATAACTTTTTTGAAAAAGGGTATTATCCTGCGTTAATCATAAAATTTCCCGGGTGGTTCTCACAGGGAAGATGACACTGAGAGCCACAAAGAAAAAGAGGAAGCAAAAAAAAGTGTAAATGAATCAGGGATGAATAACAATCAGGTTAGCGGTAACTTCCCCAAGGTGTATCACATAGGTTCCGGAGGGAAGTTTGGCAACAGGAAGAGTCGTGGTTTTGAAATGTTGAAATTCAATGACTTTCTGTCCATACAGATTAGCAATACTACCGGCCATTTGTTTCTGGTTTTTTTCATCCAGATGAATCGTGACCATCCTGTCCGCGGGGTTGGGATAGACCTTCATGGAACATGGCTGAACAGGATGGGATTCTGAAATGCCAACCGGGGATCGTTTGGAAATATAATTCAATCCTCCGGCGAAATTTCCTGTGATCATGTCAAAATCAACAGGATCTGTCAGATGGCCGATGGTTGGGGATGTCTGCCAGCCGAAAAGTGTGTCGGCAGGGGTTGATGAAATCCAGTTGTAGAGGCCGCCGGCCTCCTTGAATTTTCCATTCAGGTTGTTATCGATGTTCTCGAAATAGTGAATACGGCCTTCGTCAGAACCGGCAATCAGAAAAGTTGTTCCATCGGGCTTTCTGGAAAAACAAGGCGCACTGTAGCCGTTATATGAGAGGTTGTAATTGGTCACATTCACCTTTCCCAGACTGTCTGTAACCATCTTAAATGATGGATTTTCGGCAGGCTCTCCGATGATCAGGTCTGGAATGTTGTCCTTATCCAGGTCAAAGAGTTGCGGAGCGCTGTAATTTCCGACATCGATGCCCTGCCAGTGCCGGAGAGGTGTTTCAAATTGAGGAACAACTGAATCGATACCTGAGTTAATGAATAAAATTAAAGTGCCGTCACTGTTCCCAACCAGCATATCCGGATGGCTGTCGCCATTCAAATCACCAAAAGTGGGATAAGCGCCACGCAGACCCATTCCGGAAATCCCGGCCAAATCGCTGGTTAAAGAAGTGAACAAGGGTCTTGATTTCGTTCCGGTATTCCTGAAAAAGGCAATTTTTGAAGTGTAAACTGAGTGCAGCTGTGCATCCTGATAATAGGAAGAATCGTAGGTTCCGTTGTCTCCGGCAAACAGATCCTCCAGTCCGTCACCGTCAAAATCATATAATACCGGATGGGAGGCCGATCCGAAGTCCATCATTTCACTTCGAAATAAATCTTCGGTCTGAAACTCGAAAACTGGTTGAACATTCGATCCGGTGTTTTTATAGAACCAAACACAGTTGTAGTTGTCAGAAGTAAAAAGGGCAGGGTCAAACGGAGAGACCAGCAGGTCATTAAGCCCATCATTGTCAATATCGATGTTTGAAACCGCGGGAAATGAGAAAAGGTCCACCAGCTTTGATGTTGCCGGGAATGTGGTATCCTGGGCCACTATGAAAGCCGAATCGTGAGTTCCGCCATTATAAAGTGCAACGAGTCCGGGATAATCTACATCCCCTAATATGAGGTCTTTAAGCCCGTCGTTGTTGAGATCGATGGCTAGCAAGGTAGAACCTGTGTGTCTTGATTTTGTGTTTTGCAATTTGCAATTTGCAATTTGCAATTTGAAATCTGAAATCTGAAATTTGAAATTTGAAATTTGATCTGCAGCGAGGGGGCAGCCGGCATTCAGGGTTATTCTGTTTCCACCCTCACTTTCTTTAAATTTCCCCCAGCAGGGGTCGGCGAGTTTAAAATCTAGACTGTCGCGGTGGCCATACTTTTCCATGGAGATGTTTTTATGATATTCCACATACGAACCGAGGCCGAAAAAAGTCAGCAGGTCCAGATCTCCATCGTTGTCGATATCAGAAAGGGCGGGGTAGTCAACGTCGGTGACCAGGATGCCCACTTTTCCGGTATAATAGTAGGACTCCAGTAAATCGGTGATCAGTTTGAATTTCAACGAGGTATCAGAAATGTTTTCAAAAACTCGTACGCCGCCCATCCCATAGGTGAAGATGTCCTGCCTGCCGTCGGAATTGTAATCAGCGGTAATCACCCAATCATGCAAATCAGGCAGTTGCAGTGCAAAATCAGGTGCAAATGTATAATCGATGGCATTCGGTGTTCCGTGATTGATAAATGTCAGCTTGCGATTGCCGTGCCGGTCGAAGATCAGCAGGTCTTTGATCCCGTCGTTGTTGAGGTCGATGGCACAGAACTGGCAGGAATTCAACCCCCCGGCCCATGGAAATTTCAGTGAGAGACCGGAAAACTGTGAAAACTGTGCGTATCCGGAGGTGAAAATGCCAGAAAAACACACAATTACCAAAGATCGGAATAAAAAACCGCAGATCGATTGAAGGATTGGCGCCATGGTACAAAGTTATCCAAAGTTAACTTACCTTTGACAGTGGAATTATAACACGTGACGCGTGACGCGTGACGCGTGACTGCCAACTGCCAACTGCAGACTGCCAACTGCAGACTGCCAACTGCCAACTAATTAGCAAATGAAGCGAACCTAATTTTCAGCCCATTTATGTCCAGGATATTAGTTATTGACGACGAAAGAAGCATCCGGAACACCTTGCGTGAGATTCTTGAATATGAGAAGTACCTGGTCGATGAGGCACCTGACGGGGAGGCTGGATTGCAGATGATCAGGGAACATAAATACGATGTGATCCTGTGTGATATCAAGATGCCGAAAATGGATGGCATCGAGGTGCTTTCTAAAATATTCGAAATTGCAGATACCCCCGTCATCATGATCTCTGGCCATGGCACCATTGATACGGCGGTGGAGGCCATTAAAAAAGGAGCATATGATTATATCGCCAAGCCCATTGACCTGAATCGGCTGCTCGTTGCCTTGCGTAACGCGCTGGACCGTTCACGTCTTGTTGACGAAACCCGACTGCTGCGACGCAGGATCGGAGCCAACTACGAAATGATCGGGTTGAGCGAACCAATGCTCCAGATCAGGGCCATGATTGCGAAGGTGGCCCCTACCGATGCCCGGGTGCTGATTACCGGTGAAAACGGTACCGGTAAGGAATTGGTTGCACGGCATTTGCACGCATTGAGCAACCGGTGCAACGGGCCATTTGTCGAAGTGAACTGCGCTGCCATTCCTGCCGAGCTGATCGAGAGCAACCTTTTTGGCCATGAAAAAGGGTCGTTTACTTCAGCAATCAAGCAGCATAAGGGTGATTTTGAGCAGGCCAGCGGCGGGACCCTCTTCCTGGATGAGATCGGGGATATGAGCCTTTCAGCACAGTCGAAAGTGTTGCGGGCCCTGCAGGAGAACAAGATCACGCGTGTGGGAGGAGAGAAGGAAATTCCGGTTGATGTGCGCGTGATTGCTGCCACCAATAAAAACATCCGGGAGGAAATTATCGGCAAAACATTTCGTGAAGACCTCTATCACAGGCTGAGCGTGATCGTAATCGAAGTTCCGCCTCTTCACAAGCGGATCGACGATATACCTTTGCTGGTCACACAATTCCTGTCCGATTTCTCTACCGGAATGGGCAAACCTGCCATGGAAATTACCACCGAAGCTATGTCAGCGTTGCAACAAATCCGATGGTCGGGAAACATCCGTGAACTGAAAAACGTGGTAGAACGCCTCGCCATCCTCTGCGAAGGATCAATCACCGAAGAAGACGTAAAACGCTTTGCTATCTGAACCCCGTCACGCGTCACGTGTCACGTGTCACGTGTCACGCACCATCAATCCTCAATCTAAATTCCTTTATTCTCTCCCAATCAGCCACGGGATGGTCAAATTCCGACTGGCCGGGTTTTCCCATGTAAACCGATGATTGTCTGAATTGCATATGGCTGTTTGCCTGTTTATCCAGGTGAATATGCACCTCTTTGGCCCCGGTGGTTTCAATCAATTGGATAGCATTGTGTTCTTTTACACCACATCCGGGCATGATGATGATCCGGTTTGCCGATTTGAGGATTAAATCCCTGATCAACCCGGCGCCTTGAATAGCGGAAGGCTGTTGTCCGGAGGTCAGTATCCTGTCGATGCCTGTCCCGATCAGATCTTCCATGGCACGGAATGGGTCGGCCGCCATATCGAAGGCCCGATGGCAGGTGATACCCATTGGCCGGGCAAGTTTGACCAGCATGTTCATGCGTTTCACGTCCACGGTGCCATCGGGCAGAAGGATGCCGAATACAACGCCGTCGGCGCCGGTTTTTTTAGCCACCCGGATATCCTCCTGCATGATGTTGAATTCAGCCTCGGAATAAAGAAAGTCACCGCCCCGGGGCCTGATCATCACAAAAAGCGATATGTTCAGGTTTTTTCGTGCAAAACGGATAGATCCGGCACTGGGAGTGGTTCCGCCATCATGCAGGTTTTCACAGAGTTCCACCCGGTCGGCGCCACCTTTTTGAGCTTCTATGGCAGAGACAGCGGAATTTACGCAAGCTTCAATGATCATCGTGTCATTTGTTAAAAAATCTTTCTGCCTGGATGTTAAAATCATCTTTGAACCTGATGCAGGTGTCGTGGCCCGAGCCTGGTAAAATCCATAAACTGGCGCCCGGGATGCTGCGATAAATTTCAACGGTGTGTTCAGTCTTGATGATGTCATGGTCACCACCTATGACTAAAACTGGGCAGCGAATCTGCTGCAATGATGCCAGGGATATATTTGGTTCATCAATCATCAGCCGGGTCAGTTTGGTGTCGTTTTTTATCTTCGGGGTTTGTTTTTGCTTCTGAAGTTCAAGCACCTGTTGTTTCATGGACTGAATATCAGCTGCAGACACGGCAGTTGAATCAGGCCGGATGTTGGCTCCGGTGATAACCAGTCTTCTCACTTTTTCAGGATGCCTGATGGCCAGCAACAAGCCGATGATTCCACCGTCGCTCCAGCCAATCACCATCGCAGAGTCAAGGTGTAACGAGTCCATAAGTGCATTGTAATCATCGGCCATCATCTCGTAGGAGAGAGAATCGGCTGCATCCTTCGATTTTCCCTGCGAACGGCTGTCGGCAGCGATAACCTGATGTTTTTTTGAAAACCAGGGGATCTGTTCTTTCATGGATGAAATGGATCCGCCATTTCCGTGGATCACCAGCACAGGGGCGCCTTTTCCATAGACTTCAAAATACAGGTTGAAGTCCCTGGTTTGAAGATACTTGCCCAATTGAGAATTCGAGCCATAATCAAATTTCTGATACGAGTTCACCTTGTTCT
The DNA here is from genome assembly GCA_026391845.1 of Bacteroidota bacterium. Taxonomy (GTDB): domain Bacteria; phylum Bacteroidota; class Bacteroidia; order Bacteroidales; family FEN-979; genus CAIVAT01. The sequence goes on along the minus strand of JAPLDG010000220.1, from coordinate 7,817 downwards.
GCGATCGACAGACGACCGAAAGAAACATTATGGTCAAAACCGTAAACAACTTGAGAATTTTTTTCATTTTCTGTAATATCACCATTCAAATTGCCTTCATTGCTTTCATTGCCTTCATTGCTTTCATTGCTTAATAGTGCTGCGAACAATTCATGCAAATTCCGATCGATTTACGATTTTGTAAAATCTTCTTTCTGAACTCATTCATTGATTTGCCTTCCCAGATGCTCCGAAATTTTTCTGTGGTAAGGTCACCCATCACATGTTCTCCATCTTTGTCAAAACAACAGGGAACCACTTTTCCGTCCCAGCTGATGACACAGGAACTCCACATGCGGAAACAAGCATCAGGCAGCCGGTTTTTTGAAGAATATTGCTGTATCCCCTCTTTCCGATACCTTGAATAACGCTGATTATCAGGCATCAATGAATTTCCATGCTTATAATCATTGAACTGGGCGGTTTTGAATTCCAGTTTGTCAACACCCAATTCCTTTGCCAGACTGCGTATTTCATCCAATTGATTCTCATTGGATTTCAGGAGCAGGCACTGTAAAATAATTTCCGGCGTATTGGTTTTCCGACGTTTTTTTTCACTTACCAGCAAACGGATTCCTGTGATCACTTTTTCGAAATCTCCCCCCGTGCGGTACATTTCATAACTCTGCTGATCAGCTCCGTCTACCGAAATAATCAACCGGTTCAATCCCGAGTCGATTGTTTTTCGTACTGAATTTTCATCCAGAAAATGGCCATTGGTTGAGGTTGAGACAAATATTCTTTTTGATCGGGCCAGGGCAATAAAGTCAAAGAAATGCCTGCTGAGGTAGGGTTCTCCCTGGAAATAGAGCGTGAGCCAGGAGAGATGAGACAAAAGCTGATCGATGACCGATTGAAACAAATCCGGGTGCATGAAACCGGTCGGGCGGGTTAACTCATGCATTCCGGCAGGACATTCGGGGCAGCGCAGGTTACAGGTGTTGTTTGGCTCAATGCTTGCAGCAACCGGATTTCCCCAGTGAACTACCTTTTTCGACCATCGGGAAATCAGGTAACTGAACGAAATTTTAATCAGGTTTATTCCCCGGATCAATCGCAGGGTCATGGTTCCTGATTGTCGCCGGCAGCCTTCAGCTTATCGTGTTTCTTTTTCTTTCGTTTGGCCACAATGGATTTACCGAAAGACATCACGGAGGAGATCACCGAGGAGGATGCCGAAATGTCGTTGATCATCGTTGAAGCCAGGTTCTTGAAAGTCAATGCCTGGAGGATATCCTGGTATCCGGAATGGATGTTTTGCTCCGTTTTCAGAATTTCAATGCGTAATCGCAGTTTTTCCATTCTGATGTCTTCCAGCGAATGGATTTTGTCTGGTTGTACCAAATACCGCTTACTCGTTTTCATCTTTGTCCTCCATCAGGATTTTAGTTAATTGGGTAACCAGTGGATTGATAAAGAACTGGTGGCGCTTGACAAAGATCAGCAGACCAAGAAGAATGTAGAAGGCTGTAACGATGAGGGCACCAAGCCAGGCCGGCCCGATATCATTGGCAAACCAGAATACAAAGGCCAGGGTGAGAAACAGCAGCAGGAACATGGCCCAGCAGGAACATGGCAAGGATGAAGTAAATCACTGAAATCAGAAAAAAAGCAGCCAGTTTTGCGATCTTCTCGGTAAGGATCAGTTTTGCCAGATCAATCCTCAGGTTCACATAATCTTTGACATTCTCTGTGAGCAGGGATACATTGTCAGAAATTTTTCCCGGTCCCATTACTTTCCCTCCTTTTTCTTCACTTCATCCACCCATTGCTCCTCCCTGGAAAGTTCATCCTGTTCCTCCCGGGAGAAGGCCGATTTAAATGCATTGACCTTCTCAGAAAGATCATCCTGCATCATGTCGGCAATGCCCATGATGCGTTTTTTCAGCCGTTTACGGGTTTTGGAACCCTTCGCCGGGGCGATCAGCATGCCTACACCTATACCCGCTGCCACTCCCACGAGGGCGGCCAGCAATACTTTTGAACCTGAATTAGCCATTTTGGTTTTTTTAACAATACGGACTCAAAGTTAACCATTTTCTGAGATTTGGCGAATAATTCTGAAATTGCTCAGAAATTCATGGGCGACAATTTTTACAAAACCGTAGGCAGGAACGGCTACGATCATTCCGGCAATGCCGCCCAGACTGGCTGCAGCGATAACAACCAGGAAAATCTCAACAGGATGGGCTTTCACGCTTTTTCCCTGGATCAGCGGGGCAAATACATTGTTGTCAATTGTTTGTACGACAAACATGGCGGCAATGATGCGAAGAGCCATCGGCATGATCATGGCATAATCGCCAGTGCTGATTACGCCGGTTACACCAAGAATCACACCCATCATCATGGAGATAATGCCTCCCAGGTAGGGAACAATGATGATGATGCCGGTAAAGAAACCAATCACCAGCGGACTTGGCACACCAACAATATACAAGGCCAGTGAATAGGTAATTATATTTGCCATGATCTGGATGATGAGGCCGATGAAGTATCTCGACAAAAGGTCTTTACTCTTATACATCACGTTTTTAATCTGTTCTTCATATTTCTCAGGGGTAACAAGCATGATGAACCGGGGCAGCATTTTATGATCCTGCAGGAAAAAAAATGAGAGAAAAACGATTGAAAAAAGATTAAAAAAGAATGTACCCGTGAAGGAAATAATGGAGGAAAGCACATTGGAAAACATGCCAAAGTCAATGATTTTTAAAATGGCCTGTTTGACCGCCGATTCGATCGTTGTTCCGCGGGGCATGACACCGGATTTGATCAGCATTTGCTGGAGATGCGTTACATCATTCTGATAATAGGCTGCCAGTTGTTTGCCATCAATGTTGCTGATCAGGGTTGCTTCATTCATGACCAGGGGAATAAACAGACTGAACATGCCAAAGAACAGGAACAGGATGAGTAAAAGTGTCAGCGTAACACTCAGCCCATGCGGGCATGAGAATCGCCCAATCCTGATCCGGTCGAACAGTTCAACCAACGGGGATCCGATGATGGAGATTACACTGGCAACAATGATAAAGATGACGATATTGGAGAAATACCAAACCAGGAATCCCACCGCCCCGGTAATCAGGAGCAGGAAAAAAAGTTTGTGCTGATGATAAAGTTCACGCATTGAAAGTTAAATTAATATTTTTTGAAAATTTCATCTCACAATGCAAATGTAAAAAAAGCGTTCATCATACCAATTTCTTTTAGTTGTGCGAAAATTTGTTCTGCGACAGAAAAACTGTTACATTTACACTTCTAAATATATCGGCCATTTATTCATCAAACAATTCATTTATGTTACTGAATATTAAATCAATACAAAATACCTACAAAAAAATATCAGATGGGGTTTCCATGGCAAAAGTGTTACTGGATAAACCTTTAACCCTGACTGAAAAGATACTGTATGGTCATTTATTCGATCTGAATCCAACTGAGCCATATCACCGGGGAGCCGATTATGTCAATTTTTTGCCCGACCGGGTAGCCATGCAGGATGCCACTGCACAGATGGCATTGCTGCAATTCATGACAGCCGGACGCGACACTGCTGCAGTCCCCTCAACGGTTCATTGCGATCACCTGATCCAGGCTCAGCTTGGCGTAAAGACCGACCTTGCAACGGCCATGGTTCAGAATAAGGAGGTTTACGATTTTCTTGAAACGGTATCGGCCAAATATGGCATTGGGTTCTGGAAACCCGGTGCTGGCATCATCCATCAGGTGATTTTTGAAAACTATGCATTCCCGGGCGGGATGATGATAGGAACCGATTCACATACACCCAATGCCGGAGGACTTGGCATGGTGGCCATCGGTGTTGGCGGCGCAGATGCCGTGGATGTGATGTCGGGCATGCCGCTGGAGTTGAAAATGCCTAAAATCATGGGAATCGAACTAACCGGAAAACTAAGCGGCTGGGCATCTGCCAAAGATGTGATCCTGAAGATTGCCGGAATTCTTACAGTCAAAGGAGGAACAGGCTTTGTCGTCGAATATTTCGGCGAAGGCGCAGCCTCGCTTTCCTGCACCGGAAAGGGCACTATCTGCAACATGGGCGCAGAAATCGGTGCAACCTGCTCCGTGTTTTCCTACGACGCTAAAATGAAGTCCTATCTCGAGGCGACCGGCCGTGCAGAAGTTGCCGTGCTGGCAGATAACTATGCAGGTTACCTTGTCCCTGACTCCGAGGTTTGTGCGAATCCGGAATTGTATTACGACCAGTTTATCCGGATCAATCTTTCTGAAGTGGAACCATATATCAACGGACCCTTCTCGCCCGATGTGGCACATCCGATCTCTGAATTCAAAGCCTTTGTGAAAGAGAACGACTATCCGGAAACACTCGAAGTGGGATTGATCGGTTCCTGTACCAATTCATCCTATGAAGATATTTCACGGGCCGCTTCCGTTGCCAGACAGGCCAGTGAGAAAAAACTGAAGGTGAAATCTGAATTCATCGTCACACCCGGATCCGAGCAGATCCGATATACCTGCAAGCGCGATGGCCTGCTGGAAGTTTTCAATGACATTGGCGGCGTGATCATGGCCAATGCCTGCGGACCCTGCATCGGTCAATGGTCTCGGAAAATGGACGACCCCGACCGCAAGAATTCCATCCTGAATTCATTCAACCGGAACTTCGCCAAGCGAAATGATGGCAATGCCGGCACCCACAGCTTTATTGCATCTCCGGAAATTGTGACTGCATTGACATTGGCTGGAAACCTTACCTTCAACCCGTTGAAGGATTTTCTGATCAACGAAGCAGGACAACGGGTCATGCTCGACGAACCAAGCGGAGAAGAACTTCCCGTGCATGGCTTTGAGGTGAAAGATTCGGGCTACCTGGCACCACCTGCAAATGCATCTGCCATCCAGGTCAGTGTCAATCCCGATTCCGACAGGTTGCAGCTCCTCGAGCCCTTTACATCCTGGGATGGAAAAGATATTGAAGGCATGCGCCTGCTGATCAAAGCAAAGGGCAAGTGTACTACTGATCACATATCCATGGCCGGCCCCTGGCTGAAATTTCGCGGGCATCTCGACAATATTTCGAACAACCTGCTGATGGGAGCCATTAACTTTTTCAATGGAAAGACCAATGCGGTGAAAAATTCTGTAACCGGTGAGTCCTCAACGGTTTCGGATACCGCCCGTTTTTACAAAGCCAAAGGAATCCCGACGATCATCGTTGGCGATGAAAATTACGGCGAAGGTTCTTCCCGCGAACATGCCGCCATGGAACCACGCCATCTCGGGGTGAGGGCGGTATTGGTTAAATCCTTTGCCCGGATCCACGAAACCAACCTGAAAAAACAGGGCATGCTGGCGCTCACCTTTGCCAATCCCGATGACTACAACAAAATCAGGGAGGACGACGTTTACGATATCGCCGGGCTGGAAACATTCAAGCCGGGTAAACCCTTGAACCTCAAGCTCGTTCATGCGGATGGCACGAAGGAAGAAATTACCATTAACCATAGTTACAGCGACCTGCAGATCAACTGGTTCAAGGCAGGAAGCGCACTCAATTACATGAAAACCCTCTAAAACAGAAACATATGATAATCGCTGATTTCCTGCAGGATCTGGCCAAACTGACCGAAGAATCCTGCACCATAGAAGAGAGTCTCTTCAAACAATTTGATGTCAAACGCTGCCTTCGAAATGCCGATCATACCGGCGTACTCGTCGGGCTGACGCGAGTGGGCAGCGTGGTAGGATATGAGAAGATCAATGGAGTGCTCGAAGCCATCGACGGCAAACTGATCTACCGTGGAATCGATATCCGCGACCTGGTTCATGGGTGCCAGGAGGCAAAACGCCCCGGGTTCGATGAAACGGTTTTCCTGCTGCTTTTTGGACGACTTCCGCTGAAAGATGAACTCGATAAATTTTCCGACGGGCTTGCAGAATTGCGCGCACTGCCCGAAAATTTCAACCGCGACATGATCCTGACCATGAAGGGGAAAGACATCATGAACATGCTGGCACGGTCTATCCTGGCACTCTATACCCTGGATGAAAAGGCCGATGATACGTCAATTGAAAATATCCTGAGGCAATCCATCAGCCTCATCGCGAAGATTTCGACCATCGCGGTGTATTCGTATCATTCGATGCGCCATCTGATTTATTATGACACACTTACGGTAAGGTATCCGGATAAAAAGTTAAGTACGGCTGCAAATTTCCTGTACATGCTGAAAGGCAACGATTATACTGCCCTGGAAGCCGAATTACTTGACCTTTCACTGGTTTTGCATGCCGAACACAGCGGTGGAAACAACTCTACCTTTACAACACGGGTGGTTAGTTCAAGCGGTACTGATACCTACTCAGCCATTGTTGCAGCGATCGGCTCATTAAAGGGCCCGTTGCATGGCGGCGCCAACCTGCAGGTGATTGAAATGATGGAAAACATCAAAGCAAACGTAAAGAACTGGGCCAATGATGATGAAGTGGCTGAATACCTGCGCAAAATCACCCGGAAAGAGGTTCATGACAAATCAGGAAAAATTTATGGGTTCGGACATGCGGTTTACACAGTCTCTGATCCAAGGGCCATCCTGCTGAAGGAAAAAGCCCGCCTCCTGTCCATAGAGAAGGGTAGAGAGGATGAAATGGCCTTGTATGAAGCCATTGAACGCATCGGGCCGGAGATATTCTATGAATTCAAAGGAACCCAGGATAAACTGATATCTCCCAACGTTGATTTCTATTCAGGATTTGTTTATGAATGCCTGAAGATTCCCAAGGAACTCTATACGCCATTATTTGC
>JAPLDG010000220.1:0-973 GCA_026391845.1 Bacteroidota bacterium | reverse complement strand
CTCTATACGCCACTATTTGCCATTTCACGCATCAGCGGATGGTGCGCTCACCGTTTGGAAGAGATGATCAGCGGACGAAGGATTATCCGGCCGGCATACAAGACCGTAGAACCGCCCAGAAGCTATATTCCGCTGGAGGAGCGCTAACTGATTGTGAATTACTCGATTGAAGAATGACGATTTGCGATTTGCGGCCCGTACATTTTCTTCATGGCATTGTTAACCAGTCGATTTGCAACCCGGCGCGGTAGTAGATGCAATAGAATGAAATATTGAAACCGGTTTTTCAGGCCGGGGATGCAAATCGTCTTTTTTCCAAGTTTACTCAAGGCATAAGCGGCAACCTCCAACGGCTGCATCACCAGCGGTTTCATTTGATCAAAGGCTGGTTTGCTTTTCCAGTAAGTCGGTGTTGAAACGGTTCCGGCACAACAAACGGTGATCTCAATGCCATGCGCTTTCAATTCCCCTTCGAGGCCTTCCGTGAGTGCAATGATGAAGGATTTGGTAGCCGCATAGGTCGCCACGTATTGCGGGCCGATCAATCCGGCCAGGGATGAGATCAGCAGGATTCCTCCGGTTTTACCCGTTGAAATCAACTGGCTCGAAAAACCATGCACCATGTATAAAAGGGTTCGTGTGTTGACAGAGAGGAATCCGTCCAGTTCACTGCGCTCAAGGTCAATAAACCGGCGAACCTTGCTGTATGCAGCGACATAAACCATTAGTCTGCAATCAGTTGCTTCAGAAACTTTCACGCATTGATCCGCGGCATCAGGGGCAGCCAGGTCGATGTGCAATTCCATGGTTTGAACACTAAACTTCTGCTGAATTGTTGCGGCGAGATCGTGCATCGCATTTGCATTCTGATCCACCAGGATGATGTTGAATCCGCAGGATGCCAGCTGAGTGGTAAAACCTTCTCCGATCCCCTCAGCAGCGCCGGCTACCAATGCCCAATTCCCATAACGTT
>JAPLDG010000032.1 GCA_026391845.1 Bacteroidota bacterium | reverse complement strand
GCACACCACCAGCGGTCTTCCGCTTTGATATCAAATACATATTTGTGGGTGGTGGCGGTATAAACAGCATACCCCCCATGGGTATGAACGAGCCCTTTTGGTTTCCCTGTTGTTCCTGAAGTATAAAGTATAAACAAGGGATCTTCTGAATCCATCACCTCGGTTTTGCAATCCTTGCAATCCAAAGGCATCACCATGAGGTCATGGTACCAGAAATCGCGATCGTTTTCCATGTAACATTCTTCACCGGTTCGTCTCACGGTGATGCAAACTTCAATCGTCGCAGATCGTTGCATCGCTTCATTTGCAATCGCTTTCAAATGGGTTGTTTTTCCTCTCCTGTAGCCTCCGTCGGCGGTGATCAGAATCCGGCTTTGTGAATCATGGATCCGCTCCGCAAGAGCCTCAACGCTGAATCCGCCATATACTACGCTGTGTACAGCTCCCATACGGGCGCATGCAAGCATGGCAATCACAAGCTCCGGTATCTGAGGCATGTAGATGGTGATCACATCTCCCTTTTTAGCCCCCATGGCCTTGAGAATATTGGCAAACTTTGAGACTTCACGGTTCAAGGCATGATAGGAAAATGTTCTCACATCACCGGGTTCTCCTTCCCAAATGATAGCCAGTTTGTTACGGGTCGCATTTTTCTGATGGCGGTCCAGGGCGTTGTGAACGATATTAATTTTACCACCGGTAAACCATTTATAAAATGGTTTATTACTGTCATCCAGCACTTTATCCCACTTTTTAAACCAATCAAGCTTTTTTGCTTCTGCAGACCAGAAGCCTTCCCGATCAAGGATAGACTGCTGATAAAGAGTTTCATATTCTTTCACATTGGCTTTCCTGACCATATCTTTCGGAGGATAATAAAAAGCGCTGTCGTTGTTGGTTTTTGTTTCCATAAATTGCTATTTATCCCCAAAGATATGAAATCTTTTCATCTCGCCAATTGACTGCAAAATCCCCCCATTGACCGAAAAGGAATTAATTGAATATCAATATCCCGGAAAAAAGATTTGGTTGTTGTCAAATATTACGTATCTTTGCACACGATTTATTAAAGCACGATGCGGGGGGACAAAAAGTCCCCTCTTTTATTGATGACAGATGATCACGGAAGCGAAAGTAATTAAGTTGATTGACGAACACCTCGAAGGGGGTGATATCTTTATGGTGGATGTGGTAGTAAAACCAGGAAATCTGATTTCGGTGTACCTTGATGGAGATCATGGGGTGAATATTGACGACTGCCGGAGTTTAAACCATTTTCTCAATGAAAGTCTCGACCGCGAAACGGAAGATTTTGATCTGACGGTCTCATCAGCCGGCGCTGACCGCCCCTTGAAACTTCCAAGACAATATAAAAAAAATATTGGAAAATCACTTGATGTTGTAACCAAAACCGGTGAAAAAATCTCAGGATTGGTTTTGACAGCGAACGAAACCGGAATTGATTTCGAAATTTCTCCATTAAAAAAACAGAAAAAGGATCCGGAAGTTAAAATCGTGTCATTGAAATTCAGTGACATAAAAACAGCTAAAGAAGTAATCACTTTTAAACAGTAGAATTATCAAACAATGGAACATCTGAATTTAGTCGAAACCTTTTCAGAATTCAAGGAATTCAAAAACATCGACAGGGAAACCATGATGCGCATCCTGGAAGATGTATTCAAGCATATGCTGACGAAAAGGTTTGGGTCGGCCGATAATTTCGACATCATTGTAAACATAGATAAAGGAGACCTTGAGATCTTCCGGTCACGAACCATCGTTGAAGATGGCGCCGTTGAAGATGAAAACACCCAGGTTCCCCTTTCTGAAGCCATCAAGGTCGAACCTGACTTTGAAGTTGGTGAAGAGTTGTCGGAAGAGATCAAACTCGGCAGTTTCGGACGGCGCGAAATTCTTGCTATCCGACAGAACCTGATATCTAAAATTCAGGAGTATGAGAAAAATAATGTTTATGCCAAATACCGGGAGAAGATCGGTGAAATAATTTCCGGTGAAGTTTACCAGGTATGGAAAAAGGAGATTCTTGTACTGGATGATGAAAGCATTGAACTGATCCTGCCAAAATCCGAACAAATCCCTTCCGACTTTTACAGAAAAGGAGACACCATCAGGGCCGTCGTTTCAAAAGTGGAAATGAAGAACAATAATCCGATCATCATTCTCTCGCGCACGTCTGAATCATTTCTCGAGCGATTATTCGAATCAGAAGTTCCTGAGGTGTATGACGGACTTATCAATATTAAAAAAATTGTCCGTGTACCGGGAGAACGTGCAAAAATTGCAGTTGAATCCTATGATGACCGGATTGATCCTGTCGGCGCCTGCGTTGGCATGAAAGGAAGTCGGATACACGGGATTGTGCGTGAGTTGAAAAATGAGAATATAGACGTAATCAACTATACTTCAAATCCTTCTTTGTTCATTCAACGGGCGCTTAGCCCTGCGAAAGTATCTTCGATCGTCATCATTGAAGAGGAAAAAAGAGCCGATGTTTACATGAAGCCGGATCAGGTTTCACTGGCCATCGGTAAAGGTGGTTTCAACATTAAACTGGCCGGCAAATTGACCGGATATGAAATTGATGTGTACCGCGATACCGATGTGGACAATGAAGATGTTGACATTCAGGAGTTTTCGGATGAAATCGATCAGTGGATCATTGATGAATTAAAATCCATTGGCTGTGACACGGCGAAGAGTGTATTGGATATGGATGTAGAAGAATTGGTGAAACGCACCGACCTTGAAGAGGAAACAATCAATGAAGTAGTCCGCATTTTAAGATCGGAATTTGAATAAAAAACCATAATTTTGCTGAATGAGTGAAGGTGTAACAACTACCAGGTTAAGCAAAGCTGCACGGGAATTTAACATTGGGATCAAGACCGTAGTGGATTTCCTTATTAAAAAAGGATTTCAGATGGATATGGATCCCAATGCCAAATTGTCACAGGAGATGTATAACCTTCTGATGAAAGAATTCGCATCGGAAAAACATGTAAAAGAAGAGGCGAAGAAGATTGGGCTGCAGTTTGCCGCTCATGAAACTATCACCATCGAAGATAAGAAAACCGCATCGAAAGATCGTGAAAAAGAACTTGATGACCTGTTTATCAAGAACGTCTCAATGGATTTCGAGAAAAAGCAATATGAAGCTGCGAAAAAACCCAGAGAAGTTGCGGTTAAAGAAGTTGTTAAAGAAGTTGTAAAAGAAGAAATTGTAGCTGGCATTACACTTCCCGCAGAGCCTGCACCTCCCGTCGTTATTGTTGCGGAAGAAAAACCGCAGGTTCAGGTGGTGATAGAAGAACCGCAGGTTATACCCGCAGTTGAGCCAATATTGCCCGAAATCGTTGCAGAGACAGCCCATCCTGAAATACCTGAAACGCCCGTTGCTTCTGTGCCAGACGATAAAATTACGGAAGAACAAGCTCCACTGGAAACAGCACCACCACCAATAGCGGTACCGGAGGCCAAAACAGATCAAAAACAACTGCCTGATTTAAAAATCGTTGGCATGATGGATCTGGGCGTTTTTGAAAAAAAATTATCTAAAAAAACCAAAGTCAAGCCTCAGCCTGAGCCAGATACGATTATTCCGGCTCCCTTGCCTGAAGTGGTTATTGAAGATAAATTACCTGAAGCCATCGAAACCGTATTGCCTGCCTCTGAACCGGTTCCGGCAGAATTGGAAATCATAAAAGTGGTTGAGCCTGTTTAGGAATACAGAACGGATAAAGTTGGAAGGTCCTACCATTCTTGGTTCAATCGTGTTGCCGGAACCGAAAAAATTTGAAAAGAAGAAGCCGCAGCCTGTTGCTTCATCGTCCGACGAAACCCTGAAATCAAAAAAGAAGAAACGCAAACGCATAAAACGTCAGGGTGAACCAGGCACGGCAACCGCAACCCCTGGCACAGAAACACCGCGTCTGGCACTGCACAAACCCACCCTTGCGAAGGATAAGAAGTTTCATAAAGATATTCAAAAGCCAGAGGTAACCTCAGAAGATATTGAAAAGCAGATCAAGGAGACCCTCGCAAGATTAAGTCCTACGGGAAAATCAAAAGCATCGAAATACCGCAAGGCTAAACGTGACGCTGTCAGCCACCAGATGCACCAGGAGCAGGAACGGATGGAAGAGGGCAAGCAGGTCATCAAAGTCACCGAATTTGTGACGGCCAACGAACTTGCCTCCATGCTCAACGTTGCTGTTACCGAAGTTATTTCAACATGCATGGCACTTGGCATGTTTGTTTCAATCAATCAACGTCTGGATGCAGAAACCCTGACCCTTGTTGCTGAAGAATTCGGGCATAAGGTAGAATTTGTAAGTGTGGAGGTCCAGGAGGCGATTAAGCAGAACGAACCGGATAATCCTGAGGATCTGACCGACCGGCCACCCATCGTTACGGTGATGGGACATGTTGACCATGGAAAAACCAAACTGCTCGACTTCATCCGCAGTACCAATGTAGTGGCGGGTGAGGCAGGTGGAATCACTCAGCACATCGGCGCTTATGAAGTACTTCGCGAAAACGGAAAAAAGATTACTTTTCTTGATACACCCGGTCACGAAGCGTTCACCGCCATGCGTGCACGTGGCGCCAGCGTTACTGATGTTGCCATTATTGTTATTGCCGCTGATGAAACAGTGATGCCCCAGACCCGCGAAGCCATCAATCATGCGCTCGCAGCCGGGGTTCCCATTGTTTTTGCTTTTAATAAAATGGATAAAACCAATGCCAATCCTGAAAAAGTAAGAGAAGAGTTATCAAAAATGAATATCCTGGTTGAAGAATGGGGCGGAAAATACCAGACCCAGGAAATATCTGCTAAGGTTGGAACAAACGTAGAATTGTTATTGGAAAAGGTGTTGCTGGAAGCAGAAATGCTCAGCCTTAAAGCCAATCCTGTCAGGCTTGCAACAGGGACCGTCATTGAATCATCCCTGGATAAAGGCCGTGGGTATGTTGCAAAACTCCTGGTGCAGAACGGCACCCTGCGGGTTGGAGATATCGTATTGGCAGGTGCAACCTATGGTAAGGTGAAGGCAATGTATAATGAACGCAACGTTCAGATCAAAGAAGCAGGCCCGTCACAACCGATGTTGATGCTTGGTTTGAATGGCGCTCCCCAGGCAGGCGATGGTTTTAATGTCATGGCCGATGAAAAAGAATCGAAGCTTATTGCCACAAAACGTTTGCAATTACAACGTGAACAAGGATTGCGGACCCAAAAGCACATTACACTTGATGAAATCGGACGACGCATCGCGATCGGCGACTTCAAGGAACTAAATATTATTGTTAAATGCGACGTTGACGGTTCGGTTGAAGCATTGTCCGATTCCCTCCTGAAATTATCCAATGAAGAGGTCATGGTGAATGTGATCCATAAATCGGTCGGGGCAATTACAGAATCTGACGTATTGCTGGCCTCCGCTTCAAATGCGGTTATCGTAGGGTTCCAGGTCCGTCCTTCAGTAAATGCGCGTAAACTGGCAGAAGCCGAGCAGATCGACATTCGTTTATACTCCATTATTTACCAGGCCATCGAGGAGATCAAAGCCGCCATTGAAGGAATGTTATCCCCTGAAATTGAAGAAAAGATCTTATGCAACATTGAAGTACGTGATGTATTTACCATCACGAAAGTAGGCTCAGTTGCCGGATGTATGGTTCTTGATGGTAAAGTTACCCGTAACACCAAAATCAGGGTGATTCGCGATGGGATTGTTGTCTTTACCGGCATGCTGGGATCCCTGAAGCGTTTCAAGGATGACGTAAAGGAGGTCCAAACAGGTTATGAGTGCGGGCTGAACATTGAACACTTCAATGATATCAAAGTGGGAGATATCGTTGAAGGTTATGAGTTGACCGAAGTAAAACGCAAACTTTAACCGGGGGTTATCGCTGCAATGTTTGCAGCCTGTCCGGGCCGATGGATAAAATATCTATCGGTAATCCAGTTTCCTTTTCAATAAATTTTATGTATTCTGATAGGTCAACAGGGATTTCATCTGCCGTGGTGCATCCCTCAAGGCTTGTATTCCATCCTGTCATTTGCTTGTAAACAGGTTGAAATGCACTGCCGCTGAGATCAAATGGGAAACCCGACAAGATCTCGTTGTTCTTCTGGTAATCGGTGCAAATTTTAATTTCCGGAAATGGATTCAACACATCAGCTTTCATCATAATCAAACTGTCGATCCCATTCAGCATGATCGAATATTTCAATGCCGGGAGGTCAAGCCAACCGCAGCGACGTGGTCGACCGGTGGTAGATCCGAACTCATTTCCGCCAACCCGCAATCTCTCTCCATCCGGGTCATTCAATTCAGTTGGGAACGGCCCGCTGCCGACCCGTGTACAATAGGCTTTAAAAATACCATAAATTTTCCCGATCCTGTGAGGCGAAATACCAAGCCCCGAGCATACGCCGGCAGTAATTGTATTTGACGATGTGACAAACGGGTAAGACCCGAAATCTACATCAAGCATGGTTCCCTGCGCACCTTCTGCCAGTATTCTCTTTCCTTCATCCAGACTTTTATTCAGATAAATTTCACTGTCAATAATCGTCAACCCTTTCATTCTCTCAATTGATTCGATCCACTTTTCTTCATAGGCAGTAAAATTCATCCCATCCAGGAGATACGAGGAATAATCGAACCCAAGTTGTCGCACAGTTTCAAGATGTTCTGACTTGAGATTTTCATAATGAAGCCTGAAAGATTGGCCAGTGATATTGCCTGCCCGCAATCCGTTGCGGCCATATTTGTCGGTGTAGGCCGGCCCGATTCCTTTCAGGGTCGAGCCGATTTTGGAAGCGCCTTTTTCTGATTCCAGCGCTGCATCAAGCAGCCGATGCGTGGGCAAAATCAAATGTGCCCGACTTGAAACCAGCAGATTGGCTTCCGGCTCCATGCCTGAATCCCTGAGTTTATCTATCTCCTTGAAAAGGATAAATGGGTCGATGATCACTCCATTTCCAATCACATTCATCGTTTGCCTGTGAAAAATGCCTGAAGGGATGGTATGAAGCACGAATTTCCTGCCATCAAATATAATGGTATGACCGGCATTGGGTCCACCTTGAAACCGGGCAATAATATCATAATGGGGTGTGAATACATCGACAATCTTTCCTTTGCCTTCATCTCCCCATTGCAGACCTAGCATGACATCCACCTTGCTCCTCAGCATCTATTTCTTGGAATTTGAGTGACCGTAAAAAGTAAGTG
>JAPLDG010000264.1 GCA_026391845.1 Bacteroidota bacterium | reverse complement strand
TTGCGACCTCCTGCTCCCAAAGCAGGCGCGATAACCGTGCTACGCTATACCCCGAAAAAAAAGTACGATTGACAAATTACAATTCCAAAAACCGACACATTCTTTTCTGAAATCTTAAATTCCATGCAAATGTACGGAATTATGAGGATGATCGTAATTTAATTTTAATTTAATAAATAATCTGCGGAGAAGGGGGGATTCGAACCCCCGGTACAGTTTCCCGTACGACAGTTTAGCAAACTGTTGGTTTCAGCCACTCACCCACCTCTCCTACTCATTTTGTCCTTTTTAAGGGCTGCAAAGATAGGAAATACCTTTCACACAAACAAACAAATTGATTTCTGATGATAACCAAAAACGCAGGACCCTTTCTGTCGGGTCCTGCGTCATGAAAAAATCGAAAAATGATTCGTGATGTGGATTTACCGGGTCACGATCAACTTGAATGATTCTACCTTGTTAACGGTGATCACTTTGACGAAATATAGTCCCGGAGACTGATCTGATAGCACAATAGCGTGGTTCCTTTCATCCGTGTAGGATGTTGAAAAGACTCTGTCGCCCCGCATATTAAATATTTCAACCCGGATCCCACCGCTGACGATTTCTCCTGTATTTGAGATGGTAATCTTACCGGATGTCGGGTTGGGATAAATGGTGAACAGTTGTGTTGCAGGCAACAACTCAGAATGAACCTCCTCTTCCCCGGCAACAACTGTCAGCATGGATGGCAGCAAACTGCCACAATATGCATTCGTGGTTGTAATATAGCCATGCATATACCCGTTGGGATTTACTTTTGTTCCATAGAGATATGAAATTTTCACCCCGGCGATCATGGTTGCCCTTGCTCCTGATTCCACAATAAACGTACTCCCACCACCTGCAACTGTTATTGTATTGCTTGCATCAAAACACAGATCAAGCGGGGATGGGATCGTACCGGTTTCCGTCGTGTTTGTTGCCACAATAACCATTGTAATTGTATTTGAAGTTGCGGGATTTCCAGACGGACAAGCATAATTTGAAGTCAGAGCACAAGTTACCTGGTCATGATAGGCAGGTTTGTATGAATATGAAGGGAGACCGGTTCCCACAGGATTTCCATTAACTTTCCATTGGTATGAAGGCGACACTCCTCCGTTTACCGGAGTAGCCGTGAAATTCACAAAAGTGTTAGGGGGTGACGGATTGGCCGAGGCAACGATCGATACACCAACCGGCAGAATCGGATTAACTGTTACAAGAATACTGCTGGTTGCCGTTGTTCCAAGGGCATCTGTTACGGTTACAAAATAGGTCGTTGTTGCCAATGGCGTAGCCGTGGGATTGATAACAGTTGTACTTGATAATCCGGTTGCAGGACTCCAAAGATAGGTGAATGAAGCCACTCCCCCAGTCCGGGTGATATTTAACTGTGTGGAAGAACCGGCGCAGACAGCGGCTGGTGTTGCCGTAGCTGTGGCAGTTAAAGGCGCCACCCAGTCAATCAGGTTATTTGCGTCAGCATCAAAGGCCTCGCCGGAGAATCCTCCTGTGAAATCAAGGAAGTAAACATGACCGGTAGCAGGTGTTTTAGTAACATTGGAACTGCCTGTCCAGGTATTGGTTGGAAAGTCAGCATTGCGGTTGAGGGTGAGCAAAGTTCCACCGGCGGCGCCATCCTGGAATGTACAACCCTTGAATGGATGTGCAAGATCAACGGTGGCACCTGCACCTACAGAAATCCCATTTACCCCCATGTTTTTAAATATGGCATAATCCGCGGCAATCGATCCTCCTGTATTTACATTGAGATTATAGTGCGAAGTTGGTACGTTGGCAGCTATGGTAGCCTTATTAATACTGGTACCCAACAGCTCCAGACGTCCACCCGAGTTGACATTCAGGCTTTTCGTATCCGTAAGGGTTAACAAGGAAGATGGGGCGAGAGATAAATACCCTGCTGTATTCACGGCAATATTGCCGGTTACGGTCAGGATATTCCCGTTCACGAAGTAATAGCCCTGGTTCACCGTCAGATTCCCGGCGTTCTGACAACTCGCATTTCCAATCTGGTTGACGGAATAACCGATACCCTTGTTGACAAGCAGGTTACGGAAATAACCGGTAGCACCTGCATAGTTCAGGTTGGAGTGCTGGGATCCTTTGAATTCAACCGTATTGGCAACGGCTGTTGTTAAAAAAGCACCGGTGGGGGCTACCGTGAAATCACTATAGACCGAATGTGACAACCCTGAAACAAAATCCTCCCATGATCCATTTGAAATCAGAATGTCGCCAAGTACCTGAAGGTTATCGGAAGGTCTGAACTTGCCTGCACTTTTATTTATGGTCAGGTTGTTGAAATCCTCCTGGGCACAGGCTGTTGTTAAAAACTGATCAGCCGTTCCATTGAAGGTAACCGTAGAATAAAGTCCCGGGAAAAAACCATAGTTTGCCGA
>JAPLDG010000252.1:10340-11979 GCA_026391845.1 Bacteroidota bacterium | reverse complement strand
GTACTAAAAGCCGACGGACTGGCTGCAGGCAAAGGCGTTATCATATGTAAAACACTTGATGAAGCAGTCCGGGAATTCACTCATATGCTACAGGATTCCACATTTGGGGTTGCGTCACAAAAAGTGGTGATAGAAGAGTTTCTGTCAGGCATTGAACTTTCAGTCTTTATTCTCACAGACGGAGTAAGTTATGTCATGCTTCCCGAAGCCAAAGATTATAAAAGAATCGGAGAAGGCGATACAGGCCCGAATACGGGCGGTATGGGTTCCATTTCACCTGTTCCCTTTGCAGATGCATCCTTTTTGCACAAAGTAGAGCAACGGATTATTTTGCCGACAGTAAATGGCCTCCGTGCCGAGGATATTGATTATAAAGGATTTATCTTTTTCGGCCTGATCAATGTGAACGGAGATCCCTATGTGATCGAATACAACTGCCGTCTGGGTGATCCGGAAACCGAATCGATTATTCCTCGTCTTAGAAATGATTTGGTACAATTATTTAATGCTGTTGGCAACCAGTCACTTCTATCAGAAACAATCACCTGCGACCCGCGTTTCGCAACAACAGTGATGCTTGCTTCAAAGGGTTATCCGGATGAATATGAAACAGGTAAATTTATTACAGGCGAAGACCAAGTGACAGGCAGCATGATATTTCATGCCGGTACCAAGCTGAATCCTGAAACCGGAACGGCAATTTCCTCCGGCGGACGCGTAATGGCTGTGACTTCGCTGGGAAAAAACATGAAGGAATCCCTGGCAAAATCTTACGAAAATTCAGCTATAATCAATTTTGATGGCAAAATTTTCCGTCACGACATCGGCTTTGACTTATAGATCCGGAGCATGAAACTTTGTCAACCTTCATTTCGTTACTTTGTTACTTTGTTACCTTGTCACTTTGTTACTTTATTACTTTGTTACTTTGTTACTTTGTTACTTTGTTACTATTTCCCACACCCCTCTGACCTCATAGCGTGTTTATAAAATTTTTCAAATCCAGTTTCTTTATCCAGTATCTCGTCATCGGGATTACCGGTATATGCTTGTGGTTCAGTGCATTTCTCACACATCCGGGGATGCCCGCGCCGGAACCTCCTGCGCCTCTCTATGCACTTTGTTATCAAATTCTTCATGGATTTCCACTTTTTGCTACAGTGCTTGGCTTTTCCTTGGTTCTGGCCGAAACCTATTGGCTGACGCGCATATTCAGCCTGCATGAACTGGTGCTAAAAAACTCTTCGCTTTCTGCTCTGGTATTTCTCGTAATGATGAGTTTTTTACCAGATCAGCTTACCCTTAACCCGATCAACATTGCACTGGGCTTTATGATACTCATCCTGCACAACTTATTGATTTCCTATAATAAGCCAGAGCATCTTGACCGGATTTTCGCCGCAGGGTTCTTTACTGCAGTTGCGAGCATGTTCTATTTGCCTTTCATACTATGGTTTGTTTTTGTGATTATCAGCTTTCTGATTTTCCGGGCCGGTAACTGGCGTGCATGGATGGCAGCGATCATCGGGCTGATCACTCCTTTTCTTTATCTTGGTGTATGGTATTTCTGGCACAATGAATTCATTGTAAAAGCGCTTGAATTTCCTAAGTTTTTCAGTCAAATCCTAGTTTTTCCCAA
>JAPLDG010000252.1:968-10324 GCA_026391845.1 Bacteroidota bacterium | reverse complement strand
TTTTTCCCAACCCGTTTCATACTGATTTCTGGATCCTGTGCGGGTTTACCCTGCTGATGGCTTTGTGGGGAATTTTCCTGTTCAGAGGTGGACCGCAGAAAACTGTTGAAGTCAGGGTGAAAACCAATATTCTACTCTGGACACTTGTTTTCACGCTGCTCTCTTTCTTCTATTCCAGATCAATGGCCGTTTTCCATCCTTCATTGGCCATGCCTGCCCTCGCCATGGTGATTACAGGAACTCTCATCGGATTAAAAAGGACCCGCATGGCAGAAATTGTCCTGCTGATATATTTCCTTTGTGTTTTGCTCAACAATCTCTATTTCCACAATCTTGTGTACAACTAACCCTGTTTGTCAATAAAATCAAGCGTTTTGAAATATTGTCGGTTTATCTTTCTGTCCGTAATTCTTACCATAGCGTTTTCATACAATTTGAAAGCACAATCCTGGGATTTTATCAAGGAAAAAAATGGAATAAAAATATACACACGAAAGGAACCCGGCAAATCCCTGAAATCCTATAAGGGGGTTGCCGACATTAATGCCCCTGCAGAGAGGGTTTTCGCCATGCTTGAAGATGTTCATCATACTGAATGGTGGGATAAAAACATCAATCAGATTCAAGTTCTTCAGTATGAAAAGAACAAACGAGCACAGTACTATCTTGTTTATGATTTGCCCTGGCCGGTAACTGATCGTGACCTGTGTGTGGATGTCAGAATTTCAATTGACCCGCTAACAGATGAGCATAGGATAACCGCAGTTCCCCTCCCGGGTGTCATTCAGGAACATCCTGACAAAATACGCATCAAAGAGTACCGGCAAACCTGGACAGTCAATCCTGCTGGAAAAGATAAGACTCACGTGGTTTTAGAAGGCCTGGTTGACCCTGCCGGAACCATACCTGACTGGATTATCAACATGCTGATCGTTGATTCTCCCTTTGAGATTATCAATGGAATCAAGCAACTTCTTGAAAAACAACCTGAAAGATAGCAAATCAACGACATGCTGCTAAGCCATTTTACCGAAAATCTGACCGAAGCCGGATGTGATGAAGCAGGACGAGGATGTCTCGCCGGTCCCGTATTTGCCGCAGCTGTTATCCTGCCACGCGACTTCCGGGATGAAATATTGACTGATTCAAAGCAACTATCTGAAAAACAACGCGACAGGTTGCGCTCCATCATAGAGATCAACGCCATTGCCTGGGCCGTTGCCAGCCTGGATGCCGAAACCATTGACGAAATCAACATACTCAGTGCCTCCATCCTTGCCATGCATCTGGCTGTCGGGCGACTGAAATTCGAGCCACAACTGCTCCTGATCGACGGAAACCGATTCAAACCGTTTCCAGGGATTCCACACCAGTGCATTGTAAAAGGCGATGAAAAATATCTCTCAATTGCAGCAGCCTCAGTGCTTGCAAAGACCCATCGCGACGATTTCATGAAGCAACTTCATGAAAAACACCCGATCTATGGCTGGAAAAACAACAAAGGGTATCCATCAAAAAATCACCGCGAAATGATCGCTGAACATGGAATCACGCCCTATCACAGAAAAACCTTCAGAATGCTCCCTTCAATCCTTAAATAATCTCCCTGTCACTTTGTCACTTTGTCACTTTGTTACTTTGTCACTTTGTCACCTTGCCCCCTCCCAATTAACAATCCCCCTCCGTTATCTTAATAACTTTTTCCACATAGTTTATTTCTTCACCATACCTTTGCCGAGGTTTTTTCCAAGAAAAACCATTGATGAGAAATTTCAGAACCATTCTGATTGCCCTGGCAATAGTTCTTACAGCGACAGGTTTTTCCTGGCTCGGTTACACTGTTTATACTAAATTTCAACGCCCGTCGGAATCCCCTTTCAATGCCATCCCCGGGAACACCGCATTGATTATTCAATTGAATAAAGCAGGTAATCTACTGGAAGAACTTAACCGGTCGAACTTACTTTGGAAAGCCTTTTCACGCATCCCTGGAATTAATACTGTAAAAAACGAGCTCCATTATGTTGACTCTTCAAGCCGGAAAAACGAGAAAATTAACACAATCTTTCAGCAATACAACATGGAAGGGATCCCGAATCGTATATTCTGGAGTTTATTAATGAAATAAACGCAGGTAAAGCGATCCTTTCCGAGACTCCATACTCCACCACAAGGTTGCATCGCATTCAATCAGGCAGCAGCCGTGAAGCGTTTTACTTTGCCGTGTTGAAAGGTGTTTTTATGGGCAGCTTCCATGCCGACCTGGTCAAACGTGCCATCGACCGTCTCTCCCTCAACACACCGATGGCAACTTCATCAGGGTTTCGCAAAGTACAGGCAACGGTCGGGAAAAAAGTTGATGCGAACATCTACGTCAATTACCGGTTCTTTTCTCTTGTACTCTCCAAAATAACCCGTGAGGAAAATCTTCCTGATTTGCTAAAATTTTCAAATTTTGCTGACTGGAGCGGGCTTGATCTCATCATTAAAAAAGATGAATTATTGTTCAACGGCATGACTGTAGCCTCCGACAGCAACCAGCAGTTCCTTGCCCTTTTTACCGACCAGCAACCCCAGAAAAAGATGATCGCTGCCATTATCCCGGAGAAAACACTCTATTTTACAGCCTATGGATGGAGCGACCCGTCGCGCTTCTGTCAGAGATTTCAGAACCGGATGCAGCGGGAAGAGAACTTTACAGGTGAACAAAATGATGCTATATCCCTGATTGACAGATACCAGCTGAACATCAGCGAATACTTTTTACCCTGGATGGGAAATGAAGGTTGTATGTTTGTCATGGAAGACCCAAAATCATCCGTTGAAACCGGACTCACCGCGTTCAATACAAGAGACACGATACTTGCGGCAACTTCTCTTTTTGCGCTGGCTGATACGCTTGGGCTGAAATACGATTCCATCCGGTATAAAGGTCATAAAATATACAGATTGGCTCTGCCAGCTTTTATTCCCGCTCTTTTTGGTGAACTATTTGGAAAATTCGAAGTCAATTCATTTACATTTCTCGGTGATTATATCGTTTTCGCCACTCAGCCACACAACCTTGAACCGGTTATCGATGCTGTTTCAGCAGGAGCGACACTTGCAAAGGATCGTGTCTTTACCGATTTTGAGGCCAATTTATCCGACAAATCCAATGTGTTTTCGTATTTCAACACCCATAATGCTGTTCATTCATTGAAAAGACTGCTGAACCAGGATCTTTCTGACCAGCTGAACCCAATGATTGACACCCTGCGAAAATTTGAATCAGTCGCGTTTCAATACAGCAACGTTCAAGGTCAGTTCTATTCGAGTATTTTCTTGCGATATGATCCAAACCAGGGAAAAGAGGGGCCCTTACAGTGGCAGGCAGCCCTCGACACTTCAATTTTGGGGCGGCCGAAAATCATCCACACATCCGTCTCAGGAAACCCGGCTGTTGTAGTAACTGATATTGCCAACAACCTTTACATGGTGACATCACAGGGGCACATTGCCTGGAAACTTCACATCATGGGTAATATCATGGGCGAAATCCATCCAATCCGCCTTCGAGGGAGTGACACCTTGTACCTGCTTTTCAATACTGATACCCACCTTTACCTGCTTCATGCCGATGGCAGGTTTGCCAATAAATTCCCCATGAGGTTTCCACTCCATGCAACGAACGGTATCACTGTGGCTGATTGGGATAACAATGGAGATTACCGGATCATGGTTGCATTCCAGGATAGCAGGATTTATTGCTTTACACTCGATGGAGTGTCATTGTATGGCTGGAAACGTCCCAATCTAAAAGAAGAAGTTTCTGATCCGGTGTCTTGTTTTACGACAGGTGGTAAAGATTATATTATCGCTTCCGGAATTACCGGCAATACCATGATTTTGGATCGAAACGGAGATCCTCAGATATCTCCGGGTCCAAAATTCATTCATGCGCCATTGTCAGGTTTTCACATCAATAAAACCAATAAAAAAGGTCCCTTCATTACCACCGGACCAGACGGGAAAGTAATTTTCATCCAGGATAACAGCAAAACAACGGAAGTTACCCTGAATCTGTTTTCGGCGGGACACCGGTTTTTTTATGAAGATATCATTGGAAACGGTCAGCCAGAGTTCATCTTTTCTGACAGGAACAACATTTACTATTACAATAAAAATTACAAACTGATATACTCGTATGCTTTTCGCCGGGAAATCAACCATCCTCCGTTCCTGCTGCATGGCAGGGAAGGCAAAGTGATGATCGGGTATGTTGTACCGGAAACCAACGAATTATTCCTGTTTGATCACAACGGTTATCGGGAACTCGAATCCGGAATCAGGGGTAATACTCCATTCGACCTCGGATATCTGGAAAATGACGCCCAATTGAATTTAGTGGTAGGCACCGGAAAATTTTTAAAGAATTACCGGCTACCTAAGCCGTAATATTGTTCCATATTTCGGCTTTGATCCTTCCGGAAGATCGTTCCTTTTAGAAAGTGTTTTCAGTTTGATCCCATACCTCTGGGAAATATCATAAAGCGTTTCATCCTTCAGTACTTTGTGCTTTTTCACACACCCTTTCCTTCGCTTTTGTTCGAGGTAAACAATCTGTCCCGGCTTTAGCGCGGTCGCAAACTGCAAATCGTTGTATGAAAGCAATTTACTGACCGTGACATTAAAATCGCGGGAAATGACATAAAGGTTGTCATCCTGGCGGGCAATGATCATACGTAAATGGTTGTTTTCATAAACAGAGCGGTTGCCTGCCGCCCGCTCAATGATGGAAATTTTGCTCAACCATGCCAGCATATCAGGATTCACCGCATCAAGACGATCATCGGCCAAAACAGCCTCTTCAACTTTGTCAAACCGGTCAAGTGAGAAAGTTTCTATGGTCTTTATCAACAACTGAGGATAGGCTGGATTTGTAGCATAACCTGCTGATTTTAATCCGTTTGCCCATCCTTTGTAATCTGTGATTTCCAGCTGAAACAGATTCTTGTAACGATCGCGGGAAGTAAGAAATATCGAATGGTCCTTAAAAGATTCCAGCGGGCTTTCGTACTTTCTGAAACACTCATTTTTGGTTTCATCATCCTTGTAAAACTTCATGCCAGCCCATTCCTTGTGACATTTAATGCCAAAATGATTATTTGCTTCAACTGCCAGCGGACTGCGTCCCGCATTCGACTCCAGAATTCCTTGTGCCAGGGTGATGCTCGCTGGCACATGGAACAACTCCATTTCTTTAACAGCGATGTCTTTGAATTTCTGAACATATTGAGCGACTATGGCATTATAATCAGCCTGTTGTGCAAAAATGTCAATAAAACAAAACAGCATTGATAATAATAATGACAAGATTTTTTTCATCTCTAAAATTTCGCTATTTCACTACTTCGCTATTTCGCTACTTCACTACTTCACTGCTTACCAACTCCCTGAACCTCTTTCCACGCTCCTCAAAATTCTTAAATTCATCGTAGCTTGCTGCGGCAGGAGAGAGCAAACAAGCGCACCCTGCCCGGGTTTCACGAAACGCAATGGATTTAAAATCATCAAAACGGTTGATGAAAAAAACCTTCTTGCCTTCATGGCCAACCGTTGAAAGATGTTCTATGATCCGCTTTCCGGCGGCCCCGACAAGAATAAAATTTCTGACAGAAGAAAGAATCAGAAATTCCGCCAGTGAAGAATAATCAATGCCACGGTCAAATCCTCCGGCAATGAGCGTATCCACATTCGGAACTGCTTTTATTGCCTCCATGCATGCTTCAGGAATGGTGGCAATGGAATCGTTGTAAAAATGGATTTCGCCAAACTCCCCAACGTATTCCAGACGATGCTCCAGTCCTTTAAAAGTGGCGATACCATCTTCGATCATTTCAGGGTCAATGCCGCAAATCATGGCAACATTAACGGCAGCCATGATATTTTTCAGATTGTGCTCGCCTCGTAAATACCGGTCCTGGTGAATCTTCCAAACAGGGACCACTCCCATTTCATCTTCGAAGCAAACAAAGCCATCATGAATAAATCCACCCGGTGAAGGATGGTTTTTCATTGAGAACGGATAGCGGCGACGGTTCATGAGAAAAGGTTCGGCCAGACGTTGAACATGTGGATCGTCGGAGTTAAAAATAAAATAATCATCAGGATGCTGATATTTTGTAATGTTGAATTTTGCAAGCTGATATGCCTCGTAGCTTTCGTATGCATCAAGATGCTCTTCATACAGGTTCAGCAGCACAGCGATATGGGGAGAAAGTTTCAGAAATTCCAGCTGATGTGATGACAATTCAAAAACAACCGTCGTTTCGGGGGTAATGAGGTCGATGAAATGAAATGCCGGGTTACCAATATTGCCGACAAGCAGGACATCCCGGCCTGCTGTCTTTAAAATGTGGTAAATCAGACAGGATGTAGTGCTCTTACCTTTGGTTCCGGTAATGCCAATCACCTGCTTTGAATAACATTCCAGGAAAAGCTCTGTTTGCGAAGTGACTTTCTCTCTGGAGATCAGTCCATTCAGGTGTTTGGCTGATGGATTACCATCGACCTCATCAACAGATGCCATCAGCTTCCAGATTGGAATTCCTGGGGAACGAAAAATGACATCATAAGCTGCTATTTGCTCCAGGTATCCCGTTCCAGTGATAAAATGCAGATAATCATCATGCTGAATCAATGGATTTTCGCGCACACCGTTGTTCAGATCGGCAATTGTAAGAAGCTTATGAGGAAAGATTCTCCGCAACAATACGTAGGTAGATTGTCCCTCCCTGCCAAATCCCAGCAACAAAATCGTTTTTTTTTCGTACCGCTCACGGATAAGTTCTAACATTGCCGGAATTTTTCGTTAATTATTTTCAAGAACTCCGGGAGCAGATGATGCTCCATAGAAATATGCTGCAGTTCAGTTCTGAAATCCACGTGGCCGAATTGGGAGTAAGCCCGGGAACTCTTGTAATATTCAAGCAGAAAAGGCAAAGTGGATTTTTCGTATTTCCTGATGGTTTCAACAAGCGCAAGGTTCACCTCCTTCACCGTTCCAACACAGTCGAACGGCTTTTCATCAGCCACTCCGGTCAGTTGGTCTAGCAGTGGTTTCATTGATTCATCCGCAAAAAGGTTTTTTCCAAAAATCCTGACAAGATACTCTTCATTCAGAAACGGGGATAACATAATGTAAGTAAAAAGACATTTTGCGCATCGGCCGCACCAGGAATCTGTTTTACTCCCTGCATTACAGCTTCTGAAAATAGCGTGGTAACGGGGAAATTGAGCAAAAAGGGAAGCGATTTGCAATTCATTCAGCGGGCGCAAAAAACTGAAATAGTTTATATCCTCACTGATCCAACGCTTTACATAAGCCCGAAAGTCTGTTTCAAACTGGTAGGACTTTGAGTACTGGTGGTTGATTTGAGTTCCTTCTATTGTAACCTCATTGGCACTTGATTCATTCGATAAAGCAATATTTCTGCGGCCAGTAATAATGGCTGAAAGAACCGAGACGAACGCAAGCAAGGCAGAAAAGGGAGTATGTCCGTTTAAAAATCCAAGGTCATTCAGCTTTAACAACTCAGGGTCAATCCTTCGCTGGATTTCGATGAATTGATCCGATGAAAAGCCTCTTGCCTCAATTGTTGCAAGGCTGGCCCCACGCGGATTCATGATCAGAGGAATATTACCTGGCTGTGATCCGAGCAATTCGAGCGTAACAACAGAGTCCTTGCCCCCACCAACCGGAATGAGTGCAGAATTGTCAGTTTGCAGGACGCTGTGCTTTAATGAGGCACTGACGTTCGGAGTTCCCTGAATCTGCATAAAATTGTCTTCCGTTACATCAATCGAATTCAGATAAAAAAACTCTCCAAGTCCATTGAAATATAGCTTTTTCCACCAGGCAGCCTGCTCAGGATACAGGGAAAATGGTTTAACAATGAGTTTTGGTGAACAAGCAGCCTTCCAATAGCTTATAAGCTCGATCATGCCAATGTTAAAGATAATGTTGTCAAGATGGTTCTCAATTTTTTCATCCGCCAGAAAAAAGGTTTTCCTCGGAATAAACAGCAGCGGATGGAATTCGTATTGATTGGAAAGGTTAAAAGTAAACATGATTTCGAGTCCCCGGGAATTTAAAGCATACTCCTGTTTTTCAAAAACAAAAAACGGAAATTGTTCCCGAAATTGTAAAAAACTATTCTGTCTGCTTGACCTTGCCATGATTTGGTATTATATTTGCCGGGAGGACCCATCGCAAAAATACAAAAATTGCAACAACACCATGGAAAAACCACGCACAAAACCAAAACAGGGCAGCATCCTCATCTCTGAGCCATCACTGCGCGATTTCTACTTCCGGCAATCGGTGATTCTGCTGGCCGAACATAATGATGAAGGGTCTTTCGGGGTGATCATCAACAAACCCATTGAAGCCCGGCTCAAGGATATTATCAAGGGTTTTCCCGGCTACAACCTGCCGGTATATCTGGGCGGACCTGTACAAACCGACAGTGTTTTTTTCATTCATACCCGGGACGATATTGAACAAAGTCTGCCCATCATGCAAGGCCTTTACTGGGGAGGCGACCTGGATGCCATCAGAGAGTTGCTGAAAAACAAGGTGATGTCGCCCAGGGAAATTCGCTTCTTTGTCGGCTATTCAGGATGGACCCCCAACCAACTTGACCGCGAACTCAAAGAAAAATCATGGGTTCTTTCACATACCACCGTTAAAGAAATTATTGACGAAGAACCGGAAACACTCTGGAGCAACTACCTGAAGAACATGGGACAGGATTACGCCATCTGGGCAAACTTCCCCTCCGATCCAACCTTAAATTAGGCTGGCAAGCGTGACACGTGACACGTGACGCGTGACAAGTGAATTGATCATGCGTTTTCCAATTAATTCAGTACTTTTGCGCGCTTGTATTGTAAAAATGACGGGATTCAGTTTCGCCTGAAAGAGTATGAAAAAATCTGATATCATAGTTTTGGGAGTAATTATATTGATTTTACTCCCATTTTTTATTTTTTCATCTGTATTTGACACTTACCGGGAATTAAATGCCGCTCATTCTTACCTGATGAGTTTCATCAAGTTCGCTATCCTCGCAACTTTTGGAGAAAGCCTCGGACTCAGAATGCGCACAGGTGTTTACAATAAACCGGGATTTGGGTTGCTTCCCCGGGCGATCGTGTGGGGCTTTCTTGGTGTAACCATTAAGATAGCTTTTGTGGTTTTTGGTGAAGGTACACCCATGATGTTGAAATCCATGGGAGTCCATTTCTCAACTGCAAACCCTGCGGATGTCTTACGTCAGCCGGGATTTGACTGGATAAAATTATTGGCCGCT
>JAPLDG010000252.1:0-954 GCA_026391845.1 Bacteroidota bacterium | reverse complement strand
TTTTTTTTGCCCCTGTATTCATGGCATTTCACCGGATCACCGACATGCATATCATGAACGCTGCAGGTACCTTAAAGGGGTTCTTCTCACCAATCCCTGTGGGAGAATTTATTCAGGAAGGCGACTGGCTCCCCTTCTGGAATTTTGTGGTTAAAAAGACCATCCCCTTTTTCTGGATTCCTGCTCAAACCCTTAATTTCATGATTCCGGAAGGATATCGCATCCTTGTCGCCGCTTTCTACAGTGTTATTTTGGGTGTCCTTCTTTCCCTCGCCAGTTTGATGCAAATGAGACGCCTCTGATTTTTTTCCCTGGAAATTCAATTTATTTTTGTTTTAATCTTGAAATGAATCGCTAACTTTGGGTTCAAATTCCTTTGAATTAAAAAGAATTCACCATGCATACAGAGACCCAAACCCATGTAAATTATTACGGCTGTGAGCCGGCAACTGAGGTCGCTTCCAGGGAATCGAAACCACAACCAACCCCTCGTGCACATGCGGCAAGAGAGCTGTACTTTGAAGCAAAATCCTCGATATCAATGGAATTTCCCTATTGGTATTCCCGACGGTGGGAGGAATTGGAGGGTGAAATTCCTATCATCCGCCGGGCTGAGGCTTTGAAATCTGGTTTTGAACACCTCACGCCGGTAATATATCCCGGAGAACTTCTATCCATGGGAAAAGCCTCGTACCTCCGCGGCTCCTATCCAATGCCATGGTTATCAGAGGCCTTTTTCATGGCTGCGGAAGATAAACTTTACCGGGAAGCTCAGGAATCCGGAAAACTCACGGCCGACACCTATACAACCATGGGCAAAGGCGGCGGAAATGTCACAAAAAGTGTTGGCAAGGTTATTTCAATTGCCGGAAAATTCGGCCTTCGCATTGAAGAAATGCCTGTAATGATTGAAGTTGCGAAGAAATGGAAGGATAAATCGGTGGACGACGTAGG
>JAPLDG010000118.1 GCA_026391845.1 Bacteroidota bacterium | reverse complement strand
CCGCATGTTGGGCACCAAGGTCCAGGTTGAAGATCATGAAGCAGCCGAATTGATGCTGTTGGACTATGTAAAACAAATAGCATCAGTGCCTTCCGGATCAAATGTTCGGGAGGCTCATGCAGCAGCTTCAGCAGGGGTTAACTGTAACCTGGTATGGAGCACTGTTTTTGCAAATACAAATTATGCCTACGCTGTCAATGGTTTCGATAGTCTCGGTAATCCGGTTGAAATTTATCTCATTAGTAAATCAGCGTCCAAAATTGTCATTAAAACACTGGTAGGCGCTACCATGACAGCTCTTGCAATGCCCTACGGAACAGAACCCTAAAACAATCATACTCATGAAAAAGTTATTCGTATTTTTTATTTGTCTTCTGGCCATCAGGGCGGCCGTGTTTATAAGCTCAAACTTTACCTTGATCGAATCACTATCAATGATACGACTTGTTATAGCTTCCCCGGGTTTGGAACTTCTCACACTACCTGTGCTTATGGGGATCATAACCACTCAGGTGTTTATGAACCCTCGATCACCAAGTCAATCGGGTTTTTGAAATGGTCCGGCAGTGCTTGGTTCTTTGATCCCTCAGTCTATTCGCCTGCTTCTCATAACCATGATGGAACGTATGAGCCTGTAATCCCTTACGGTCGAGATGGTCAATATTGGGATGGCAATAAAACATGGAGAGAGTTAAATGCTGGTGCGGTTGGGCTTGGCAATGTTTCAAATATCGCCCAGGTCACAAGTGTGACCGGGACCGCCCCGGTTTATTCTACTGGTGGAACTAATCCGGATATTTCCATGCCCCAGGCCACAACATCACAAAGTGGCTACCTTTCATATCTTGATTGGCAAACTTTTAACAACAAAGTCTCAAGCCAGTGGACCCCCAATGGCTTTGATTTGTATTACATGAAAGGTAAAGTCGGCATTGGCCTAACCAATCCGGCTTACACTTCGGATGTTTATGGTACCGCCAATGTCTATGATTACAAATCTGCTGAAAACTACGTTTCCAAGTTGAATATCAAGCAGGGAAATGCCTCGTTGTCCGGGATCTGGTCCAGCGCCACAGATTCAGTGCCTTCAAAAATGCCCACCAAGGATATCTCTGAAGAAAAGTCATCCGGCTACATTTACAATACGTCATTTATCGCCAATCCTTTTTTAGGAGCATACATGTACTTCTACAGTCGTGATTATAATTACCAGGTTGGGCTTTTTGACCGGATGGGGCATAAAAAAGCATTTTGCGGAATCATGGGAGGGGGCATGCCGACTCAACCTTATGTGAATCTTGGAAGTACAGGCTATCCCTGGGGTAAGGGTTATTTTGCTGATTCACTTTCCACTCAAAAGATTTCAAGTACAGGTATCTCTGCCTCTTTTTTAAATACAACCGGGAACATCGGCATTGGAACAACTGCCCCTACAGGTGCCGTTCATGCTGAAATTTCAACAGGAGTAGCTTCATTTATTGCCAGTTCAACATGCCCAATCCAAGCCGGTTCAGGGAATCAAAGTATTGCACAAATGGATTTAAGGCACATAAACACTACAACCGCCTATGCCCGAAATGTTCTTAGATACAACCGTGATGTCGGGCACTATGAGTTTTTGCAGACTCTTTACGCTCATGGAGCAACAAGAGCGTTTCAATGGGTTGATATGTTTAGCGGCAGATATGAAATGCGGGCTGGTGTTACAGATGCTGTATTCTATAATACCGGTTACACATCATTTGGTGCCGGTGGGGGGAATTTTGGAATTGGAACATTTGCTCCAGCAGCAAAATTACATGTTGCCACTGCAGGTTTAACTACTGATCTTTTCAAGGTAATAAATAACAAAGGTGCTGGTACAGATAGTTCGGCTGTTGTTAATTCCAGGGGTTTTATCGGGGTTGGCACAACAAACCCGGCAAATTATGTCCATACGTTTAATGGCAACGGTGGATCCTCTGTCATGTGTGAAGGAACATGGTCCGCAGATTCACAAAAGCAGCTGGGAGCAATCTTTTTTAAGAATTCTTCAAGCGGTGATTATGGAGGAATGATGATGCGCAAGCAGGTAGGGGGCAGTAATGAATTTATCTTTACCACTTATCGGTCATCAAACGCAACATGGTCAGAATTCATTTTTTTCGATCAATACGCCCAAAAATTAACGCTGGGTAGAAGTTCGATGCAAACAATACTTCAACCGGTCAGCGGCAATGTTGGGATTGGCACCACCAATGCCACTGCAAAACTCCACGTGGCAAGTGATATCATCCGTATTGAGACCCCTAAGACCCCTGCTTCTTGCACCGCTGCAGGTAACACAGGTGATATTTGTTGGGATGACAAATATGTTTATGTATGCGTTGCAACAAATATCTGGAGGCGCTCAGCGACATCAACATGGTAATACAAGGTAAAAACAAATAACATGAAACAATTTCTGAAATGGGTTGCTGGCCTTCTTGAAGATCAGCAGGGAGCAGCAAGTTCTAAAAGGTTTGGATTTTACTGGGCATTGGCTCTGCTCACCTACATGATCGTTAAAAGCACTGGCGGTGCGGTAGTCAACATGGAGATGTACTGGTCGGTTGTGATGATCATTCTGGTGGGGTATGGCTTGATTACATCAGAGTATTTTAAAGGTAAGTCACTTCTATCAACCAAATCCGGAGACGATTCCTGATTCACTAATTTCCTGCTATGCTCGCGTTAAAAATTGACGGTCAGTATATTGATCTTTCAGATGATTTTTCGTTTACCATGAACCTTAAGTCCCCGATTTTCGGGAATGTGGGATCATATTCTTACCCGTTCAGGGTTCCTGCCACGCCCAGGAATGCAATGATTCTGGGCTTTCCACACAGGATTGAAAATACCAGCGATCTATATCGTGACATGCCGAGTTCCTTTGAATGGAATGGTCTCTCTCTCTTCTCAGGCACTGCACGGTTCAAATCAATCAACCGGAAAACCTATGAGGGAATCGTGTTCGACTCCAATGGAGACTTCTACTATCAGTTGCAGAACAGGGGGCTGCACCAGATTGATTTTGGCACAATGAGCTTTGCCACGGAATGTGAAGCGCTGACCTATCTTTCAAATGCAGCCAATAACTATTACCCCGGATCCATCTTAGCCTGCCCGATGATCCAGGATGTGACCTATTTTGACCCGCCTACCGAAAATACCGATCTTCAATGGTTCAATTTCTCCCACTGGATGACCTGGCCCGTGGCCGGTACCGGCTGTGCTGCACTTTTAAGATCGACTTCTGAACAGGTTCCTGGAGCCAGAACCGTAATTGTTCCGATGCTTTATTTGCGATATGTGCTTGATAGAATCTTTAAAGGCTTGGGCTATACCCTCGATGACCAGATGTTTTCATCCCATCCTGACTTTAACAGGCTCGTTTTGTTCAATGCCACCAATGCGAACAGCCCTTTTGGAACCGGGTATGTTCCGGAAAATTACACCCTGACGAACCTGTTTTTCAACCATCACATCCCCCGGGTGCTGCTGAATGATTTCATCAAAGGACTTGAGAACTATTTTGGGTTTGGAACCTTTGTCGATAATGTTAACCGGACTGTCCGGCTAATTCCGTTAAAATCCATTGCCACCAGTGAGGCTTATATTGATTTTTCTAAGAACATAATTACCTACAACCTGGAAACAGAAGGCCGAACGAAAGGGTTCAAACTTGCTATGACTGTCGAGGGCGGTGATCTGATGCTGGAAGGCCTCCCGGGTTATGAGAAAATGATCCTTGACATTTATAAGGGTTCCGTTCCAGCGATAGCCGCTCTTCCGGCGTTCCCGATAGGAGAGGTCGGCACCTGTTATTATGTTGAAAACCTGGGCCAATATTACCAAATGAACACCAACTATTCCTATTCCCCAACCATTCTCATGGAGATTCTGATGACCCGGTTTTACTTCCGTTCGGGCGAAGAAGACCTCACCACGATCTTTTCAAACCTGTGGTCGGATACTGCTATTAATACTGCCACAGTCAACAACCAGATGACCGAATGGAAAGGTATCTCCCCGCGCTTGTTTTTT
>JAPLDG010000079.1 GCA_026391845.1 Bacteroidota bacterium | reverse complement strand
AGAGAATTAACCAGGATGCGCATCAGGGCATCGATTTCATATTTTGGCCGGTTCCAGTTTTCTGTGGAAAATGCATACATCGTGAGATAACTGATTCCAAGTTCGGCAGCGGCTTCCACAGTATTCCGAACTGCATCCACTCCCTTTTCATGTCCAAGCGTACGAATAAAACCTCTCTTTTTTGCCCAACGACCATTCCCATCCATGATCACAGCCACGTGAACCGGTAGTCTCTTCTTGTCAATTTGATCTTTGATTTCTATCATATGGAACACCCGAAAATCAATAACTCAAATCCCGGCATTTTTTGGAGGATAACAGATTAAATTTATATGTGACAGCAACACCGAAAAAAGCGTACCAATCCTTGTTAGAAGCATTTCCCCGCTGCATGCCTGGTTCATGACTGAGCGTAGGGTCCGACATGATGGCAGCCTGATCGCCTGCTGGGCTTGCCTGGCCATCAAGATAATAGGTAGTACTGACATCATCCAGATAATCATTAAAAGTTTTGTGCATTTCCCAATAGACCTGCAAGCCTAAACGTCTGGCTAGGTTCATCTTGGCGCCCAGCCCAAAAGGGATGGAAACACTTACTGAGCCATATGGCTTACGCCCCTGATAACCGGTATTCTGACCTTCCGTTCCCATTGATCTCAACGAAATTCCTTTCGAAACAGGGTCGAAAAAAAACACAGAAATCCCGCCGTAAATATACGGCGAAATTTTGTTCATGCGGCTGCCGATAAAGTATGACAGGAAATTAAATTCGACCACACCGGAGATATCTGTTAGTTTGCTGGTGAAGTCAAGTCCGCCATCCTGCAGAAATGTCGACGCGGATGAGCTGCCCTTTAAATTAC
This sequence comes from Bacteroidota bacterium, assembly GCA_026391845.1. GTDB lineage: Bacteria > Bacteroidota > Bacteroidia > Bacteroidales > FEN-979 > CAIVAT01. The sequence goes on along the minus strand of JAPLDG010000079.1, from coordinate 6,666 downwards.
CACGTTGACCGCTAATTTTCACAGCCCAGCGTGTATCCATGTTATACCTTGCTACCAGGCCATAAGCAATATCTGTATTTAGAAAATGTTTCCCTGGATTAAGATCACCCAGATAGTAGCTACCTCCCAGGTTTAATCCAACTTCAAGTGTCTGGGATTTAACCACGAAAAATGGCAAGAGAAAAATCATGATCAAGAAAAAAGGGTTCCTGAAACTGTCGCCCATGCGGTTTGAATATTGTATATGGATTGATTCTTTCAACAACTTTTATTAACGTTCAGTTCGCAATTTTATTTGATGACATGGCTGTCAAAGGGATAATATTTCGCTAATTCCGGTTATCCAGCCCCCAGTTTAATTTTTCACGTATGGTTTGAAAAAAAATTTTATCGGTCAGCCGCAGCAGGTTAATCTTAAAATCAGCTTTTCGAATCAGCAATTCAACCCCCTGATCAACTTTTTCAATGCGCGAATCCAGGCTTACGACAAATTCTGAATTCTTCCCCTCGACACGGATCCTGATTTCACTGTCGTCTCTGATGATAATTGGTCTGACAGTGAGGTTATGACTCGCGATCGGCGTAATGAGGAAATTTTCTGAATCCGGGGTTATGATCGGCCCTGTGCAACTCAGGGAATAGGCGGTTGAACCGGTAGGTGTTGCAACAATAAGCCCATCGGCCCAGTAGGCATTCAGAAATTCGCCATTGATCCATGTCTTTATTGTGAGCATCGACATGACATTCGGTTTATAAACGGTTAAATCATTTAAGGCATAGTTTGACGAGCCAAACAAATGTACCGGTGCATCAAGCCTTAACAAGGTTCGTTTTTCAATCTTGTATTCACCATTTTGAATGGACTGGACAGCCGAGATAATGTGTTCCTTCGAAATACTTGATAAAAAGCCCAGCCTGCCAAGGTTAATTCCCGTAACCGGAATTCCTGAATTACCAATAAGGTCAACGGCGTCCAAAATAGTTCCATCCCCGCCAATGGAGAACAAACAATCAACTTTATTTTCAATTTCAGCCTGCAATGTGAATAACACAGGACTTGCAGGGAAGACAATTTTATTTTGCAGGCTTACATAATATGGTTGATAGATAAACGTGCACTCATTCATGCTGTTCAATGCATCAACCAATTCCTGGATAAAAGGGAGGACTGCATCCGTTACAGTTTTACCAAATAAGGCAATATTCATGGAGTATAAGGATTTTTTTTCGGCGTGCAAAGGTAGGGCTTATTTTGATTGATTAGACCTTGCACTCCTAGATCGGGGCAATAAAATGCAAATAGATTCCAGGCTCCAGGAGAAGATTTAAGGCAGCCTCAACACGGATTACAATGTCATAGTAGGTTGTAAAATCCAGCCCAAGGCCATACCCGAATAAAAAACGATTTTCAAGTGTATTGCCTGCATCATGAACCGGAGGGGGATTTTCGGGATAATTAAAAACGTAACCCAAATCGATGAAACCATTCAGATACAAAGCATAAGGAATGGCATTGAATTTTTCTGAGGAAATAAGCCCAATTTTTTGGACGCGCTGAGGCATTAATGCAAATTTCAGATTATTTTTCAGCAGGATGAAATGCTGCCCGTCGATCACATAATACTCGTAACCTCGCACATAGTCACGGCCATAACCCAAGCCACGCTGTAGGTAATATGGCTGGATTTTTTCAAAACAAAGCTTTCCGGTGAATCCGGAAGCCCAATACCACTTGCTGATGATCTGCGAATAAACTCGCAGGTTGACGCGGGCGAAAGTGTTGTGAGTTGTTTGATAAGGAACAGAATGATTCATTTCAATGTCAACACAATAACCCTGCAGCGGATAATACTGAACATCGCGATGATCGTTTTTATAAAGATAAGTAAAGCTGAAAAACCTCTGAACTGTTTGCCCTGACAGTGTATATCCTGGAATGGCACAGATGGATGAATCAAAATCATGATATGAATATGCCAGCCGAAAAGTATGGGTACTGAAGATATCAGGTCTGAGGTTCAATTCGGCAAACCCGGTGATCAGCTTTTTCAGGTATTTCACATTGTTTCTGATAAAAACAGGCTGGTTATTCAGGGTAAAAACAGGCAGTTCATGATTCAATTCAATTGCAGCGCCAAATCCGGTTCCCATTGTTTGTTTGTGATTGATATAGGGAATTCTATACATGAATCCATACTTCTGGTTGAATCCGAAATGAGTGAGTATTTTCAATGTTTCATTTCTCCCTCGTACATTGGAGAAGGTAAGATCAAATCCATAGGTTAAGTGGCTGAAATCCCGTGTTTCATACCACACATTAAAATTCCGGTCTGATATTTCAAAATATGGGATCGGCCAGATATATTGCCTGCTGCTGGTCAGCGTTTTTGAAAATTGGGTCAGTGATAAAGTGTCGTGTACTTTAAAATCAAGTTCGCGGAGGATAATTCCCCTTTTTGTAATTGAATTTCCTGAGATGCTGATCTGATTAATGATGATCGTGTCGGCCAAACTCTCCTTAACAAGGTCGGGAACCTGACTGCAAGGAGTTTCAGGGTGGCAATTCGAGGCGAATCTGATCAAACAAAAAAACAAGGAGAAGAAGAACCTGAAAGAAAAAAAACGGTTCATCGTCAAATACTCAGGTAATTCATCAATGCATCGAAACGATCCTGAAGCCCTTCATTATAAGAGTCTTCCTTTGACCATGATTCGGTTACGTGGTAATTAAACCGGGAAAATGCCTGAAGCAAGGGTCCGATTTCCATTCGGTTAACTTTGATTGTGACCTCCAGTTTTGTTGAATCCGCTACTGAAGATACCAAACAACTAAGAATTTTCACTTCATTTGATTCAACGATCTGCACAATCTCAGAAAGATTATAATCTTTATCATTGATTTCTAAAACAATTACACCACCGGGGTTACGAACCCCAATCATTTCGGTCAATGCATGAACAACAGTTGAGAGTAAGATAGAACCCAGGTAAATGTTCTTGTCATTGACAACCGGCAACACGGTAAGATTCGATGAGGAAAATAATTTCAGAACCTCGTAAACATGCTGTTCATCGGTTACACTCACTTTTGTCAGAGCTGTTTTGTACTTTCCAATTTCGAGGGTTGGTTCATCGACTGCCAGAATCTCCTTATCTGAAATCACTCCGATCAGTGTTGCGCCATCGACAACAGGCAAGTGTGACAGGCGAGACTCTTCCATCTGGGTGACGGCAAATTCACCGGTATCAGTAATTTTTAAAGGAAAAACATGACTTGTGACTAATTGTTTAGCTATCATTGAGGATGCTAAGATATGAATTATAACGTAAAATACTGATGGAACCTGTTTCGAGCCCTGATTTCACAGCACATCCCGGTTCATGGGTATGTGAGCAATTTTTATACTGACAAAAAGGCAAAAGCCTGTCCATTTCAGGAAAGCACCTGTGAATTTCAGTTTTTTCAAAATCGATCAGACCAAATTCCTTGATACCGGGTGTATCCACAATGAATCCATCGTCATCCAATTCGTACATTTCGGCAAATGTTGTGGTATGCATACCTTTTTGGTGCGCCGAGGATAATGAACCGATGCGGGGGTTCAGGGTTGCGTCAACAGCCTTAATCAACGCAGATTTTCCAGCACCGGACTGTCCTGAAAAAAGACTCACTTTCCCTTGCAGAAGTTTTTTGATCTTATCGATCCCTTCACCAAATACAGCAGAAGTCCGATAGCAGCGATAACCCGCATTTTCATAAATGTCGGTCAGCCCTTCAAGCGCCGAAAGCTGTTCCTCATTATATAAATCAATTTTGTTGAATATGATACTGGCAGGAATATAATAGGCTGCAGCGGTGACAAGGAACCGATCGATGAACCCGTTCGAGGTTCGAGGCTGTGCCAGCGTTGCGATTAAATAAGCATGATCCAGGTTTGCCGCAATGATATGAGAAATCTTTGACAACTTTGTCGCCTTCCGGATGATGTAATTATCCCTGGGACTTATATAGGTTATCATTCCGTGACTATCTCCCTGTAAGAGTTCCACTTGCACACGATCACCGATGGCCACCGGGTTTGTATGCTTAATGTTTTGCATACGGAACTGTCCCTTAAGCTTACAGTCAAGCCTGGTTCCATCCAGCAACCTGACAATGATCCAACTTCCTGTCGATTTAACAACGATTCATTGTAATGAATAGACCATACCTGGTGAGCATTTGACAATTCCTTCAAACTCAAGGTTGAGCAATGACGAGGATACTTTGCTCATTGGAGTCTCTGTCCGGATACAAATTTCATCGATCGCCAATTGCCCGTTTTTCTGCAAAACGCTCACAATCAACTCCTCCTCCACAGTCATTTCGATAAAGATTTTACGTTGGCTTGGCTGATTTGATATGGAAGTATTTTTCCAACCCATCAGGTACTCAATGTCTTCTGCTTTTTGGATCAAGGCAGCCCTGTTTGTTCTGATAAGGTAGTTGGTTCCATCTGAAAATGGATCATTCACACGACCGGGAACAGCAAAAACATCACGGTTGTAAGAATTGGCAATTTCGGCTGTGATGAGCGCACCTCCTTTCCGGCCTGCCTCAACAACAATAATTGTATCGCACAAACCCGCAATGATCCTGTTTCGTTTTGGAAAATTTGAACGATCCGGCCTGGCCTTACTTAAAAATTCTGTAACCAATCCACCCTGATTCAGCATCTTTTCAGCCAGTGTACGGTGCAGCCATGGATAGACTGTGTCAAGACCATGACCAAGAACACCAATGGTATTTAGTCCCATTTCAAGTGAAAACCGATGTGCATAACTGTCGATGCCATAAGCCAAACCGCTTACAACCAATACCTGCTGGTGAAGCAAACCTGAGACAAGGTCGCGGGTAACTCCTTTTCCATAATCCGTAGCTTTGCGGGTACCGACAATTCCGACCACACGATTTGAATTCAAATCAGCCGTTCCCTTGTAGTACAATAACAGCGGACTGTCCAGACAGTGTTTCAGGCGATGCGGATAACCGGTATCCTGAAAAAAGAGTGGCGTAATGTGGTAGCGTTCAATAAATGAAATTTCTCTTTCAGCACGCAGCAAAATCTCGCGTTTTCCCACAGCCTGTGCCAGAAATTCGCCAATACGGGGCATTTTTTTCAGATGGTTCCGGGGCTCTTTGAACACAGCTTCAGCGCTCCCGAACAGCGATACGAGTTTTCGCCCCAGCACATCCCCCACCCCGGGTATGAGTGTCAGGCCAATCTGATACATCAATTTATCCTCTGACATTTTTTTTTTTTTTTTTATTGCTTAATCGTGTTCGTTGATAAAAGGTATCACAGTGTGAATAACTTTTCATCGAAACAGATCAGTTTTCGATATATTTTTGATCTAAATAAGTGCGAATTGGTATGCCTTTAAAAGAGAAAGCGCTCATTTGTCCCCTGGATTGGGGTATCGGCCACGCAACCCGATGTGTTCCGGTTATCACGAAACTTGAGGAACTGGGCTTTGAGGTGGTAGTAGCAGCTTTTGGCCGGCCACTTGAATTTATCAGGAGAGAGTATCCCAGGATTACAGTCATTGATTTCCCCGGTGTCAATATCAAATATCCGCAAAGCAACCAGATGGCTTTGAACATGTTAAAACTTCTGCCCCAATTGCTGTATGGCATTTGGCATGAGCATTTGGAGATAAAGAAAATCGCTTTGCAACTGGGTATATCTCTGATAATTTCAGACAACAGATACGGATGCTGGCATGCCAGCATTCCTTCAGTTTTTATGACACATCAGTTAAGCATTCAGGTTCCGGGTAAACTCAGGTTCATTCAGGGTTTTCTCAACTCAATAAACAGGTGGTTTATCAACAGGTACGATGCTTGCTGGATTCCCGATTTTGAGCCTCACAGAGGACTTGCCGGAGTATTATCTCACCCCAAGCGCATGCCGGTTAAGGCTCATTACATCGGTATTCTCTCGCGTTTTTCAAAATCAGTCATTCCTGACAAAGATTACAACCTGCCAGACCTTGATTTATTGGTTATGTTATCAGGGCCTGAGCCCCAAAGAACCATCCTCGAGGAAAAAATTCTCAGGCAACTATCCAACATCAACATGCAGGTTGCATTGGTTCGAGGCATGCCGGAAATTGATGAATCATATGTTATGGATAAGCGGATCCATGTTTTTTCCCACCTCGATTCAAAAAATTTGAGAGCATTGATAAACAGGTCGATGATTGTGATATGCCGGTCGGGATACTCGAGCATCATGGATATGGTTACCCTGGGAAAAAGGGCAATTTTCATTCCTACACCCGGCCAAACCGAGCAAGAATATCTTTCGCGCTATTTAATGGAAAAGAAAATATATTTTTCAATGGGTCAGCATGAATTTGACCTGCTGTATGCGCTGGAGATGTCAAAGAATTTCCCGGGTATGGTTATTCAAAACGATTTCAAGGCTTTAGAGGAGCAGATAGAAGCGATTAAGAGACTGGTCTCCCCTTCTTCACAGCGAGAAACACCAAAATAATCCCGGCAACTACAAAAGGGATGGACAACATTTGCCCCATGTTCAGAAATAAACCTTGTTCAAAACTTTCCTGGGGTTCTTTGACAAATTCAATCAGAAAACGCAATCCGAAAACAAGGATCATAAA
>JAPLDG010000189.1 GCA_026391845.1 Bacteroidota bacterium | reverse complement strand
AAAACGGCAATGGAACGCCGATATTTTGAGGCTTCCTGTGCCGGGTTGCCAAGGTACATTTGCCCGGGTTTGGTAAGACTTTTTGAAACCCCGGCAGCACCGCCGAGGATCGTCCCGTCGGCAATGGTAATGTGACCGGTAAAGGAAACATGACCGCTGATCATGCAGTTCTTTCCTATTTTAACCGAGCCTGCGATGCCCGTTCCGGCAGCGATCACTGTGTTTTCACCAACCTCAACATTGTGGGCAACGTGTACCTGGTTGTCGAATTTCACACCCTGCCGGATGATCGTGGATCCGAAAGTAGCCCGGTCGATGGTGCAGTTGGCACCCATTTCAACATCATCTTCAATGATTACATTCCCGATCTGGGGTACCTTGATGTTTATACCATCCTGCTGATTGAACCTGAATCCATCGCTTCCGATGACTGTCCCGGCATGGAGGATGCAGTTTTTTCCTATAGTATTATCAGAATAGATCCTTACTCCCGGAAAAAGAATCGTGTTGTCACCGATGACGTTGTTGTCACCAATGTATACCTGAGGATATATTTTTACATTGATTCCAAGGATTACGTTTTCACCGATCGCTGCAAACTCACCTACATAAATATTTTCCCCCAGCAAGGCTGATTCAGCAATGGAACTGAGTGGAGAGATGCCTTTTTTATCATATTTTATCTGGTTGTAAACTTCGAGCAACTTTGCAAAGGCAATGTCGGCCGAATCAACACGGATTAATGTGGCGCTGACCGGATGTTCTGCTGTAAAAGTGTTGTTTACAATAACAACAGATGCCCGGGTTGCATAAATGTATTGGGTATACAATGGATTCGAAAGGAATGAAAGTGATCCCGGAACGCCTTCTTCAATTTTTGACAATTTTGTGATGGTAGCTTCCGGATCGCCTTCAATGGTTCCACCAAGCATATGGGCTATTTGAACGGCAGAGAATTTCATGTTTTGAATGTTTTTTGGGAAAATAATTGGTTCAGTTGGTAATCATCAGGTTGTTTCGGTACAGACTGCAATTTTCAGCTTCATAGACCCGGATAAAATCTTCGGTTAAAATTTTATGAAGTGTGGTGAAAAACCAATCTTTTTTGGGATCATATTGACCGACGATGAACACGTAATCCAATCTGAGGAACGGATTTCCCTTGGTGAGTTCAAAGTTGATATATTTTTCCGGTGTGGAAGGGTTGCCCAGATAGTAATTCGGCTTAGATTTTTCATTCCATTTCACCGGGAAGTACCCGGATGCACATTCATAATTATACACCATGACAATGGGTTTATCTACAGCAAGGTAATCAACGAAATGTCCTGTAAACCAGTTATCCATGCAATATATTGGAAGAACCAGGCTGTTTGGGGTGATAAAATCAGCGGCTTTGTTGCATGAAACGGCCATTTTTCCGAGATCTTTTATGCCGGGAGCGTAATAGCGTATCAGCCTCGTATTCACGTAGAGAACTGTAACAGCAGCGATCAGTCCGAAATACCAGGGGATACGAAATGTTGACATCCAGAGAATTGTGAGTATGAAAAAAACAAATCCGATCCTGAGATTGGTATAACTCGCTGTTCCGTAGGCATCGGGAAGTTTGAAATACAACATGAGCAAAACCAGCATAGAGATTAGGACCCACCAGAAGTTAAAACCAGGAAGCAATGGATGTTCAGTTCCAGGTACAGTGTCGGTTCTATTGATAAACTTCCTCCCGATCCTGATGATGAATGCTAAAAACCCGACACCCATGAGCGCGGCAAACAGGTAAAAAATGATGACTGTCAGGTTTCCTTCAATGATTGGATTGAGGGATATGAGGGGCCTGACGGTCATCAGGAAGTTGATCAGTTCCTGTTTGCCGATGAAGGATATTTCACGGGTTCCCGGGCGGGAATAGAAGAAATACGCGAACAGGATGATGGGGGGTATAGCAACCAGTGTTATGGATATGACTTTTTTCAGGAAAAGCTGAATAATGGGTTTCACCTCAGTTTTATCACGCAGCAGGGCGAAGATTGTTCCGACGAAAATGTGAACCGAGATGACTATTAACAGTGTGCCGAAAATAACAATGTGCGAAAAGTAGGTGAGTGCGACCAGAATTCCCATCATGATGGTTCGTTTGATGTTCAAGTTCTGTTCATGACGCAACCAATAATTTAGAGCGATGAGGAAAATGAGAATTGCCATGCAAAAATTGAAGAATCCAAAGAAAAAAAACATCGAATGTGTAAACGGAAAGATCAGAAAACTGAAAAGTGTATGTTTGGGTGATAAGGTGTGAACCAGGTTCCTAAAGGCGAAAGGGGTTCCTGCCAGTAAAATGATAATCAGTATTTTTTCAGCAAGAAATGCAGGCATCACAAGGGTGAATAGAGAAATCAGCAGATGCGATGTCCAATTGGGCACTGGTTCCGGGTTGATCATAAAAAACTGATGGAAGAGGCTGTTGTTGTGAAAAACCAGCTGGTTGATGATGTTGGAATTGCTGAGATGGGATGCCCCGTCCATACTTGGAAAAAACCTTGTTGCCACAAAGGGCAGCATATTGATGATGGTGATAACCGTAAATATTAATAATTCAACAACAGGCTCTATTGGTCTTATTTTGTCGGGTTTGAGGGTGAGATTACACTTCAGTCTGGAACATCAGATAGTCACGGATAAGTGGTATTTCCAGTGCAGGTATCCCATTTTTTACAAGAAATTGAGCATCTTCGTCAAATGCATTCATCAGTTCTGTATGACCCGGCGAACTCTGCAGGAGCGATTGCCGGTACAGATGCAGCGCCTCCTTCCGTAATCCGAGACACAGTTTTACATGTGCGGCATTCATCAGGTCATAGGCAGAAGGATTTGATGTCAGGCTCAGGATTTGAGCGTAAATCTCGACTGCCAGGTCGGGTTTGCCAAGCACAAACTGGCAATATGCGACGGGCCTTAATACTTTTAAATTATCGGGCACAAAGAACCTGAGTTTTGCATAATGATGCAGGGCATTTTCATAATCCTTCAGGTGAAGATAGCATTGCCCGACCTGCATTTGAAGAGAGACATCGTCTGGCTGCAAACCGGATGCATCCTTAAAGTAGTTCAGCGCCTGGCCATAGTCTTTTAGTTTCATGCAGCACCATCCCAGTTTTTTCAGTATCCACTGGCGGTCAGCGTCAAAAAGTTCCGCCTTCTTGTAATATTCGACTGCTTTTTTAAACCGGCCGGTTTTTTGATAACAATAGCCGATTTTCTCAAAGTATTCATTGCTTGGGCCATTTACTTCCATGATACTTTCATATACATCGATGGCATCGTAATAATGGTCTTTATCGAAATGGAATGCTGCAAGCTTTTCCGAGAAACCTGCACGCTCAAAACAAGTGCGGTAGAAATAGAGGCTGTTTACGGGTAACCTGTGCTGGAAAATATCATCGAATTCATGCTTGGAAGGGAACAGCTTAAAAAAACGATAAAGATCCTGAATGTACTGAATGAAGACGGAATTATTGATTAATGATTGATCCAGAAGTTGCTCTTCGGTAGCCATTTCTTTCATTTGAGCGAACTCTGCTTCGAAGTTTGTAACGATCATGGTTCTTTGCTGATCAGGGATGGCCCTGAAATTAATTGCGAAGGAGTATTTGTCTGAATTGCAGATGTAAAAAGCTTTTTCAAGACTTTCCAGGAGACGTTTATTGATGTCTTCCTTTTCGTTAAAACTGTTTTTTATTTCCGGGTGGTCTCGGTGAAACGGAACGAACCAGTTGCTCATGGCGTTGAAAAAATCGAACCGTTTTAACATTTGAAAGGTACTCATAAACACATCGCCACCCTCCATCTGCATTTTGGAAAATTTTTCAATTTTCTCAAAAAGTCCAGGTACCTCTTCAATCATATCTTTCCATCCGGGGTTTTTACCTTCAAGCTCTTCATCTTCGGTTTGGTCGTTCAACTGCAGTTTGTCCTCTATTTTTGGCATCATTTTTTTCATTTCCGGCAGAACTTCCTCCTCGAATTCGCGGGTGATCTTATCAGTTTCCCTTGCCATGAGCAGTTGCATCAATATCAGTTCCACTTCAGGAATAATTGCATCATCCTGGCTGCAGTTCTTCAGGTTTTCAATGAGTTCCGGAAAGAATTTCAGCCGCTTGTCATATATGATCAGCCCTATGATCAGCCCGGTGAGGGCTCGCTGATATACCTGTTTTTCACGAGTTTCGACGAATTCGATGAGCAATTGGAGTTTATTCGGGTCGAATTGGTTTAAAAGGCTGATTGTCAATGCGCTGACAACAAGGCATTTTTCATGCCATTCAACTTGTTCTGAACTGTTAATTTGCCGGATCAGGTTGACATGTGCAGTTGTCAGCTTTCCGGTAAGCCAGATAAGTTTAAAAATCTGGTCAACTTCTCTGATCGTAAAAAGGGTTGTTTCGTCAATGAGTTTATTTACTTCGCGGTGAAAGAACATTTCTTCAATTTTACCTGTAATGGTTTGTGCATCATCGCCAAATTCATTCAGCAATGATCGCTTTACCAATGTTTTAGCAGCCAGTTCAGGTTCCAGAAGTGTTTGTTTGATTTCATCAGCCATGTTCAGCATGGATGCACAGAGACTGTCAAGAATGCTTTTTTGCTGAGGGTCATGATATCCGTCGAAGGCATACCTCAGGAGCGTTTTATAGTTTTCCGAAAATGTTTCCAGTTGGTAATAGTAGTCTGCTTTTGTTGTGAACCGGGATAATTTTTCTAATTCATCCAGGGCGCTTTTCAGGTGTTGTGTGCAAATCAAGTCGCACACTGTCTGATATCTTCGTTCAATTTCCTTGCGGGTCATAGTTTATTTGTCAGCAAACACAAAGTTACTTAATAAAAACGGACACCGGTTGTGAAAATTATCAGGTTCAAATAATCACATGTATTGGAATAATAAACGTTGTTTCCGTTATTGGCATGCAGGAATTTGTATTCCATGCGAATATATGCGATTTTCACAGGTTTATACTCGATACTTATTCCCAGCCCTGTATCGGACAACCCGGTTGTCTTTCCTTTGTATGTGTATTTACCCGACAGGAACCCATCCGGATCGTAGAAATACTCGTATCGTCCCGTAATCGAAAAATGTTTCAGGAAACTATATCTGCACTGCAGCCAACCTGAACACATGGAGGCAATTTTATTTGTATCGGGAGCCATCCCGGAGTTGGTCTGGAAGGCAAAATCAAACTGACCAACGAGGCTGACATTTTCATTGGGGGTGTAGCTTATAAGTATGTCGTTGTATAGCAGGTTATTGTCAATTTCCCCAATCCGTAAAGCCTGGTTCCCGAACATATTATTATAGGAGATGGTCAGGTTTTTCAGCGGCATATAATTGATAAAGAAGACTCCATTAACATGACTGGACTGCTCGTAGGCGAGCGAATAGGGACTTCCGGCCATGAATCCTGCATTGACCTTATCCGAAAATTTGTAGGAAAACGTTATTCCCAGAATTGCTCCCGGTTCAAAATATGCGCAGACTGACGCTGTGCTGATCTGGTTAAAAACAGGCCAGGCAGATTCGCTACCCACAGGGGTGAACATAAAACCGATATCCGTCCAGGAATTTTTTGATATCCTGAAGCCAATGGATGCCTGCCGGATATTTTTAATCCATTGTTTATCTTGTGCCGCGAGCAGGTTGGGTGCATCTCCATATTGAAGCTGCATTTTACCTCTTACTTTTTCAGCATCATAATACATCTCAAAAGCTGCAACATTCAACCTGATCTGGTCCGTCATCGTACAGTTGGAAAATAAAGGAACAATTTTGGTCGTATCCCGATTGTGATTGAGTTCCATGTTTAAATAAGCATCAACATAGAAACCAATCTTAAAATGTTTGAAGTCGTTAAAAACACTGGTTTTAAGCTCTTCAGTGAGGGTGTCGGATTTGTCCTGTGCAAAAGTCAGTACCGGGGAAAAACAAACATTTAAAGTGATGAAAAACAGAATATTAAGTCGGTTCATGTTTGGGTGGTTGATTAATTCCTGTTTACAATAGGTTTATTACCTGAATGAGCCTTTTTACAGGATAAAGATATTGAAAAAAGGAATTCCTAACCAATTTCAAAAAATTGTCATGACTGAAAATATTTTTGCATTTTTATCGGATCACTTGTGATTTTTTAATAATTTTATCAGATTGTGATCAATCATTTAATTCTATATTTCCAGGCAAAAAATAAGGAGATAAACTAAAACAACACTACTATGAAAAATAAAATTCTGATAGGAGTATCTTTCGCATTTGTAATGACATTAATAGTGGCCTGTAGTCCAAAGAGTGAAGCACCCCTGGCCCCGGTGGTTGACACAGCCCAAATCAAAAAGGAAATCCAGGCCAAGGAAGATGAATTTGCAGCGACCTATAATGCCCGGGAGGTGAAAAATATTGGTTATTATGCAGAGGATGCAGCATCCTTCCGTCAAAACAGAGCGCCATTGATAGGAAAGGAAGCAATTGTGGCATTTTTAAGGGACGATGTAGGTTCCTTTTCAAATTCCAATAAACTTTCATGCACAACGAGCGAAATTTTTGTGTCAAACAATGGAGATCAAGTGGTGGAAATTGGCTATTATAAAGTTGTTGACAGTGTCAACGCCACCATTAATACCGGAAATTATATGAGTGTGTTTGTAAAAAGGGACGGAAAATATGTCTGCCTGAGAGATATGAGCGTTTCTGACATGCCAAATGAATAAAGCGTGATAGCGATCATTTAACGTCTTCCGCCACCGCCTCTTCCGCCGCCGCCACCGCCACGGCTGCCACCACCGCCACCGCTGCGGCTGCCACCCCCGCCATAGCTTCCGCTGCTGCGACCTCCACTGCTGTAGCCGCTGCTGCTTCGATTGCTGCTGCCGCGGCTACCCCCTCCGTATGAATTTGATGACGGGCTCGATGTTTGAAGTAGATGGACCTGATTGACGGGTGGAAGTTGACGTTCTGTTTGATTCACGCGTTGATGCCGAAGTCCCGCCGGATGGACGTGTTGATGCCGAAGTCCCGCCGGATGGCCTGGTTGATCCTGATGCCCCGCCGGATGGACGTGTCGAGGCGTTGTTGCGATTATAATTGCCATTCGCATTATTGCGGTTCACGGTATTTGAAGTATTTCTCGAATGATTGTAATTATTATAGTTATTTGTATTATGAATGACTGTAGTATTACCATGATAACCGTAGCCACCTCCATGGTAGTAATAATTATTATGACGGTAAACACCGACGGCCATCACTGTGAACGCTGCAAAGTAGGGCGGATAGAACCCATAATAATAAGGAGGAACATAAGGAACATATACGGGTGAATACACATACTGAACGATTGGAGCAGATTCCACAATTACAGTGGTTGTTGATGCCGGTACATTCACGGTAACAGGGTCTGCACCGGAATACCCGGGATTGGCGGTAACTGCGGGTGTTGTTGTTGTTTTGGGTTCAACAATGTACCCTTCACCGTACAAATCCTTGTCTCCGACAATTTGAATTGTAACTTTCTTATTTTTGTCTTTTGATACCAGAATGACCGCAACATCCTGTGTTTCAGTTTTACTGACTGCATCCTGAAGGATAAATGTAAAATCATCTCCGTTTTTCTTCGTTACCACTTTGATGAAATCAACTTTTCCATCCAGATCCAAATCCAGGTTATTGATTCCTGATTTTTCAGCATTTAACGATTTTTCGAAGTCTTCAATGGTCTTTGATTTTTGAAAAAGATCCAGTACGGCGTAAAGATCAAGATTATCACCCGGCAGGCCCAATA
>JAPLDG010000001.1 GCA_026391845.1 Bacteroidota bacterium | reverse complement strand
TATCATCCCATGTAACCTTTGAAATAGGTGGCCTACTTTGCTCCGGAATCACTGGCCTACTTTACTCCGGAATGAGTGGCCGACTTTGTCCGGAATAGTCAACTGTGTCCAGCAGGGCATTCAACCAGGAATCCATAAATTCCTTGTCACCCTTCAGATAGAAGAGTCGTTTGATGAATCCGATCGGGTAAAAAATGGGATCATAGAACCGGTCCTGGGTAGTGAGGCGGAAGCGGAAGTTGGCATAGATGTCCCCTTTTTCATGCACAAATTTAACCGAAGAATCTTCGCTGACATTTTTAACAAATGTCAGGATATGTTGTACAACTTCATCCTGATCGTTTACATCCCATGAGTCCTTTATGGACTCTGTCTCTTCACTGGTTCCGGTTTCAATGTTGGTTTCCATGTATTCGTACAGGAAATCCTGGTATTGATTTAAGGCGCTTTTCCATTTCCGAATGGAGCTTATGGGCTTATTTAACTGCACTTCAATCTTGTCGGATGACATGTGATCCAGCAGATTTCTGATGATTGATGCCACAGCAGACTCATTGCCGTTTTTGAACAGGTTGCTTTCCTGCGAAGTTTCTTCATTGATAAGTACAATTGTCTTATCAACGGCAGCAACATAACTGCAATATGATCTGGCTGAAAGAACAGGAAATTTTCCAATAGATTCAAGCCACTCCAGGAATTCTTCACGCAATAGAAATGTGTTTTTCATTTTTGGAGTAATTAATTAGTTCATAAATAGTTGATTGTATTGTCGTCTTGGGGACACTGCCATCTGGATGGCAATGAGCGCATGTAATTCCGACGCAAATTACTTTGTTTAAAGTAAACTTCACCCATCGGTCAGCAAGAAAAATAGTTTTTTCCATTTTTCCGTTTTTAGAAACTCAAATTGGAGCTTTATCGCAATAAAAAATTACATTTGCCTATAACAGTAGTTTCAGGCATATTAGTTATTTAGCCATAATGAAATAGGAGAATCATGGCAGAATTGAAGAACAGTGAAGACACGAACAAAATGCTTCGGGTACTTAATTGGGCCTATGAAATAGCTTTAAATGGATTACCCGGGATGGGAACTGCCATTGAATTGGCACACGATTACGAGAACGAAGAGGGGAGTCTTTCGGATAAAGTGAATTCGTTAATTCGTTGGCAGATATCAAAAACTGCAACATCTGGATTTTTAACTGGTGTTGGCGGATTAATTACTTTACCAGTTGCAGTTCCAGCTGATCTGGCATCATCTGTTTATATTCAAATGAGAATGATTGCCGCCATTGCACATCTGGGTGGATACGATGTTAAAGATGACAAAGTAAAAACCTTGATCTATATTTGTTTAGTCGGTGAATCGGCAAAAGATATTCTAAAGGATGTTGGCATCCAGATTGGACTGAAAACGGGGAAGAAATTAATAACAAGTATTCCGGGAAAGGTTTTGGTAAAGATCAATCAAATGGTTGGTTTCAAATTAGCCACCAAATTCGGAACTAAAGGAGCCATAAATCTTGTTAAAATTATTCCGTTGTTTGGTGGAATCGTTGGGGGAACCATTAATGGAATCACAACAAATATCATCGGTAATTATGCTCGTGATACTTTTATAAAAACCAATTCAGAAGAGCCGGTTGCAGTCCAATTTATTGACATGACAGAATTGAATGAGAAATACCCGGATTTTGAATTACTGAAATTCTATTCATATTTAAACATAATTAAGATTGATGGCATCAGAAAGGAAGCAGAATCTCAAATCTTTAACGACCTGATCGATAATTCATTGCTTGAAGATAGTTGTAAATTGAAGTTTATCCGGAGACTCAATTCCAATGAAATAGAGGAAATTGATTATTCACAATTCAAAAACAATCAGGTCCAATCGATGGAATTACTTCAAAATTTGATTCTCATTGCCAAATGCGATCATGAACTTCATTCAACAGAAAAGGCATTTATTATAAGCATCGGGACCCAGCTTGGCTTTAAGGAAAATGATATTGACCGGTTAATTATTGAAACCAAATATCCCGAATGATTCCATTATCTACCGATGAAAATCACATTATTCAAGGTAAATTTCACCCATCGGCCAGACGGAAAAATTGTTTTTTATGTTTTATATGTTTTCAGATATATCTGTATATATTCATTTTTTTTATGGAATATAAACGTTTTTACCAAAATATTTTTGACTGTCATTAACTGTTTGAACCTCTTTTGTCAACCGGAATCTGTTGGATTCACTTATTTTTAAAGGGATTATACAACGTGTTCCGTTATTATTTTTCAGGATATGCAGAAATAACTTGCCTTCGGTAGGTTCTCCCTTTTCATCCGTTTCTATCCGGTAGTATTCGGGGCGGTGTACCCCGATGATCTTGTTGAACGGGCAATTTATTCCCAGCAAGTGTTTTATGTCCGGGAAAGTTGGCGGGTCTTTTTCGTGGATGGCCTTTTAACCCTGGCCAGCAATAAAACCGGCACATGGTACTTCAAGGTCAGCATTTTCAGGTTTACAGCAATATCTTTTTCTTCCTGATCTCTGGAATAGGTTCTGATCTCTTTCGATAAGAATATGTTGTTAATCTGATCAATGAGAATGATGGCATCTTCACCAGATTGCAATTGAAACATCGAAATCGTTTTATCAACTTCCTCCAGGAAGCGGGCATCATCTTCGATAAAAATGCTGGCAGCCAAATGGTTCAATTCGTCCAGTAACTGCTCGTCGTTTTCCGGGGTACCATCTTCGGGAAGAAGAACAGACCTGAGTTTGGTTCAATTCGTCCAGTAACTGCTCGTCGTTTTCCGGGGTACCATCTTCGGGAAGAAGAACAGACCTGAGTTCTCCGGCAACAACAGCGGCATTTTTTGTCGTTTGAATCAATAAAACACGATATCGTTTACTTAACCCGATGGCTAGGTTAAGCATGAGATTACTTCCCCAATTTCCGGTTTTAGAGGCAAGGAGCAAGAGGCCGGAAGTTGAAATTCCGCCAAGGAGGTCATCCAGTGAGGGGTAACCGGTCTTGTAACCCGGTATCTGGTATGAAAATGGGGTGGGATCGCCCAGGATGTTTGTTAGGGATTGAATCATGGTTTGAGAAGTTCAAGGATCCTCACCAGACTCAGGGTGTCCATTTTACAATAGGCCAGGAGATTATCCCGTTTCTGCTGCACCGATCCGGGATCGCCATCTTGATAGAGACTTTCGTAAGTGATGCTGGCGGTTCCGCCTTCCTGTATCTCAAGGTCAGCATAAGACAGATCGGTCACCAAAGCCGGTAAAACAGCCTTCA
>JAPLDG010000114.1 GCA_026391845.1 Bacteroidota bacterium | reverse complement strand
GTGGACTATCCTGGTTTTAACCTTAAAAAAATACACAAAGTTGAAAATCCGAATTACCTGTTTCTCGACCTGACGATCAGCAAAGGTGTACGCCCCGGGATTGCCACAATTCACTTTAAACTCAGGGGCAAAGTTGTGGCCACCTACCTGTATGAACTGAAGTCCAGAAAAAAAGGTTCTGCCCAGCGAAAAAGTTTCTCTTCTCATGATGTGATCTATCTGGTAATGCCCGACCGTTTTGCCAATGGGGATACCTCCAATGATCTGACCCCCGGGATGGCTGAACAACTTAACCGGTCAAACCAGGATGGCCGTCATGGCGGTGATCTGAAAGGCATTCTCAATCATCTGGATTATTTCCAGGATTTAGGCATAACAACTCTGTGGATCAACCCATTACTTGAAAACAACCAGGCTAAATACTCCTATCACGGCTATTCCACTACCAATTACTACCAGATCGACCCCAGATTCGGCACAAACGAAGACTATGTAAAACTCAGCGATGCCTTGCATCAGCGGGGAATTAAGCTGATCAAGGACATGATTTTCAACCACTGCGGCAGCGGTCACTGGTGGATCAAGGACCTTCCGTCAAAAGACTGGATAAACCAGTGGCCGGAATTTACCCGGACGAACTACCGGGCCGGCACTTTTACCGATCCATACGTTTCACAGGCCGACAGCAACATGTTTGTGCGGGGATGGTTCGACCTCACCATGCCCGACCTGAACCAGGCTAATCCTTTTATCAAAAACTACCTCATCCAAAACAGCATCTGGTGGGTTGAATATGCAGGGTTGGATGGAATCCGGCAAGATACCCAACCATATCCATTCAAGGAAATGATGGCCGATTGGGGTAAACGTTTGCAGGAAGAATACCCGGAGATCAATATTGTCGGTGAGTGCTGGCTTAATTACCCTGCTTCTGTGGCATATTGGCAAAAAGGTTCGAAAAACAAAGACGGATATGACTCGTGGCTGCCCACCGTTTTCGATTTTCCGCTATATGACGCTCTCAGCAAGGCCTTCAGCGAACCTGATGGATGGAATACCGGAATCACACGGCTCTATGAGATCCTTGCCCAGGATTTCTCCTATCCGGATCCAAATAACATTGTGGTATTTGCCGATAATCATGACGTGAACCGTTACCTGGATTCGCAGAAGGATGATGTCAGAAAGTTGAAAATGGCCATGGCATATGTGCTTACGACAAGGGGAATTACCGAAATCTATTATGGTACTGAAATCCTCATGACCTCCGGACCCGATAAATCAGGAGATGGCAGCAAACGGAAAGACTTTCCGGGAGGATGGGCAGGCGACCCTCACGATGCTTTTACCGGATCAGGTCGGACCAGCGCTGAGTCAGATATGTGTATGATTACGTTAAAAAACTGATTCAGTGGAGAAATTTAAATGAGGTAATCCATACCGGTAAATTCAGGCATTTCATCCCTGCCGACGGGATCTATGTTTACTTCAGGTACAACGAAAAGAACACCATCATGGTCGTGATGAACAACAATGAAGTTGAAAAATCGATCGAAACCAAACGTTACAGTGAATTTCTCGGAAAGTTTAAAACAGGACAGGAGGTGATCTCGGGAAATTCCCTGGATGATCTCTCAAAACTAACGATACCATCTAAATCAGTTATCATCATTGAACTTAAGTGACCGTAATTCGTAATTCATAATTTATCCAACATGTTAGCCATCCAAAAACGTCTCAGTAACATTTTCTACATCATTCTCGGCTTGCCCAGCACTGCCATGGGTTTTGCCCTTTCAATCCAGATTGCCGTATTAAGCTGGATCCTGCGAACAAAATACAACCTGGAGATCGACCAGATCGGGATTGTGTGGGCGGCTGGCCCCATTGCAGGTATTCTGGGGCAACCCATCATCGGGTTGATCAGCGATAAGGCATGGTTCTGGGGAGGCCGGAGAAAACCGTTCATCATCATTGGCGGAATTTTAGCTGCATTGATGATTTTTGCCCTCCCCAACATTGACAAAATCAGTAATTTTTTCGGAATTGCCAGTATCATGGCTGTCGCGATAACAGTAGCGCTCACCCTCGACCTGTCTATCAACATCAGTTTCAACCCCACACGGTCGATCATCGCAGATGTTACCCCCGATGGCCAGCCTCGAACCAAAGGCTACACGTGGATGCAATCGATTTCAAATCTTTTCGGAAGCGGAGCTTATCTGATGGGAGCTCTGATCGGAAACTATTTCCTGATTTATGCCGGAGTAATTATTGTGCTTGTATTCTCCATCGGCCCGCTTTTGTTTATAGAAGAACCCCGTGTACTGGCTGACTCAGCCAAAGATGAAGAGTTGAAAAGTGGGGGGCGAATTATTCAAAATGTATTTCGCCCACGGATTTTCATGGCTGGGTATTCAAACTATGTTTGTTTACATGTTCGCTTTTCTGGAACAGAGACTACCTGCACTGCCAGACATGTCGGTGGCAGACCGCAATATGCGGCTCGGGCAGATGATCGGATGGTCATTCTTTATCCTCAATGCTGTAGGTGCAATCTGGCCGGCATTCCTGCTCGAACCGATGAGTAAACGGCTGGGCCGGGTAAGAACGCACTCCCTGATGGTGGCAACCATGGCGCTGGGCTATTTCGGAATCGTGATGTGGGCCAGCAGCGCCATCATGCTCTATTCCATGATGTGCATCCTCACCCTTGGATGGGCAGCCGTTGTGAGCCTTCCCTTCGCAATTATGTCGGAGAAAGTTGATAAAAGCCGCATGGGCTTTTTCATGGGCATCTTCAATCTTTCCGTCGTATTGCCCCAGCTTATTGCAAGTTCTTTGGTTGGCACGATCATTAAAAATGCGGGTGACAAAGGAATCACCTTCATTATCAGCGGTATTTCACTTGCCATTTCGGCGGCATTGTGGTTATTGGTATCCGACAAGAAAAAGGCATGATACTGAATATATATAAAATTTAATCAAATGATTGACAGACAATTAAAGAATATGCGCATCATACTGTTCTTATTCCTGTTCATCTGCCTGGGAACCACGATGACGGGGCAAACCTTCACCCAATTCATCACCCGGCTGAATTCCTTACCGGAAACACAGCGACAATCTGTTGCCGACAGTTTTATGAATGCAGGAAATTCATTCCCATTCATTGAAAACGACACCGTCGTTCATTTCGTTTACAATTCCAATGCCCAATCAGTAGCCATGGCCGGCGATGCCACCGGCTGGAACCCTGCTAAAATGTTTACCAATATCATCGGATCGAACTTTTGGTATTTTACAACCACCTACGAACCTGATGCCCGACTTGACTATAAACTGGTCATCAATGGTTCCAACTGGATCCTGGATCCTAAAAATCCACATACCTGCCTGGGTGGTTTCGGCCCCAATTCGGAGCTCCGCATGCCAGACTACACAGTGCCGCCGGAGATTGGTTATTTCGGACAAATTCAACACGGTACGATTAAGGATACTACGTTTCACAGCAACATCCTGGGAAACAACAGGCCGGTGCGTATTTACCTGCCTCCGGGTTATCCTTCAGGAAGGGATGAATACCCGGTGATTCTGTTTCACGATGGGCCGGAATACATCAGTCTTGGAAATACAAATAACATATTGGACTACCTGACCGCAGAGCGCCAGATGACTCCGGTCATCGGGGTATTTGTACCCCCGGTTGACCGCACTGCAGAATATGCCGGAAACAAAACCGACAAGTTTACTGAATTCATTATTTCCGAACTGATGCCGGTGATCGATGCGAAATATAAAACAAGTAAAGATCCTGCAAAGCGGGCCATGGCAGGCGCCTCCGACGGGGGAAATATCTCCCTGTACATCGGCATGAAACATCCTGAGCAATTCGGAAAAATCGCAGCGCAGTCCAGCGATGTTATCAATTCCATCAGCGAAACTTTTTCAAACGGTCCAAAACTCAACCTGGAATTATACCTTGATATCGGCAGCTATGATATTCCCATTTTGATACCGATGGTTTATGGCTTACGGGATATTGTGCAGGTAAAAGGATACACATATCAGTTTAAAGCATGGCATGAAGGACATAGCTGGGGCAACTGGAAAGGTCATTTACGCCTGCCATTGATGCAGTTTTTCCCATGGTCAAGCGGATTAAATGATTCAAAGGATGACCACGGATTCAACCTGGAACAAAACAGGCCGAATCCTTTTCAGGGCAGGACAATGATACCATTTTCAGCCCCTTCGGGCTCAAATGTTGACCTGATACTGATTGACTTGTCTGGAAAAACATTGGAGACTGTTTTTTCGGGCACAGTTTCCAAATCTGACAACATCATTGAATATGTGCATACAAAACCAGCCGGGGAGTATATCCTGACGCTGATAGAAAATAAAACCATGAAGGATAGTATTCTAATAAAAGCACTATAATTATGATTTTTAATTTATTACATAATTTAACACAATAGGCACAATAGAACACAATAGAAATACACATTAGTTCAGGTATTTTTATTAACCCATCTTTTATGTTCGTCTATTGTGCCCTATTGTGCCTATTGTGGTTATGTTTTTTCATGAACTAGTGTACCTAAATACAAAATTACAAATATGGAAATCAAAAACTTACTGATTATTGCCACTGGTCTGGCTTTAACACTCTGGAGCTGTTCGTCAAACGATGATTTTCCAGTTGCAAAAGAGCCGCAGATGATTAAGCTCTCTGCCCCCATCCTGATCAATGCAGATTCGACCGTGATTCAACTGGCCGATTACCTCCTGAAACCGACCCTGATTGATTCGCTGGAACTGGATAAGTCACTCAGGTCAGCCATATCAGCCGACTCCACGCAATTGGTGATCAAGCCGGTTAACAGAGACTTCCCAAAACTCTCTACGCTGAAAATATGGTCGAAGGGTTTCGCCTATTCACTGCTGCTCGAAAAATCGACCAAGTTGAAATACCGGTTTACATTTGATCCAAAGAATAAAAAGTATAAACGAGTTCAGATCAAAGGTCAGATGAATGAATGGAACCCTTCCGCGGGCTATCTGTTTGAAAGAGATGGAAAATGGCACATCGACTTCCAGCTGTTTCCCGGTAAATATCAGTATAAACTCATCATCGACGGAAAAGAGAAGTCTGATCCCGATAATCGGGATTCTGTGAGCAATGGAAATGGTGGATACAATTCACTCCTGACCCTTGGAAATCTCAATCAGACTAATTTGCCGGTGCTGTTCACCTCTGCGGCCGATGGCAGGAAAATCGTTGTCGGCATGAAAAACAGAGCTGATTCTGTTTTTGTTTTCTGGCAGAACTATTTACTTGATCAGAAATTCTGGAAAACTGACAGTTCAGGCATAACCATTGAGCTTCCGCGCAAAGCAAAAGAGTTTGAACGTAGTTTTATACGTGTTTGGGCTTCCAACAGCACAGGCATTTCAAATGAGATCCTGGTTCCACTGGCTGACGGGAAAGTACTCACGGATGCTAACAAACTTACCCGCAGCGACAGGGAGGCAATTGTGATGTATTTCTTGATGGTTGATCGTTTTAGCAATGGAAAACCGGAGAATGACGCGCCTGTGGCAGACAAGGAGATCGATCCGAAAGTAAACTTTATGGGCGGCGACCTTGCCGGGATTACCAGAAAGATCGAAGACGGGTATTTTACCGGATTAGGAATCAACACGTTGTGGCTCTCCCCCATCACTCAAAATCCACTGATCGGATATGTGGAATATCCGGCGCCCCATCGCAAATTTTCAGGATATCACGGATATTGGCCCATTACCCTCACCACGGTGGATTCACGGTTTGGTCAGGCGGAAGAGTTGCACAAACTTGTTCGTGAAGCCCACAGCAAAAACATCAATGTTATTCTTGACTTTGTTTCACATCATGCACACCAGGACTACCCTGCTTTTAAAGCTCATCCCGAATGGATGACCCAGATCGACCTCCCGGGTAAAAGAAAAAACATCCGGCTCTGGGATGAACAACGGCTCACTACCTGGTTTGATGTTTTCCTGCCTACTTTCGACCTCACCAAACCTGAAGTGGCCAATATGGTTTCGGACTCAGCTGCCTTTTGGATCAAAGAATACAAACTCGACGGGTTCCGCCATGATGCTGCCAAACATGTTCCGGAAAATTACTGGCGATTACTGAATCAAAAGCTCACTGAACAGGTTTTAGTCCCTGAAAACCGTAACATTTTCCAGATCGGCGAAACTTTTGGAAGCCGCGAACTGATTGGATCATACATCAACCCGGGGATGCTGGATGCCCAGTTCGATTTCAACCTTTACTGGGAAGCCAAATCAGCATTTTCAATGGACAACTACTCTTTCCGCGATTTAAATTATTCCCTGCAGCAGAGTTTCAGCTATTTCGGAGAGCATAGCCTGATGGGCAATATCACAGGAAATCAGGATATGTCACGATTTATCTCTTATGCCGCAGGAGCGCTCAGCCCCAATGAAGATGCCAGCGAAGCCGGTTGGAAACGCGACATAATTGTGAAGGATACTATTGGATACCAGAAACTTGCAGCTCTCGAAGCCTTTAACATGACGATCCCTGGAATTCCTGTAATTTATTACGGGGACGAGCAAGGCATGGCCGGAGCCGGCGATCCGGATAACCGTCGCATGATGAAGTTTGACAGTCTCAACCGATTTGAACAGACTCTCAAGACAACAACGTCCAAACTGGCGAAGTTGAGAAATTCAAATCTGGCATTGGTTTATGGAGATTTCACCACACTCAGGGTCAGCGAAAAGGTTTATGTCTATATGCGTTCCTATTTCGATAACGCGGTAATCGTGGTTTTCAACAAGGATAAATCACCAAAAAAAATCGAGTTCGAATTGCCTGACCGATATAAAGATGGCAATTTTGCAGCTCAGTTTGGCAACAAATTCCTTATTGAAAACGGAAAGGCAAGTGTTGATTTAAATGGTAATTCATTCGAAATAATTTCAAATTAAACAAACTATTTGATTCCCATGATTTTATGAAAAAACTCTCATTGATTTCTTTTGGTTTTATCCTGTCATTTGCCGCCTGTGTGCGGCCGGTAAAAACCGAATCGAATCCGGCTGCACATGTTGCCTGGAGCAGGAATGCCACAATTTATGAAGTTAACATCCGGCAATTTACTCCGCAGGGAACATTCAAAGCATTTGAACAGGAATTGCCGCGCCTGCAGAAAATGGGAGTTGGCATTCTGTGGCTGATGCCAATTAATCCACTGGGCGAGAAAAAACGCAAAGGCAGCCTTGGAAGTTATTATTCCGTAAGCGATTACCTGGATGTAAATCCGGAATACGGAACAAAAAGTGACTTCATCGATGTTGTGAAAAAGGCCCATGAGTTGGGAATGAAAGTTATCATCGACTGGGTAGCCAATCATACTTCCTGGGACAACAGATTGATATCAAAACATCCGGAATGGTACAAGAAAGATTCTACCGGCAATATAGTACCACCGGTTGCCGACTGGACCGACGTAGCAGCACTCGATTACAGCCAGCCCGGCTTGCGTGAATATATGGCAGATGCACTGCTTTACTGGATTAAAGAAGCAGATATCGACGGTTACCGTTGTGACGTTGCTGGGATGCTGCCCATATCCTTCTGGCATGAAACCATACCAAAACTGAAAGAAGTCAAACCCATCTTTATGCTGGCTGAGGATGAATCTCCCAAAATGCATGATACCGGATATTTCGATGCAACATATTCATGGGAGCTTTTCCATGCCATGAATTCCATTGCACTAGGAAAGAAACCAGCCATCGTTATCGACTCCATCTATGGCGCTGAATTAAAAAAATATCCCGGAGATGCATTTCGAATGCGATTCACCTCGAATCACGATGAGAATTCATGGAACGGAACCGAGTTTGAGCGAATGGGGGAAGGCGCACGAACATTCGCTGTATTTTGCTTTACTTTTCCCGGCATACCATTAATATATAGCGGACAGGAATCAGCGATGAACAGGAGATTGAGATTTTTTGACAAAGACACGATTCCATGGGGAAACTACCCGCTCGAATCTTTTTACACAACACTGACAGAACTCAAAACCAAAACCAACCTGCTGGATGCAGGCGATGCAGGCGGGAAATTCATCAAAGTGCCCACTTCCAATGATCAGGTTGTTTATGCATTCCTGCGACGTTCGCCAAACAACCAGCTTCTTGTCGTTCTTAACATGTCGAACCAGCCGACCACAGTGCAACTAAAAGGCTCTGAATTTTCTGGCGAATATCAGGAGGTTTTTACCAGCTCCAGGCGCACATTTGGCAACAATGAAAAGATAACGCTCAACGCATGGGCTTATCAGGTTTATGTGAAATGACCTCCTCCCCTGCCAATTCTTCTGTCATTGATCATGAAAATCATCGCTCGTCTGCGCAGATTTTAAGATCTGATAGTCAAAAATAATCAGCACCATGAAGCAATTTGTTTATTTTTTACTATTTTTGCATCTCTTTTCAGTGAAAAAATGTAAATTAATGTTATATAAGTGATTAACTTTACCAGTCTCTAAATCCACGCGAGTATGAAAAGAAAATTACGATTGAAGTTTAAAAAATTATTCATTGCCTTCCTGTTACTCGGGGGTTCTATGAGCCTTTTTGCTCAGAACCTGGATGTAACCGGAGTCGTCTCCGAAGCAGGCTCCGGAGAATTGCTGATCGGTGCCACCGTTCTGCAAAAGGGAACCACGATCGGAACAGTTTGCGATATCGATGGGAAGTACAAAATCAGCGTTCCGAAAGGCGCAGTACTGAGATTTTCCCTGATCGGATACGTCACCAAAGAGGTTACTGTTGAAAAGGCAGGCCCGCTGGATGTCTCGCTGGTCGTGCAGGTAACCACACTCGATGATGTCATCGTAATTGGCTATAGTACCCAGAAAAAGACAGATAAGACAGGTGCCGTCAGTACCGTTAAATCGGACGACCTGAACGGCGGTGTGATTACCAACGCCATACAGTCAATGCAGGGTAAAGCTGCAGGGGTTTTGGTGTCAAAAGCAGGGGGCGACCCCAGCGCCGACTACAAAGTCAGGATTCGCGGAGCCTCAGGTTTTGAATCCAACACGCAGCCTCTGTATGTCATCGACGGAATTCCGGGAGCCGATCCGAATATCGTGTCACCTGACGACATCGAATCGTTCAACATCTTAAAAGATGCGGCATCCACGGCCATTTATGGCTCAAGAGGGTCAAATGGGGTTATCATTATTACAACCAAAAAAGGCAAGGGAGGTGCCCTGAAGGCAG
>JAPLDG010000096.1 GCA_026391845.1 Bacteroidota bacterium | reverse complement strand
GTTCATTTCGGTGCATCTCAGGGTGTCGTATTCTTTTCCGTATCTTCCCGGGTATACATCCTCCCCGCCGGTCAGCAGCAAGCCGTCGCACTTTCCAAGTTGAAGAACCGCCTCGGCGAGAGGCAACGTGTACAGGTCAACCGTCTGTATTGACGAATAGGCCCGTTTCAGCCAATTCACATAATTCGGAGATGCCTTTGAAATCCCGATTTTTATGGGTGCCGGCTGGCAGAATGCCTGGTTCAGTAGCAGGAAACCAACCAGAATGCTGACCAGGATGATTTGATGTTTTTTTAAAGGCCGGCTGTTAAAATCCATTTCGTGTGTTGGTCTTGGTCGATTCCGGGGAAATTGTTTTCAAATTTACATTTACTTTCAATATTCACACAAAAACTTTTCCTCATTTTCTTGTGAGACTCAGCTGGTAGTATTGCCAGGATGATAATATCCTGGTTACGGCTACAACGGAGGAGGTGTCGTACTTGTTTGTAATCTCGTTCAAAAACCAACTGCGGTGTTTCTGGCTGACCCACGACGGGAAATTTAGATCGGCTTCATGAGCTGTCTTTGCATGTATTCTTTTTTGAAAATCAAGCATTTCGGGGGCGGGAGTGATCCACGACATATATGCCTGGTTGTTGCTTGTGCTGAAAGTTTGCCCGACCGGCCAGAATTGGGTGGACGACTGTTTCATCCATGAAATCACCAGGACCCTCCACCTCCCCATTGAATCCGTAGACCAGTAATTGACAATGGCCGTAAGGCTCCTGAAAATCTCAAAAGGCTTCGCCACCTTGGCATCCATCACAGCCAGGCCATTTGTTAGATTCCAGCCGTTCGTGAATATGGCGGCAAAATCTCATTTTAGATCCTGATACAATGAAATTATTGCAAAACTAAAACTAATTCATTGAATGTCAAGTTCATTCACTGTAGGGCAACGGATGATTTTCCTGTAGGTGTTTACCCTACAAAATCAATTTCCGTAAGCGTTGAGAAACTAACCTTCGGATGGAACAATAAAAACTACATGTTGTGAAACTGCCCTGTCAGGGCTAAATATTCGGGAGTGAATTTTCCCGATCCGGCTAAAATGGTCAGTTCGTAGGTGAGCGGAAAGCCGGATTTGTCCTTTGTGAACTCCAGTAGCGTTCGTTTCGCAGGGGTACCTGGCCTGGGATATACAATCAGTTTGCGCGAAAGATATAATCCGTTTCCGGCGCATACCACCTCGAATTTTTGGGTCGCTTCCGAGGGTAGAATAACCGAGAAGCAGCCTTTGGCAACCAGGAGACAGCCTGCAATGTGCGCTAATTCGGGGAGCGACAGACTTTCGTCGTGGCGGGCACGGCTTAACCGGGCAGAAGGAGACTTTAATGAATTCGAAAAATAGGGCGGATTGGTGATGATAAAATCGTAAGCGGCATCAGACTGGTTTGAAAACGATTGAAGAGAATCGTGAAAAGCTGAAATTCTTGCCTGCCAGGGACTTTTAAGAAAATTATTCCGAGCTTCGGCAACAGAATGTTCATCGATGTCGATGGCGTCAATCTTTGCCGTTGATTTCTGAGCCATCATGAGCGCCAGGACGCCGCATCCGGTTCCGATATCGAGAATTTTTTTTGCCATTTCCGGGTTTGCCCATGAACCAAGTAACATGGCATCGGTACCGACACGCAGGGTACTTTGCTGATCTTCAACCGTAAACTGGCGAAAACGGAAGGCCATGGAGCAATTATAGGTAAATTTCGATCAGGCCCGAGGGAGCCTCGATCATCAGGAGTTTTTTCCTTCTGTCAACTTTTTGAATGATGTCATCCACGATTGGAATGAGAATCTCTTTTTCACCATAACGGATCTGAAACAGCGACTGGTGCGGCAACTCAAGGATGTCCTCGATCCTGCCAATATTTCCATGGTTTTGATCGACAACCTGGAACCCGACGATTTCATGAAAGTAAAACTGGTTGCCTTTAAGCGTCGGAAGTTCGGTGATGGGCAG
>JAPLDG010000300.1 GCA_026391845.1 Bacteroidota bacterium | reverse complement strand
TTTCGTCACGTGTCACGATTTTCGTCACGTGTCACGATTTTCGTCACGTGTCACGATTTTCGTCACGCGTCACCTTTCTTTGTATCTTGCATCAAATTTCCAATGGCACTTTTCATGAACCTCCGGCCGGTTTCTTTTTGCACGACCATGATCGGTATGATCATGGCGTTGCTGTCTGTGCCGGTGGAAACCCTGGCAACAACGCCCCCGGCAGAAAAGATCCTCCGGATTCCCAGGCGTGTTTCCATCTGCGGAAGCCCCATCAGCGATCGCCAGGGAAATGTACTCGGGGTGACCATACCGCTCAAACGGGCCGGCCGGTTGTTGTTGCTCGAGGGCACCATCGACAACCTCATCGGCAACTTCATTTTAGACACAGGCGCTTCGGGCCTGGTGCTGAATAAAACCTATTTCCGCAGCACCATGACCTTTGATGATGAAGAGGGTGGCGGTGTGACCGGATCAACATCCGTGGTGGCACACATGAATATTAAAAAGCTGATGATCAGCGATCTGATCTATACAAATGTGTTTGCCGATGTGATCCCGCTCGGGCATCTTGAAAACCGGAGGGGGGTGAAGATCCTTGGACTCTTTGGCATGAGCCTCCTGAAAAACGTCGAAATGGTGTTTGATGTCAGCAACAACGAATTGCAGATCTACAAACTGGATAAAACCGGAAACCGGCTCGGAACGCCATCTCCGGTGGTAAAATACGACATCATGCAGCAAACGGAGAATTACCGCAATGTCATGTTTGTCAAGGCGATCATTGGCGGGAAAGTCCTGGATTTCTGCCTCGATACCGGCGCCGAATCCAACGTGCTGAGCATTGATGCCCATAAAGCGGTGCTGGCAACCGTTACCATCACACGGCGGTCTGACCTCAGTGGCGTGGGCGAAAACAGGGGGGAAGTTCTGTATGGCACGCTCAATGATTTTTCAATGGGTGGCCGGCAGATAAAGCCCATGGAAACGATCGTTTGCAGCCTGGCCGCCATGTCGCAAAAATATGGATGTTCCATCGATGGCATGCTGGGGTATGATTTTTTTATAAAAGGAAAAATTTATATAAATCTGGTAAGAAAACAGATGGGGATCTGCCTTAACACGGAGGGAAAAAAATGAGAACCCGGTGTGCCTGGATGTTCGTTTTGTTCTTGCTGGTTGCGGCCACCATTGCCCATGCACAGTATGATCCGAAGAAAGTTTGTCGGATCGAAAACGGCAACCCGGTCTTTCTGCTTGATCAGCGGTGGACTAAAGCCCAGCGCAGGGAGATTGCGAAAATGTTCAACCTCGACAGCGCCGTGGTTTCCAGGGCATTTGCATTAAAGCCGGTGATCAACGATAGCGGCCGCGTGTGGAAGACCCGTAAAATAGATGCAAACCGCTTTGAACTTTCCGTGGAACCGGGAAAACCGGCCGGCAGTGAGGATTCAAAGGATAAGATTTTCCTGCTCGACGACCAGTTGATCACTCCTGCCGAAACCGGAGACAGAGCGTCGGTGCCATACGGTGTTAACAAGCTGACCCGTAACACCATCGTACAGTTGTCCGGCGAGCGGTTGCGGTTTTTCCTTCCGGGGCAAAAAAATGCGAAAAGGATATATCTTTCCGGTTCATTCAATGCATGGAGTACCCTGCAAACCCCGATGCAGTCTTGTGATTCGGGCTGGACGGTCACCCTGAAACTGAAGCCTGGAAAATATACCTATAAATATATTGTCGATGGGAAATGGACCAGCGATTCATTCAACAAACTTCGTGAAAACGATGCCAATCACGGTTACAACAACGTTTTTTTCTGCTACAATTACAAATTTGTATTGAATGGATACCCGGATGCACACAAGGTGCTGGTGGCAGGCAGTTTCAACCAATGGAACAAGGAGGAGCTGAGAATGGTGAGATTTCGCGGAAGCTGGGTGCTGAACCTGTTTCTGAGAGAGGGGACCCATGCCTATAAGTTTATCGTTGACGGGGAGTGGACCACCGATCCGGCGAATAAAGTTACCAGGCCCGACGGCCGGGGTAACCTGAACTCTTTCCTGGGAATCGGCGATACCCTGTTCTTTATGCTCAAAGGATACCCAAATGCCAGGAAGGTGATCGTAAGCGGGAATTTCAACGAATGGAACCAGGAAGAGCTCTCCATGTCCAAAACCCGGGGAGGCTGGCAACTGCCCTACGTTCTTGCACCCGGCGGTTACGATTACAAGTTCATTGTTGACGGGGAATGGATTATTGATCCATCAAATCCATACCAGGTAAGCGAGGGCAATGAAATCAACTCCTACCTGTGTGTGAAACCCGATTACTGGTTCAGGCTGGAACAACATTCCGATGCCGACAAAGCCATCGTTACCGGTAGCTTCAACAACTGGAACACCCAAAATTACCGGATGGATCTGCGCCAGGGAACCTGGTGGTTTCCCGTTTACCTGAAACCCGGGAAATATACCTATAAGTTTATCGTCGACAACAAATGGATCCTCGACCCGTCCAACACCCTCTGGGAGGACAATGAATATGGCACCGGGAATTCGGTGCTGTGGATTGAGCCATAAGCCTGAAAACAATGTGAAACTAACAATTTTCGAATGAAACCAATCACGGAAACCGGATTTCTTCGCGAAGTTTTCAATTCCATTCCAAATCCTATTTTTGCCCTGGATAAAAAGAGATGTTGCTTCCTGGCAAACCAGGCTTTTTGCGACCTGGTGGCCATGCCGGTTCAAGAGGTTACGGGGTTGAAAATTGATCGCATTTTCCCGCAGGAAGTCAGCGGATTATTCACAGGTAAACCTGAAAGTGCCAACAACACCGAGGTCCATATTCAAAGGGGCAACGGGACCATCAACCCCTACCTTGTTTCAGTGCTTTCGGCTCAATTTGAAAACCAGGCGCTTGCGGTTGTCACGCTCAAAGATCTGACCGACTATAAGCGAACGCAAGCATCGCTCCTTGAAAGTGAAGCGTTGTACAGAACCGTGGTCAATCAGCTCCCGAACCCGATCCTGATTCACATCAATGGTAAGGTGGTTTTTGCCAATGATCTGATCCTCGGAATAACCGGACTGAGCAAGGATGAGGTCATCGGAAAAGATGTGGTTTCTCTTTTAACAGACCCCGCAGATGCCAAAAACACAACGGTTTTCAGAAATCTCTCCGGCGATGCTTTTATCGAAGAGGAAGAGTTTGAGATCAGAACGGAAAACAGGAAGGTGGTGATCAAGAATTTCCTCCTGCGCAACAGCAAATTGAAATACCAGGGACAGGATGCCGTCATGACCATCCTGATTGATATGACCGAAAGAAAACACCTGGAAAAATATGTGCTGGGCCGGGTCATCGAAACGGAAGAAAAAGACCGGAAACAATTTGCGGCCGATCTTCACGACGACCTTGGACCCATCCTCTCCAGCATAAAATTGCACCTTGGCATGCTTGAACACGCGAAAAGCCCTGAAAAATCAGCAGCAACGCTGGCTACCTGCAACCAACTACTGGCTGAAACCATTGCAAAGATGCGGATCGTCGCCAATAACCTGATGCCCCGGCTCATCGAAAATTTCGGACTGGAGGCGGCTGTTAATTCGTTTATCGGCACCATGCAGCATGAAGGGATCTTCGAAATCAGCTTCATCTCCAATCTCAAGGGCCGTCGTTTCCAGAAGCAGACGGAATTGCATTTTTACCGAATCATCTGCGAACTGATCAACAACACCGTCAAACATGCGGGAGCTACCAATGCGGTTGTCAGGCTCAATTATCTCAGGGGATTGTTAAAACTTGATTATACCGACAACGGAAAAGGGTACGATATTTCAGAGATCAATAAAAACCCCGGAGGGATGGGCCTCGGGAACATCATTCAGCGGGTGAAGCTCCTCGATGCAAAAATTCAGTTTACCCAACGGAAAGGAAAAACAGCGGTGACTGTCGAACGACAATCCGGATAAATGAATATCAATTTGTTCAAAAGACAAATTATTGTGATTGCGTTTACAATTACTTGTTGATATCTGACCATTGCTGGCGATACGCCCGGCATACAAAAGAAAAAGGCTGTCTCGTGGTCTTGAGACAGCCTCCTGTTAATTTTTAAACCCGCGTATCCCTAATCCTGGATGGTTGACTGCACCTTTGGAAAGAGGTCATACTGATAGGTCTGACCGGGATAAAAATGGCCAGAAATCCTGACAGGTTGAGTGATCAGCACCATTTCGCATAAAGGACCATTATTCAGCGGTGCAGGTACCAGTACTGCAACCCTTACTCCGATAGCAGAACCTCTTTCGAAAAATTCATATTTGGTAACACCGGGAATGAAACGTTTTGCCGGAGTTACCAATCTGCCATTTCTGTCTAAAATTTTGACCAGGTATTCGTTGCAGATATTTTTATCTGTCAATACATTGATGCTGACCAGGTGCCGAATCACAGGATTAACAGCAATAGGACTGTCCAGCTTTTTGAGGTTGGCGGATGAAGCGGAAATTGTGGCGCTTAAGATCAGTGCAAGACTGAGAACGGAAAAAATTTTTGTTGTTTTCATGGCTTTGTTTTTTTAGGTTTATGTTGTTTGTTTGATGATGTAAAATTACATCGGCGGGCAGGGTCATTTCAAGCGCTGAATTGCCTGATTTTGCTGCGTTTTTTGCGTTTCAGACTGCGTAAAACCCCTCGGTTTTCCATGGTATTTTTACGCAATGCCCGAACAAAACCA
The DNA here is from genome assembly GCA_026391845.1 of Bacteroidota bacterium. Classification (GTDB taxonomy): domain Bacteria; phylum Bacteroidota; class Bacteroidia; order Bacteroidales; family FEN-979; genus CAIVAT01. Next base: position 79,631 of record JAPLDG010000300.1, on the reverse strand, counting down.
TGGATGACATTGCAAAACATCGTTTTTTGATGTACCTTTCGGCGGATTTGGTAAGGTTAAAAGCATGAATCGATGAAAACAAAAAAGAAGATTTTTATCGTTGAAGACCATGCTGTTTTCAGGAAAGGGCTGAAGATGGTCATTGGTGAAATGGATGATGTGGAGCTGGTCGGGGAGGCTGAAAACGGGGCGATCTTCCTCGAAAAGTTAAAGAAGGTAACCCCGGATATCGTTCTCATGGATATCCAGATGCCGGTTATGGATGGGCTTGAAGCCACGGAAAAGGCCCTGAAATACGACCCGTCACTGAAGATCCTCGTGATCAGCATGTTTGGCGAAGAGGAGTATGTTTATTCCATGGTGGAAAAGGGTGTGTGTGGATTTATCTTAAAAACCAGCGCGATACAGGATTTTGAAAAGGCCATCAACCGGGTTTGTGAAGGGCAGCAATATTATTCGGAAGAGATCATGGGGCTGCTGGTGAAAAAAGTGCGGCAGATTGATGCCGTTGAAAAGATCACCTTCACCGAAAAAGAGATGGAGGTCCTGCGCCTGTTGTGCAAGGGTTTTTCAAACAATGAAATTGCCGATAAATTATTTCTCAGTGTACGAACAGTGGAGGGGTACCGAAACAAACTGCTTCAGAAAACCGGCGCAGTAAATGTGATCAACCTCGTAATTTACGCCCTGCGGAACAAACTGGTTATTATGTGAAATAAGGAGCCTGGCTCTTGCTTTTGAGAAAGACTCTCTTTTAAAAAACATGCCCTATGGTTCTCACAACAAGCCAGCATTTTTCAGAATCTCATTCAATTTTGGCTGTGTCTTGGCAAAATCCACCAAAACGGCAACAATCCGTTGATCCTCCTTCTTTAGCGGTGCAAGGGAGAGTTTCCGATCCCAGAAAGCAAAACCGAAGATGCTAACCATCATTGCAGTAAAAATTCCGATAATCGCCCAGAGAAAATTGAAAAGTTGGTCAAAACGCTTTTCCATCGATTCAACCTTCTGTTCAGTCCGGATGATGCGGTCACGGTCATCGAGTGTGAAAGAAATCTCCTTTGTTTCCGCTTTGACAGCCAATGATAATGTCAGCAGAATAAACAGGAGAACTTTTTGAATTGTTTTCATTTTATGGATAGATTAAGTTTTACTGCTTAATCCGGTTTGATGCACAAAGGTAATACAGAAAATGAGAAATATTTTCAGAAAAGGGAAAAATTCACCGATAACCCGCCGTAAATGCCAGGCAAAGGATCGTCGATAAAAAAAAGAGGGCGTCCTTGCGGGACACCCTCTTTTTGCATGGATGAAAAGCGTTTACCTGTCATTGACTTCATTCAGAGGGCCAAGCATTTTCGGATGGAGATCAAAGCGATAGGTTTGACCACTTGAAAAGAGACCGGATATGGTAACCGGTTCGGTAAAGAGTTCTGTTTCACAAATAAAATGGTCCTGGTAAGTTTCGCGAACCAGCGTTGCAGTTCTCACTCCGGAAACAGACCTCCCACTTTCGTAGAAATCGTATTGGGTCACGCCAGGCTTGTAAACTTTTGCGGGGGCAATGAGCCGTCCGCGCTCGTCCATCAGTTTAACCAGGTAAACATTGCATAATTTTTTGTCGATATTCGCGATAACATTGACCCGGTAATGGATCAACGCATTCACCGACATCGGAATGCCTTTTTTGTCGATGGCGGAGGCTGAAGTTGAAAATACTGCACTAATGATCAGTGCGAGACCGAGAGCTGATAAAATTTTTGTTGTTTTCATGGCTTTGTTTTTTTAAGGGTTAGATGTGTTTGTTTGATGATGTAAAATTACATCCGGCGGCAGGGGTGAATCAAGCGACAAAATGCCCGATTTTGTTAAGTTTTTTAACGTGAGGACCGTGCGTAATTTTACGCATAATTTTATTTTCACTATTTTTGAAGTGCGCTAATCTCTTAACCCGGCAATCATGAAAAATAAAATTTTAGTCCCGACCGATTTTACCAAAGCCGCAAGCCAGGCTGTCAGACAAGCCATTGCCATCGCAAAAAAAGCCGGATCGTCGGTTACAATATTTCATGTGATAGATGGTAAGTCTGCTTCGGCTGACGAAATATCGGGGAGATTGAACGCCGAAGCCGAAAATATCAGAAAAAACGATGAAATTGCCTGTGATGTCCTGGTTAAACAGGGAAACCTTCTTGAAATCATTCCGCTCACGGTGTGTGAAAAGGACTATGATCTCATGGTGATCGGAACCCACGGACTGAAAGGCATCAGGGAAAAAATGTTCGGAGCCGACATCCTGAAGCTGGTGGCTAAAATCCCGATCCCGGTGCTGGTAGTGCAGGAAGATTCTTCACTCGTTGAATCATTTCAAAAGATTGTTCTTCCTGTTGGCAGTCACAATACCTACTGGAAGGCAGTTGATGCAGTTCTTTTGTTCGCAGGCATATACGACCTGGAAGTACACTTCTATTCGATACACAAGCCCGGTTTCGAATGGTCCAGACAGATGCTGGCCAACATCGAAGAAACAACCCGCAAATTTGAAGAAAACGGTGTCAGGATGATTCGGGTAAAGGAGGAGCAGGCCGGCTTTTCTCAGGGATATGACAGACAAACCCTGAAGTATGCCCGTTCGATCGGCGCAGATGCCGTTTTGATGATGGCTGTTGCATCCCAGGAATACGATACCTTGCCAAAAGCATACAAGGAAGCCCTGCTGCTCAACGACTTTCATTGTCCGGTACTGTGTGCCGGTGGCGGTGAGGCCTGTTAGCGGCAGTAAAAGGTATTGGTAAAACATTCATATGGCAAACCAGGTAAAAAAGTCAATCAGTCCAAACAGGGTTATCCTTATTCTTGTTGATTTTTCGGCAATGGCTGAAAATGCCATGGTTTACGGTTTTGAACTTGCGCAAATCCTTGACTTCCGGGTTTGTCTGCTCCATGTATATGTCACGCCTCCCGATACTATATATAATAAGGAAGATGCCGCATACCAGAATGCCTGTCAGAAACTTCAGGAATGCAAAGAAAGGCTGACTCAAAAATATGCCGTCGGTGTTGACCTGCTCATCCGGGAGGGAAATCTGTTCAAGGTGATCAACCGGGTATCCGCTGAAATAAAACCGGCGATCCTGGTCATGGGAACCCATGGAAAGCAAGGCTTGCAGCATCTGTTTGGCAGCTACGCCTTAAGAGTGGTACTCGACGCTGCCTGCCCTGTACTGGTGGTTCAGGACAACCCCTATGCGGGGTTCAGGCGTTTTGTGTTGCCCGTAAACAGTGATCTTGATCCTCGCCGGTTGATTGATTGGGTGTTGTATATGTGCACGTTTTCCGACCCGGAGATCTCTCTGTTTCAAGCGGCAGAGGTAAATCCTGACATGAACATCCTGTTAAAAAAGATCACCTCGCAGATATCCGGCGCTTTGAAAGAAAAGAATGTCTCATGCACAATCAGCATTGCAGGGTCGCCGAACGATTTTTTGAACCAGGTGATCAATCATGCTGCTGCAACCCGATCAGATCTGGTCATGACCATGACCATGCCGGCAGGTGAATTAACCGGCCACCATTTTTCGGACTGGAATGAACGGTTGATGTTCAACCCCGGCAGGGTTCCGGTGATGTTTATCGACCGGGCGGAACCTGCCGGTTGACGGGGAATAGCCGAAAACCTCCCTTGCTATTTAGCCATGATGGGGCTTGTTTTGTCGCAAACATGCGGACAGAGGCCTGAACCGATGGTGGTGGTGGAAATGATCGAGTTGACTTTGTCTGGACTTCCGGTGCCTACCACCATCATCACAGGCGATTGGCCGTTGAGTCCCATGTAAATTCTGAAACCGTGCACGGAGGTGTCGCCGGCTGAGATGAGTTTCATCGCCTTGAATTGTTCTGCATTGATGGTAAAGGCTTTTACGGTATCAACACCGACAGGGCTGTTGAGGTATGCTTTGAAATAGGCATTGGCAGTCTGGACTGAAATGTGAGAAATTCCCGTTGTGTCGGACTGCACTTTGCTTTGATCTGCACAGCAACCCGTCTCTCTGCAACTCGTCTTGCAACAGCAGTTGCATAATATCCATACAATTGCGGCTCCGATGATTGCACCTGCCGCAAAGGTTAACAACATGGCCATTTTGTTTTTCATGGTGGTCGATTTAATAAGTGAAACAAATAAATGTAATTTGGTGTAAATATAGTTAATTTTATGTTTATTTGCAGGTTAATAAATATTTTACACGGGGGTTAATTGTTAGTGAATGAGGCATGGCAGGTTAAATATCGTGAAAATGTTACGCTGCAGTCTCACTGTTCCGATTTTCCTGTTGCTGTTCGATTCCCTGCCTTTTGCAACAAAATTACATGCCCGAACCCTACTGCCTGATACCATCACCTCCTTATGGACCAGTTATAAAAATGCCGGTGATGACAGTGCAAGGGTTGTTTACCTGTCGCGGCTGGCTTTTTTTTACAAGGACTACCTCGAGGATTTTGCTAAGTCCGACAGTCTGGCGGAAGCCGCCATCCAGGTTGCCGAAATGAGCCTTCAACCTGAATTGCTGATCTTTGCTTACAACAGATACCTTGAATCCACTGACAATTCCACCTATTATAAAAAGTCGCTGGGCTATGCCGGCAAAGCGCTTCAAAACAGCCGCATCACCAACAACATGGCTTTACGCTGGCGTACCTGCAGGAACCTCGTGCAGGTTTATCTTTCAAGGTATGATTTCAACAATGCCATTTCCTACAGCAATGAATGTCTGGTGATTGCGAATACCCTCAACAACAGCAGCATGATCGCTGAAAGCTATTTGTGCATCGGGAGCAGCAATGAATGTAAGAATCAGAAGATCGATGCCTTCAGAAACTATCTGGTGGCAAGGGATATGGCGGAGAGGATCGGGGATCCGGTGTTGCTCATCAAATGTTATTCCCGGTTCGCCGGATTTTACAATGACAATAACCTGTTTGACGATGCCATTGAATGTAAAAGAAAGGAGGGCGAATTAATCCTTTCAGTTAAACCGATTGATACGGTTTCTTTGATGTGGACACAGTTTTATCTGCAAATGATCGATGTCCGGCAGAAGAACGGAGGTTTAAACGAGCAAAGTGTCAGGAATGTCATCGATTTTGCCATCCGTACCCGAAACGAACGATTGAAGGCAGGAGAGTTTGCTCTATACCGGAAATATCTCCTCGAAACAGAAGAGTTGCCCGTGCTTTATAATTTCTATAAGCGGATATATCCGGGTGAATTTGAGAAATTATTTCTGACCGATCCGGAGATGTATTACCGGATCAAAGCATACTTCAAGGAGCTGGAAAAGGAACCTGATTCTGCCAATTTCTTTTTTTTGGAAGCGGAACATCTTCTGAACATTACCCCGGATAAGAATAATATTTACAAATCAAATTTTTATAACAGGTATGGTCAGTTTCTCGTCCGGCAGGGGCGTTACATGACCGCCATTGAAAAATTCAAAAAGTCGTACGACCTTTCGAAATCCGATGGTTATTTTGGAAAATTTGAATACATGCTGACAGCATCAAGGCACCTGGAAAAATTATATGAGAAAGCCGGTGACTATAAAAATGCATGGTTTTATGCCTCTTTGAACCTGCAGATATTCGACAGCATCAGCGCGATCACGAAAAATGACCAGATCATGGCTGAGGCAGTGAAGCGGGAAAGATCTCTGAAAGAATTGGCGGCAGAACAGGACCGGCAAAAGATCCGGCAGGGGATGAATGTGCGCAACATGATGGCGGGAGGGGTCGTTTTTTTCATCATTGTTTCCCTGCTCGTATTCCGCAATTACAGGAACCAGAAAAGGTTAAACAAACTGCTGGATGAGGCGAAAAATCAATCGGACCTTCTGCTGCTGAATATCCTGCCACATGAAACAGCCGAAGAACTGAAAACAACAGGCAAGGCGGTGGCAAAGCGGTTTGAGGAGGTCACAGTGATGTTTACCGACTTTAAAAATTTTACCCAGGCCAGCGAGCGCATGAGCGCGGAAGAACTTGTGGATGAGATCAATTTTTATTACAGCGAATTCGACACCATCGTTTCCCGGCATAATATTGAGAAAATAAAGATCATTGGCGACAGTTACATGTGTGCGGGCGGATTGCCCGTCGCAAATAACACACACGCATTCGATGTTGTTGAAGCCGCGATGGAACTGCAGGATTTTATGAGTACCCTGAAGGCTGAAAGAACCGGCCGGGAAAAATCTTTTTTTGAACTCCGCATCGGCATTCACACCGGACCGGTGGTTGCCGGGATCGTGGGTCATAAAAAATTCGCCTACGATATCTGGGGTGATACCGTAAACACTGCCTCACGGATGGAAAGTGCCGGAGAACCCGGTAAAATCAACATCAGCGGCGAAACCTGGGAAAAGGTAAAAGACCGGTTCAAATGTACCTACCGTGGCAAAGTCGCCGCCAAACACAAAGGAGAAATCGACATGTACTTTGTCGAAACCGGAACAACCTGATTATCACCCGTCACGTGTCACGCGTCACGTGTCACGCGTCACGCCGTCTTCACCCTCCTCAACACAAATGAAAAGTAGATCAGCAGGATTCCGAAGATCGCGGCAAATGCGCCAATGATTTTTATCAGGATGAGCGCCCATTGAAAGGGATTAAACAACAGGATGACCCCGAGGGCGATGGTAAGCAAACCATTGATCAGGAGCATGTTTTTATTGGCAATTACACCCTTGATGTTCACAAGGATCACCAATTGAATGATCCCGATGATGATGGCCCAGATACCGATCATGATTAAAAATACGGCCGCCGAAGCATCCGGAAAAAAAATCAGGGCTATTCCGATGGCCATGGCCACGATGGATTCAACGAGGATCATCGCACCGGCCTTATCCCGCCGGATGTTATTGATACCAGCCAGCAGCATGAAGACTCCGCCTGCCAGCATGACGATGCCGAAATAAATCAGCAGCGTTTTAATGAATTCCTGGGTAAATAAAAGCATCAGAACGCCGAAAAGAGTGAAGATGCCTCCGTTCAAGGCAAGGAACCACCAGTTTTTAAATCGTTTTGTTTCCATTATGAAGGGTTTAATTGTGTGAAATTGATGCATTCATTACTGGTAGAGAAACCGTTTGATGCTCTTCTTGGGGGTTTTTTCGAATTCGGACTGTACGATCTCAAAATCAGCGATACGGATATATTTGGGCAGGTGGTGGTTCAGGTCATGAATGTATCCCTTGAAAATTCCCTCCAGATCCTCCTTCTTATGGTTGGCTCTTTCCATGGCATCGTAGTCGGGGTAAATGAGCGCAACCAGTTTGTCATCGCGCTCGATCACCAGCGATTCCATTACGATGAACCTGTTGTTGAGTACCGATTCGATCTCTTCGGGATAGATGTTTTTGCCGGAGGGACCGAGGATCATGCTTTTGCTGCGCCCCCTGATGTAAATGTTTCCTTTCCGGTCGATGATGCCGAGGTCGCCCGAGTGCAGCCAGCCTGCGTCATCAAGCACCGCTTTGGTGGCTTCTTCATTTTTGTAGTAACCCATCATGACATGGTTTCCGCGCATCAGGATCTCGCCCGACTGATGATGCGGATCGGGGGAATCGATGCGAACCTCGAGTTCGTCAACCGATCGCCCGGAAGCCCCGATGTGGGTGGTCTTCCAGGATGCGTAAGAGATGAGCGGTCCGCATTCGGTCATGCCATAACCGACGGTAAAAGGGAAGTTCATCTTTTTAAAGAAATGTTCGGCCTGAGCATTGAACGGGGCGCCCCCGATCACCAGTTCCCTGAAATTTCCTCCGAACACTTCAACCATCTTTTTCCTGATCTTTTGATATACCAGGTTGTTTAATAATGGTATCTGCGTCATGATCCTCACGGCAGGTTTACGGAGCGCAGGGAGAATCTGGGATTTGTAAATTTTTTCGATCACCAGCGGTACGGAAAGAATCAGCGCCGGACGGATCTCCTGGAAAGCCTGCATGATGATCTTTGGCGACGGGGTCTTGGTGAGAAATGTAATGTCACATCCCAGGGTGAAGGGAAATAGGAACTCAAAAGCACAACCGTAGGTATGGGCGAGGGGCAAAAATGACAAAATTTTATCCCTTGGATTGAGCGGCATGTTCCGATGGGCGTAAAGGATGTTTCCCAGCAGACTCTTATGCTGAAGAACGACTCCCTTGGAAAATCCTGTAGTTCCCGATGTGTAGCTGATCACGGCAATGTCGTCGGGGAGCGAAGGGGGAAAATTCAGTTGCTCCGGAGAGAAGCCTGTTGGCGGATCCTTTATGCGTAATTTGTGATTTTCAAGGGGGGTATCCCGTTCGTACATGACCGAATCATCCTGGATTTTCAGGATGTGCCAGAGCAGCGGCATCGCTTCCGGATTCAGATCCTTGTAGATGGCCTCTTCTGCGAAAAGGATGAGTGAATCGGAGTGTGTAACGATGTAATGGATGTCGGCCGGTTTGAAATCGGGAAGAATGGGAACGATCACGGCGCCATAGGTAACGGTTGCCAGGTAAATCATGCACCAGTGGGCTGAATTTTTGCCCAGCAGGGCGATGTGATCACCCTTTTTGATACCGGCGGCCCTGAAAAGCGCATGAACCTTTAAAATCCGTTCACCCGTCTGTTTGTAAGTGTATGAATCACCACCATAATCAGTAAGGGCGGTAAGATCCAGATTATCCCGAATGGCTGCTTCAAAAACAGCAATCAGGTTCGTGGTTTTGGAATTCATTCTTGGGAGTATGAAATGCGAAGTTCCGAAAAATTCCTTACGAAGAATAATTTTTATGGAAAAATCATCAAGAAACCAGGAACATTAACAGGCTTTTAGTTTTTAATGATTTTCGACACATCAACAATTGAATCATTCATGAACCTGACAAAATATATTCCTTTCGGTAATTGGCTGATATCAATTTCTGTCTTTCCGGGAAGGAGTCGCTGCTCAAATTGGAATTGTCCATTGATGGAATAAACAGCTATTCTTCCGCCGGGAATTTCATATGGGATTCTGATTGTTATTTTATCTTTTGAAGGATTCGGCCAGACAGCCAGGATCCCATTGATAGATGTTTCGGACATTCCAATTGTCGTGGATGTGAAAACATTTACCACATCCGAAAAGCTGTGAGCCAGATAGTCTTCACTTCCGGCAATCATTATTTTGTTTCCGACACTGGCGCCAACCGCAGCATCCTGAGGTACAGGTAATGTATCAGTGGTCCAGGTGTTTGTGGTCACATGATAGATGTCAACCCTGTCAGAGGGTGTCATCGTATTAAAAGTTCGTTCTCCGCCGGCAAAGAAAATTTCATCCCCCAGGGAAGCAACGGCTATATTTCGCCTTTTTTGCGACAGGGTTGCAGTACTCCATGTGGCAGTGGTTACATCATAGATGTCGACTTTGTCGGACAATACCCCGGTGTTCACACTGACAAGGCCACCGGCAAAATAAATTTTTGTTCCGTGAGCAATTGCAGCTATGTTTCCTCTTGCCTGAGAAAGTGTAGCAGTCGTCCATAAACCGGTAGAAGCATTATAAATATCAACCCGGTTGGTAGTCGGATAGGTCGAAGTATTGGTGTACCCTCCTGCAAAAACGGCAATATTGCCGATCGCAGCCCCGCCATGGCCGAACCTGGCCAGAGATAATGAATCTTTGGACCAAAGGCCCGTGGCATCATCATAAACACTCACTGTTTTTGTAACGCCATTGCCACCCGGAGTTGTACCTCCGGCAAACATGATCTTATTGTTTATCACCGCCGGAACTGCTGATCCCTGGTATGTTTGAAGTGAATCAACATGCCATGAAGAGGTTGTTATGTCATAAATATCTGTTATTTTGCTACTTCCAAAACCATTGGTTGTACCGCCGGCAAAAAATATTTTGTTGTTTATATACGCAACGCCGATATCTCCCCGGGGCTCGGATAAAGAATCAATGCTCCAGATTCCGGTCGTATTGTTATAAATATCAATTCGTCTGGTCATGGTGCCGACAACATCCTCAATATATCCTCCGGCAAAATAAACTTGGTTTTGGGCTGTCACCGCCCCGATCCAGCTTCGTGCCGTTGAAAGGTGTTCAACAGACCACTGAGCCTGCATGGAGTGGATAATAAGCATCATTAGGGAGAAAAGAAAGTGTTTTTTCATGTGTTCTTCAGGGTTAAAAAAGCGTACAAATTTATAAAAAACTATGCCCCCTCAGTTCCTGATCAGCGGTCTGAACCTGCTGAATAACTTTTTGCACTTTCAAGATTACCAGGTCCGGGTTCCCTTGCTGCGCACATTGCAGTTCTATTTCCTCTGCAAGATCTTTGGCGTCATTCATCCCCATCATCAAAAGTTTTGTTCTATAACCATGCATCTGACTGGCAATTTCACGAAAATCACCGGCGTCTGATGCAAGTTGCATCTTGCTGATAAAAGCGGGTACCGACGCTAAAAATATATCGATATATTTTTGCATCCGGACTTTATCTCCGTCACAAAATTGTTTGAGATAGGATAGATCGGTATTACTGATTTTTTGTCCTGTTTCACTTATTCCCGCCGGAATTTTCGCACCTGAAAACCTGATTTCTCTTCCTGTCGCTTTTGCAATGACAGCGATCAGGTGAGCGGTGTTGAATGGTTTGGGAACATAATCATTCATCCCTGCTTCACGGCATTTGTCCAGGTCGCTGCGGATCACGCTGGCCGTGAGGGCAATGATCTGTATCTGATTTTTCGGGGATGTAAATTTCCCACGGATCTGCCGTGTGGCTTCGTAGCCGTCCATCATTGGCATCTGCACATCCATGAGCACAACATCAAAATCTTGATTATTAAGCAAATCGACAACCTCCAGCCCGTTTGTCGCCTCTGTAATTTCAACCTTTGCCTTCGATCGCAGGGTGTCGTTGGTCACGATGCGGTTATATTCATTGTCATCTGCCAAAAGGATTTTCAACCCGTCAAGGATGGTTCCATCAATTTCTTCCGCTGATGTTTGTTCCATCAACAGTTCTGCTTTGCCTTCAGGACAATGGATTTCAAATGAAAAGACAGATCCGTAACCTTCACGGCTTTCGATCGCAATTTTTCCATCCATGAGTTCAACCAGTTGTTTGCTGATGGAAAGTCCCAATCCTGTTCCGCCGAACTTTCTGGTATCGGAGGAGTTGGCCTGGGTGAAACTATCGAACACCGTTTGCAGTTTATCCTGTGGAATGCCGATACCGGTATCAATGATTGAAAATTTTATGGAAGATTCCAACACGCCTTTTTCCACTTTGATCGTGACACTGCCTTTTTCGGTGAATTTTATCGCATTTCCCGTAAGGTTGATCAATACCTGGTTGAGACGAACCGGATCTCCCATCAGCACATCACACACTTCGGCGTCGATCCCTGTTATCAGTTGCACTCCCTTTTCCTCCGCTTTATGCTGCAGCGTTTGTTTCACCTGATCCAGCAGATCTGAGACGCTGAAATGTATTTTTTCAAGATCCATTTTCCCTGCTTCAATCTTCGAAAGGTCGAGAATGTCGTTGATGATATGCAGCAGCGTTTCTCCTGACTTCCTGACACCTTCGAGGTAGAAGCGCTGTTTTGCATTCAATGGGGAATCCAGAACCAGGTTGGTCATCCCCATCACGGCATTCATGGGGGTGCGGATCTCATGGCTCATGTTAGCCAGGAACTGATGTTTGAATCTCTCCGATTGTTCAGCCCTTTGTCGTGCAATCGCCATCTGTTCCGTGGCTTTGCGCTGGTTTTTGAAATTGCGAAAAACAAAAAACAACAGCAACATCACCAGCACAATCCCTGCAATGCCTAACCCGGTGTATGTTTTTTGCTTTTTCAGGTTTAACAGATTGATCTTGTTTTCATGAGCATGTTGCAAACTGTCTGCCTGGTGCTGTTTGTCAAAATCGAATTTCATCTGCAGGCCCGTCAGTTTCTTCGTGGTTTCACTGTTATAGATGGAATCATGAAATTTGTTGAAGAGCACCTCATTTTCGTAGGCGGCTTTGTAGTTTTGCAGGTGGGCATGGATCTCTGCAAGGTTTTTATACCCCTCGTCCATAATCATGGTGTAGTCTATCTCACGTGACAATTCCAGCCCTCTGGTTATGTGCTTTAATGCATTATCGAAATCCCCCTGTTTTTTTAGCACAACTCCGATGGAATGCTCTGCATAGGCCATCATCGATTTAGAACCCGTTTCCTGAAATTGTGTCAATGCTTCCTTCAGGTAGCGCAATGCCATTGAATAATTCCCGATTTTAGAATAGATGTCGCCAATGATGGATTTCTCCCGCGCGATCCCATCCTTGTCGCCTGTTTTTTCATGGATCTTCAGGGCGCTGAACAGGTTTTTCAGCGCTTCCGGATAGTTGCGCTCTTCATTGTAATTGGCTCCGATGCTCCGGTAACTCCATGCCAGGCCGGCAGAATCGTTGGTTGCTGCACTTATTTCCTTACTAAGCAGATAATACCTCAATGCTTCTGCATATTGCTTTTCACCGGTATAGACAATGGCCAGATTATTATACGCCATTGCAGCACGGGCCTGATTCCCCATTTCTTTGAAGATGTCCAGAGAATATAAAAAACACTTTAATGCATCAGAGGCCATTGATAAACAAGCATACGCGTTGCCAAGGTTCATATACGCCTCGGCGGCAAAGGGTTTATTCCCGGCGGCGAGAAACATTTTCACGGCCATCAGCCCATTGTTTTTTGCATCGGTAAAATTTCCCTGGGTGTTACAGGCGATTGCCATATTTGTATAAATTTTCCCGGCGGCCTCTTTATCGCCGGTTTCGAGGGCTGCCGGTAATGCTTTCCGGTATGCATCCATGGCCTGCTTGAAATCATGATTCATGCCATATATCGCCCCGATCCTCAGACGCGCTTTCCACAACCCTTTTTTGTAACCGATCTTTTCTGATAAATCCTCACATTGTTGTGCATATTCCATTGATTTATCCGGTATTTTCCCGATAAAGTAACAATTGCTGATTTCAGCCAGAAGTAAAACTTTTAAACTGTCTTGAATGGAAGATGCCCTGCTTCCGGCACCCTTTTTCCTGATTTCAAATTTTTTGAGTTCGGTTTGAAGAGAGTCGATTTTGTGCTGGTTCTGGCATATTCCCGTCAGCCCGGTCAGGAGAAAGAAGAGAAGAAAAAAATCAGGTACCTTATGCCTCATCGGTCAAGTTTTAGGATTACGGCATAAAAGTAAACAATCTTTGGAATGTCTGCTGCCCATTGATCTGCCTATGTGGCAGAATTGATCGCCAGGTCGTTGATCCGGAGTTGAAATAAAATGATGCCGATGTTGAACACAAAAGCCCACCCTGTAAATGATCCTCCGAATAAATATGAGCTTGCACATGCAATAAATCCTAGTATTACAAGGATAATTACGTAAGCTGCAACTTCAACCTGGTGTTTGGAATTTATAAAAAGTGTGCTGAAAGGGATGGTCATCAGCAGCCCAAAAAAGGTGATGGTCAGGAAGTAACCGTCGCCCGTTGTAATGTATAGTAAAAGCCCTATAACACTTACGATAAAGGAGCCTGCCACAAAATGGGCGTTCATTGTTTCATTGTCGTTGAGCAGGTATCTGCCGTATGGGTTTAACAGCAAAAACAGGTTGGTGACCGGGGTGACAACCCAGGTGAAAAGCGGGACTCCAAAATAGACGAGAAAGAATACAGCATAAACACTCGTTGATTGGATGCCGGATGCAAGGTTGCGGATAAATAAGGTCAGAATAAAGAACCCAATGATGAACATCCATTGCTTTGTTTTTGATAATCTGCCAATCCAGAATGCATACTTTAAAAAAAACATGTAGAGGATATATCTTGCCTTTAATGCCTCCTTCATGCCTGCCCGGGCATATTGATTATTCGGATCTTTCTTCAGCGCCTCTTTAAAGTGTTCGAGCGCTTTCTGATAATTGCCTGTCTCCAAAAGTCCCCAGCCATAGTTGGCATGGGTAAAGGCGTTATTCGGATCTTCTTTCAAGGCATCTTTTATAGTACGGAAGGATTCTTCCTTTTTCCTTAGCTTTAATAATGCGCTGCTTCTGGTGTTTAATGCAAGAAGGTTCGATGGATTGAATTTCAGCGCTTTATCCGACATTGCCAATGCGTCCTGAAATCTGCCGGTGTTCAGTTGAATTAACGCTAAAATTGCATAAGCCTGGCTGTTGACCGGGTCTGAATCGATGGATTGCATGATGCACTCCTCGGCTTCATAGAATTTGCCAACCCGAATCAAAACCCTGGATTTAATGGAAAAAAGTTCACCATTTTCCGGGCTTAGCCCGATGGCATTGTTGATCAGACAGAGGGCGTCATCATTTTTATCCTGGTTGAGGGTCGCCTCTGCCAGCATGGCAATCAAACCGGAATTATCCGGGTCTTCAGAGAGCGCATTTCTCAGGTAGCTTTCGGCATCAGCAAATCTTCCCTGCTCGATTAAGATGGCAGCCCGGTGGATCATATCCTCTTTCATTTTTGAACATTGATTTGCAGATAGGTTAGTATGTCGTTGTAAAGGCCGGATTCATTGGAATACAAGGCGTAGTTCCTGGCCGTTGAAAACCACTCCTGTGTGCTTGCCCTGTGATTTTTTGCAGCATTCAGCAAATCCCTGGTGGTAATTGGTTTGGGCATCCCGTCCAAAAATGAATTTTCAAGTTTTTCTTCAATCGCAATGTCGATGATCGCTTCAATATCCGCGCCGGAGTAATGATCGAGTTTTTTAGCCAGGTGTTTGGAGTCAATGTTATTGACAGGCTTGTTTTTTAATTTGATGCCAATGATTGCCTCCCGTGCGATTTCGTCAGGTGGCGGGACAAAAATGATCCGGTCAAAACGGCCCGGTCGTCTGAAAGCAGGGTCGAGATGCCAGGGCGCATTGGTTGCACCAAGCACCAGGATGCCGTCGTTGTTATTTCCCAACCCGTCGAGCTCCTGTAAAAACTGGTTGATCAGATGCCTTCCTGCTGATTGTTTCATATCGCTGCGACTGGCTCCTAAAGCGTCAATTTCATCGATGAATAATACGCAGGGTTTGTTTTGGCGGGCAATTTCAAAGAGATAATGAAGGTTTTTTTCGCTCTTGCCAATCCACATATCTAAAATATTGTCCAGCCGTACATTGATGAAACTTGCCTTAACCTGCCCTGCGGTTGCTTTTGCAATGTGCGTTTTCCCGCAGCCCGGGGGACCGTAAAGCAAAATCCCTCCCCCGGTCTTTTTCCCATAAGCTTTATAAATATCCGGATACAACATGGGCTTGATGATCTTCAGATCGATCTCTTTTTTAATGTTGGTCATCCCGCCCACATCATCGAAATTGATCAATGGCATTTGCAGAATAGCATCAGAGGAATCGGTGCCATCAGGCATCTCTCCTGAATTTTTCGAACGCCTGAGTTCGCGGTCAAGTTCCTCATCCTGGAAGTCCGGTTTGATATTTAAAGCTTTTTGATATTGATCAACTGCCCTGGCGATCAGATTCTCTTTCATCAATGCCCTTGCATGCAGGATGATCGTTTCAAATTCCCCTGCCCCGGAGGCAATCATGTCCTCGAGCAATACATTGCACTTGGAATATTCGCCTTTCAGATAGAAAACCCGGGCCAACCCTGTTTTATACTTATTATCGTGGGTCATTTTCAACAATTTCACATACTCAATTTCAGCCTCATCCAGGCGATTGGCTTGTTGGAGTGTTTCGGCAAGGTGATGTCTCAGCGGAATATTGTCGGGGGAATATTGTAAGGCTTCCCTGAGATTATTTATTGCATTTTCGTTCATTATTTAAATGTCTGAAGTGGCTGGATTGAATGTTTTGATCTCCCCCAAATAATGTTCAAATTTTTCGAGGTTCATGGCTCCTTTCGCACAAGCCTCCTCTAATGATTCCTTGCCCCTGAGATGTTCCATGGCATAGCGCAATCGTTTGATATAAATTTCAGCTAACCCGAAAACCAGATCCAGGATATAGTTGTGAAAGAAAATGTTGAATCTTCCAAGATCTTCCAGGCTTTTCACTTTTATAAACTCCCGGTACACCTGGTTATGATATCCCTGGGGATCATAGCTGTCCTGTTGGTCATGGTATCGGATCCATCGAATCCGGGCATCTGCAATCTCATCAGGAGAGGCCATGGATGATGTGGCCATGATTCCCTTCAACAGGCTTAAAACAACACACCTCCGCTGTTCCAGTTCGCTGGCTAACTCATTCCGACAGGGCATAGCAATTCTGGCTTCCTGATACTTACGGATTTTTATACTTGCTATGACCCGTATAATACGTTCCTCATACTCATTTTCAACTAATATCATTTTATGGATTTCAGCAAAAAATTCCGGATCAAAATCATCATTTCTAAAACAATCATATATGTATTCGCCAAAAATCGCATTTTCAATAAATTTTTGTGAAATTTCCATGGTTTGGTTGTTTTTTAACAGGTGTTTATCTGTTTTCTGCCGAGATCCGGAAAACGATGGTGTTAATTCCGATGGCCGGGTTTTGTTTGTCTTCACTGAGTCTAAGCGATCCGTTAATTTCAACGTTTTCAGTGTTTTTGTTTGACCCCGTTTTTATAAAAAAAACTTTCCTTGTATTTCCCATTTGATTTGTATTCTTTCCATACCCCTTCTGCCTTCCCCTCCATATAATTCCCTTCAATCCAATCACCATCTTCATTGAATTCCTTCCAAAACCCTTGTTCCAGATCATTTTTGTATGCTCCTTCTCTTGATACTTTCTTATTCCTAAACCATTCGATAGAATTACCTTCCATCTTCCCATTGGTATAAAAACATTCACCTTTTTCCTCATAGGTTGAATACCAGCAAACCCACTTTAATTCCTGTTTCCCGGCAATTACAACACCTTCACACCAATCACCATATTCATTGTAATATTTCCATATCCCCTGCTGTTCATCATTTTTAACTTCTCCTACCGCTAAAATGTTTCCATGAACTCCGTAACAGATCCATTTCCCCTCTGATTTCCCCTTGATATAATTTCCTTCACACCACGCTTTTGAGGTTTGATATTCCTTCCAATACCCATCTTTCAATGCATCTTTATAATTTCCTTTTGAGGAGATTTTCCCGTTTTCAAAATAAAAGGTCCATGATCCATCTCTGACTCCATTTTTATAGTTCCCCTTGCCGGATTTTTTTCCGGATCGGAAATATTCTATTACACTCCCACACCCTCTTATCAGATCACCAGTTTTTAGCGGGTGTCCAATGGAATCTTTGGTAGAAATAAAATCCCATAAACTATCCTGATGAAATATTCTTTCTGAAAAAACTTCCCCATTGGGGTGATAGTAAGTAATCAGATTATCTCTGACCCCGTTTTTAAAAACCCCACTTTCAGAAACTTTCCCATTCGAAAAGAACATTTGATACGCTCCATTTCGCTTCTCATTCAAATAAAAGGAAGTACTTTTTTTATTCCCATTCTCATAGTACCATGAACATTGACCATCGTCATATACGCCCGGGTCGATAGATTTAAGTTTCCCTTCCCATTGGATCTTACCCGATAAATAATAATCGCGAATCACCCCGTCAGGTTTCCCGTCAAGAAAAGTAATTATTCGGTAATACATGGCAGTATCACCTTTCTGTGGAACTTTCCAATCCTCGTTGTATAGAATTGTCCACACCCCATCTCTTCGACCATTCGAATTGATTTTATTCGGGGATTGCGGAATTTGGGCGAATCCGGCTGATACAGAAAGAGCAAGAATGAACCCGATGAGAAGGTTTGATCTCATGATCATGGATCTTGAACTACTTTGTCACAATGAACTTGCTCACAACCTCTTTAACCGATTTATCCCTGTTCCGGAAAACGATGGTGTACACTCCTGCGGCTGGGCTTTGCATGTCTTCACTGATTGAAAGCGACCCATCAACGGTGAGGTTTTCAAGATAACCCATGCGTGACCCGGGGATATTGTAAATTTCGATGGTGAACACCTCCAGGGTGCTTGTTTTGACCTTGATGATGAATTTTCCGCTGTTTGGATTCGGATAGATCGAATATTGCATCCAGCCCGCGTCAATTGTATGTTCATCAATGTTGCTTGGCTCTTTTCTGCATCCCGGATCGAATTCCCAGAAATCGCTGGATTGTTGCTGACCGGAAAGATTTCCACAGCCAATGTATCCTTTCGTGCCGATGGAAAAACCGGTTGCTTCAGATTTTGCAGCGCCCCCGAAATCGGATTTTTGGGTCCAGCTATCGGTTTCAACCGAGTATTCCCAGAAGTCTTTGCATTTATCATAATCCACACCACCAAAAACTCCGGTGCCAATATAGCCATAATTGCCGATTGAAAAACCTGTGGCAGAGTGTCTCGCAATCCCTCCGAAATCAGCTTTCTGAGACCAGGTGTTGTTGGCGGGGGTGTACTCCCAGAAATCTTTCAGCAAAATTGAACTGGATTCTCCTGTTCCGATATACCCTTTTGAGCCGATTGAAAAACCTGTGGCAGCAACCCTGGCATCACCCCCGGCATCGGCTTTTCTTGTCCAGGTATCGCCCGCCGGGTCATATTCCCAGAAATCTTTCAGCCGGTAACCATAACTTATTTTATGATTGCATCCTGTCCCCATATATCCTTTGTTGCCAACTGAAAAACCAATGCCGCCTTCCCTGCTTCCCGTGCTGCCCAGGTCGGCTTTTTTCGTCCAGCCATTGGCAACCGGATCATATTCCCAGAAATCGTCAATATAGTTGAAAGGACTGATCAAACCCCATCCGACATATCCCTTAGAACTTGTAGAAAAACCAACTGCGCCAAACCTCCCGGCGCCGCCGAAATCTGCCTTCTGCGACCAGATACCGGTCGATGGGTCGTACTCCCAAAGATCCTTATGGCAAACATAGGCGCCATTGTTGTACTTCGCACCGGTGACCAGATAACCCTTAGAGCCGATGGAAAAGCCAACGCCGCCCCACCGTTCAATGCCTGGAAAATCTGCTTTCCGGATCCAGGTACTTTGTCCGATGGCAATGGCGAAATCGGGTGAAGGAAGCCCATGTCCGCATGAACCGGTTCCATATACACTAAGAATTCCTGAAGTTGCCATCTCCCCAAAGCTGATGGAAATCGAATTGCCTGATCCCGAAATGGTGGCGCCGGTTCCTGAATAGGTCCAGATATAGTCCGCTGCATTGGTAACCGGGGAAACGGTATAAACGACATCCTCCTGACCGGGGCAAACCGACAAGGCGCCGGAAATTAACCCGGCAGCGCCGGTAACGCAATTATCGTATTCCCAAAAATCTTTAAAATGGATATCACCGGCGGTCCATCCGGTTCCAATGTACCCTTTTGTTCCGATTGAAAACCCGGTTGCGCTGCCCCTGGCAATGCCACCAAAGTCGGCTTTTTTCGTCCAGTTGTCATTTTCAACGGAATACTCCCAGAAATCACTTTTAAGGTTCGATCCTTCATCAATTCCCGTTCCGATATAACCGTTTAGTCCAATTGAAAAACCAACTGCCGACATCCTCGGACCACCGCCAAAAGCCGCTTTCTGTCTCCATGTGTCATCAACAGGATTGTACTCCCAGAAGTCGCTGAGCGAAGTTGTTTCTGAAATTCCTGTTCCGATATATCCCTTCGAATTGATTGAAAATCTTGCTGCAGCACATCTTGCAACGCCAGCAAAATCGGCTTTTCTGGTCCAGACATCGCTAGCCGGATCATATTCCCAAAAGTCCTTTAGCCTGATTCCATTTACAGCAGTGTGATTGGTCCCTGTCCCCACGTACCCTTTTGAGCCAATGGAGAAGCCTGCTGCAGCTTCTCTGATTCCTGCACTTCCCAAATCGGCTTTTTTCGACCAGGTGTTGGAAATTGCATCATATTCCCAGAAATCACTCAGATAATTGAAAGGACGGGTCAAACCCCAGCCGACATAACCTTTTGTGCCAATTGAAAACCCTGTAGCGGAGTATCTGCCAACCCCTCCGAAATCAGCTTTTTGTGACCAGATGTTGGTGGCGGGGTCATACTCCCACAGATCCCGGTTACAGATGTAAAACCCATTGTCATACTTTTCTCCTGTTACGATATACCCTTTTGAGCCAATGGCGAAACTTACGGCTTCGGTTCTCCCGATGCCTCCGAAATCAGCTTTTTGTGTCCAGGTATCCTGGGCGATCAGGCAGAACGGCAGAAGCCATATTGCTGCAATGATTAATACGCGTAAAAGTGTTTTCATGACCGTTTTTTTAAGCATTAATGATTTTTTTGAGGGTTATCGGGTTTCGTCCGTATGCCCAGAGAATCGATTTCCTTTGGGGTGACGGTGGGAGGCATGATGTTTTTGCTGAGTTTTGAAATGACAAGCCTGGCACATTTTTCAGCATCACCTTTTGTGTTGAAGCCGCTGTTTCCCGGCAGGGAGGGGATGGTTTTCTGCCGGACAAGGACCTTCCCCTGTTCCGATATTTCATAACCAAAGGTGTTTTCAGCAGCAGGAATGATGCTGAAAATGTACTTCTCAACCCTGGATGGGGGTTTGGTTTGTTCCTGAAGTGAGGAATTTGAAGCGGAAGTGTTTTTACGTTCTGCAGAACAGCCATAAACAGTGAAAATCACAAACAAGATGATCAGTCCTTTTTGATATGATGTGAATTTATCCATTTAATTATTTTTCCAACTCATTGCTCATCTGAATAATCATAGCTTTTGTCCGCCCCTGTTCCTACGACAAAAATGGCAATAATTGTTAGTAGAAAGAGTCCGAAGCATATTAACCCTATAATGGCCAAAAACGTTTTCATATATTTTCAATTTATCTAAGCCTTCTGAAACAAAGGTAATGATTGAATGTGAAATTGCAGCGGCAACCATGACGAACCCGCTTATTTCGCTGATGAAACCCTGTTTTGTCATAGGGTAACGTCCTTTTCCCCCGAATAACTTTGCTTTTTTTAAGGCTTGTTAAATTATTAGTATTTAGATTTGTCTCATGAAACGACAGCAAATGGTATTTCTGGTCAAACTACAGATCATGATCATCCTGATTTGCATTTTTCAGGGTGTCCTGCTGGCACAGGACCTTGTTTCATATTCTGCATCTGAAACCATGGCCCATGATCATATCAACTGCATCTATCATGATCCGGATGGCTATGTGTGGATTGGAACCCGGGATGGGCTCAGCCGGTATGACGGACATACTTTCAGCGTTTATAGAAACGATCCCCGTGATACGACAACCATTCCCGATAATACGATACAAAAGATAGTTGAAGACAAAACAGGCGGAATCTGGATTGTTACAAGATCAGGGATTACGAAATATCAGTATAAAACCAACACCTTTCAAAGGGTTCATTTTCAAAAAGATAACCTTTCTTTGGAGTATGGTCTCAGCTATATTTGTTTCGATAACACAGGAAAGGGGTGGCTGGTAAGGGATAAAGCATTGGTCTCTTTCAATACCAGATTGACCGCGATCCGGTATATTGATATTTCCGGTTTTTATCATGAAAGCGGCAAATTAATTCAGGATGCCAACGGCCTCTGGATTGCATCCTGGAAAGGCCTTTTGCATTTTTCCTGGCAAACTCTGGGAAATAAGCCCAAACTCACCGCAGAAGATGCAGACGACAGCTACCGTTTCAGGGATGAAAGAAACAGAAACCTGAAAATTACCTTCATTCATACCACGAACGGAGAATTTTTGCTGGATGTTCAGAATCATGAAACAGGTCTTGAGGAATTATTTATAAATGACGAGGAGACCCATGCTCTGATTCATATTCCGATCCCCGTTTCGAAAGATGGATTACCGTTGGTTCAACTCCTCGGGGGGATCTATGAAATAAGTCCGGGTAAAATATTCATAGCCTTTGATAATAAACAGGCCGTCTTGTTTAATTTGCAAAACAGGACTTTTGAATTTGACCATTCGGTCCGAAACCTGATTGGCGGAAAAATACGAAGCCAAATCTACTGTGATCAACAGGAAAATATCTGGATTGGGGGCATGGGTGGCCTGCACAAATACACGAAACCCCAGCTCAGATACCGGGCTTGGCTGAATGAAGAGGGTAAAGCCGGTTCGCTGAAAGGTCGCATCATAACTTCTGTTTACAAGGATAAGCAACATCACCTTTGGGTGGGTTCAAGGGATGGCGGCCTCGACCGGATTGATTTGTGGGACAATTCCGTGGTGAATATCAAGCTCCCCGCTGAATTGAAAAAACTGGCCGAGACAAATAAAGTATTTGATATTACGGCCTTGAATGATGATGAACTGCTGATCAATATTGATACGGTCGTTTTTCGGTACAATGTCGGCAAAAACAAATTTTCCCTGTTTAAAACAATGAACTATCATGCCTATAATATTGTCAGTGACAGCAAAGCAAACATCTGGATCAGCAGTTTGAAAAACATGATGGTTGGCAAGGCAGATGACAATTATGCGCTGTTCAAACGTATTCAATTCAAAGACTCGTTATTAAATACCATCAATCCGAGAGATCTTTGTGAGGATCATAGCGGGCAGATCTGGCTTGCATGCTCCATTGGTTTGGTCAGGTTGAATGTAGAAGACCCCGATGCCAGCCGGATATTTGTGCCCCCGGGCAGTGAAAAGGAACCTGAAGTGTTTTGCATCCACGAAACAAAAACCGGAACCCTTTGGCTCGGAACTATCCGGAACGGCATCTACGCATTTGACCCTGCAACCGAAAAGTTCACGAAGCACTATACCACAAAAGAGGGGTTGATCGATAATTCAGTGAATGTGATCTATGAGGATCATCGCGGCTATCTCTGGATGAGCACCTGGAAAGGCATTGCACGGTTCAATCCAAAAACTGGCAGGTTTGATAATTATGGAACCGTTAATGGTCTGCCCTTCACTGAATTTAATACCAACGCCAGTTGTATGGATGAGGACGGAACCATCTATTTTGGCGGCGAAGGCGGCGTTATTGCTTTTCATCCCGATTCGCTCGTGAATTTCGATACCAGGGCGCCACTGGGTATCGGGTCCGTCAACATCAATGGCGGGTTGAAAGAGTTGGATTATCCATTGAGGAACGGGAAACTGGTAACCTTGCCATACGACCAGAATTCATTCGTCATCTCGTTTTCCAGCTTTGATTTCAGGCATCCTGAAGATCGCATTTATCGTTACCGGCTTTTAGGTGTGAAGGATGAATGGATACAATGTCAGAACAATGACAGGAATGCAGAATTCGCCGGACTTAAACCGGGAGCGTATGTTTTTGAAGTGCAGTCAACCTATAAGGACTGGCCCTGGATATTGGATGAAACCAGCGTTAAGATTATCATTGAAAGTCCACCATTCTATCAGCAACAGCGTTTTTTTATCCTTCTTGCGGGGGTGGCTCTTCTGGCCCTGATTACGGTTGTTTTGCTTGGCATGCGCAATTTTAGTATTCGCAAGGAGGTTGAAATAACCCGGCTTGAAAAAGAGGCCAATCAATCAAACATGAATTTCCTGAAGAGTCAGATGAATCCCCATTTCTATTTTAACACCCTCAATGCCATCAATAGTTTCGTGCTGCAAAATGATGCCCGTGCTGCCAATAAGTATCTCACAATGTTTGCCAAACTCATGCGTGAGATTCTTGAAAACTCACAAAATGAGTTTATTACGGTTTCAGAAGAACATGCTGTCCTCCAGAAGTACATCCAGTTGCAGCAACTGCGTTTTCCCGGGATTTTTGATTTTTTGATCGAAGAAGAAAATGATGTCGCAGAAATGAAAATACCACCCATGCTGTTACAGCCTTTTGTGGAAAATTCGGTGGAGTATGCTTTCCATGGAAGTAAAATAAAAGGACTCATCCGCATTGGTTTCAGGAAAATCGGGAGCCAGCTGATCTGTGAAGTGACCGATAACGGTATCGGCATCCATCAATCACAGGAAATAAAAGTGAAAACCTACCGGAAATCAACAGCCCTGATCAATATTACAAAAAGAATTGATGTGCTCGAGAAAATCTATCGCGTAAAAATCGAACTGAATATTTCGCAGGCATTCTATGAAAATACCGACAATCCCGGGACACATATTACACTGAAGCTGCCTGATTTCAATCAAAACAAAACCGTATGAGCCATATGAAACTGAAAACAATTATCGTTGAAGATGAACCATTGAGCCAAAAGGCGCTCAAGGAGATCCTGAATCGTTTTTGTGCCGACAGCATTGAACTTTTAGAAGTTGCAGGAAGTGTTGAACAGGCCATCTCTTCCATTGAAAAGCATAAACCACACCTTGTTTTCCTCGATATTACACTGGGTTCTCATATTGATGGGGCCTTTGATGTTCTGAGGGCTTGTCATCCAATTGATTTCAAAGTGGTATTTACAACAAGTTCCAAACAACCTGAGAATATTTTAATGGCGTTCCATGACTACGGCGCAAAAAAGTACCTGCTCAAACCGCTTGACATTGACGATGTTGTTGAATCGGTCAATCTCGTACAGGAAGAAATTAAAATGAAACTCCATGAGACTGACCTTACCCGCATTATAGCATTGCTCAATGCCATTGGTCCGGCTGAAACCAAAAATAAAATTCCTATTCCTGTAAGAAACGGTGTTCAATATATTTCTGTTGCAGATATCGTGATGTTCCGTTCGGATTTGAATGATACCCTTGTTTTTTTAAACAATTGCACAAACATCAAAACATCGCGCAATCTCAAGTATTTCGAGGTTCATCATGCCCGCGTGGAATTTATCAGGGTATCCCGGTCCCACATCATTAACAAAAACCATGTGCAGCGGTATTCAGCAGAAGATGGAGGTACTATTTATCTGACCTGCGGTTGTACGGTTCCGCTATCAAAAAATAATTCCACAGATTTCTTTGAAGCGCTCGGCAGGTGACACTTTTTGAATAGACTCATTCCTGATGATTAATTGATCTGGTGTTAGCCGCTCTGTGCTTCTCCGAGTGTGTGCCTTCTCTGTGGCTCTCAGTGTAACTATTTGTTAACCAGTATTAATATTGACAATACTTGAAACCACAACGAATAAAACCAGAAAATCCTGCACAAGTTGCATCTCGACAAAGTAGTGCCTTGAAAGCACTACAAGGGAAAAAACAGGAAAAGATGTGTATAGAGAGTAGCTCTTTTTGGGGAAGAGGGGCGGGGGGATGGGGTCTGATGGCAGGAACTTTAAACTTTGATTTTTGCAAAACTTAGCTTAAGTTTGTAGAATCATTCTAAAATCCATCCCATGAAAAAATTTTTATACTGGAGCGTGGCAATTCTGGTCGTTGTGCTGTGCCTTTTTATTTATTGGAAATACAGTTTTACCTATAGCGAAGGCAACCGGTCGGGGTTGCTGCAAAAGTTCTCATACAAGGGAACCATCTTTAAAACCTATGAAGGGGAACTGATCCTGAGCAGCGTCAAGAGCAATCAGGATGTTTCGCTTGCATCGGAGAAATTTTTCTTTTCAGTTCCGGGGAAGGAACTGGCCGAAAAACTATTGAAACTGGAGGGGACCATGGTCGTGCTTCATTACAAAGCGAAAAATGGGGTGCTTCCCTGGCGCGGCGAAACCGTTTACCTGGTTGACAGTTTAACGATGCCACCGAAATAATCTTTTTTCCCGATCTTTTTCTTCAGCATCAGCCTTTTCCAAATTAACCATTCAACATGACAGAACAATCCGATTATCTCATTATAGGCGCCGGCATCATTGGCCTGGCTATTGCCCGCGAGTTAAAATCCCGCAAACCGGCGGCCTCCATCACGATCATTGAAAAAGAACCCGATGTGGCATATCGTTCAAGCGGCCGGAACAGCGGTGTACTGCATGCCGGATTCTACTATTCAGCCGATTCGCTGAAGGCAAAATTTACCCGCGACGGCAACTTTGCGATGAAGGAATTTTGCCGCCAGAAGGGACTGAAACTGAATGAATGCCAGAAGGTTGTGGTCGCCAAGGATGAAACGGAGCTTGAACCGCTCCATGAACTTGACCGCCGTGGGAAACGCAATGGCGTTGACGTCAGAATCATCACGGAAGCCGAAATGAAAGAGATCGACCCCAATGCCAAAACATTCAAATATGCCCTCTATTCGCCCAGCACGGCCACCGTTGATCCTACGGAACTGAATAAAGCGGTTCGCGATGAGTTGCTTGCCAACGGGGTGAAGATATTTTTCGGGGAAGGCTATAAACGCAGCATTGAAGGGAATACCATCGAAACAACCACCGGTAAGATGTTTTCTGCCGGTAAGCTGATCAACACCGCCGGGCTCTATGCCGACAAAATCGCCCGTGATTACGGATTCTCACAGCATTACACCATCATCCCGTTCAAGGGAATTTATCTGAAATATACCAAAAAGGATAAACCCATTAAAACCAATATTTACCCGGTTCCCAACCTGAAAAACCCATTTCTCGGGGTCCATTATACGATCACGGTTGACGGTACCATCAAAATCGGCCCTACATCTATTCCGGCCTTCTGGCGTGAGAATTATAAGGGAATGGACAATTTCAAGGCAGGGGAGCTGGGCAATGTGCTGAGCTGGGAAGCAAGGTTGTTTCTTTCAAATGCCTTCGGATTCAGAGGGTTGGCCTATGACGAGATGAAGAAATACAACAAATCCTACTTCGTAAACCTCGCCACCAGTATGGTTCATAAAATTGATACATCCGGATTTACCGAGTGGAGCAAGCCCGGCATACGGGCCCAGTTGCTCAATACAAAAACCCTGGAACTCGTGATGGATTTCGTGGTGGAAGGCGACAATACAACGATCCATGTACTCAATGCAGTTTCACCGGCATTTACCTGCAGTTTTCCCTTTGCAAAATGGGTGGTGGATAATTATGTTGAAAAGGAGGCAGGAAAAGCGTGACACGTGACAGGTGACACGTGACTGGCCACACGTGGTCACGCGTCACGCGTCACGCGTCACGAATATAATCGCAGCAATTAATTCACACTTTAACTATAAAATATGGAAACAACACTCAGGTTCAGACACGAAGATCTGATGGACTTTGTGGTTCGCTATATGAGCAGGCTGGGCGTACCGGCCGAGGATGCAAAAATTGTCGGAGATGTGCTGATCTGTGCCGATATCCGGGGTGTGGAATCCCACGGATTGCACCGGCTGGGTTCCTATTACGGCAACCGCATCAGCAAAGGCTGGATCGATCCGCTCACGCCGTTTAAAATCATCAGTGAAACACCCACGACTGCCCTGATCGATGGTGGCAATGGTTGTGGACAGGTTGTTTCGCACAAAGCCATGCAGCTCACCATCGATAAAGCCAAAGCCGGTGGCATTGCAGCCATTACGGTTCGCAACAGCAATCATTACGGAATTGCAGGATATTATGCTATGATGGCGTTAAAGCAGGATATGATCGGTATTTCACTGACCAATTCCCAGCCGCTGGTAGCGCCGACTTTTGGCAGGACCGCCGTGCTTGGCACCAATCCCATTGCCATGGCCGCCCCATCTGATAAAGCATTTCCCTACCTCCTTG
Source organism: Bacteroidota bacterium (assembly GCA_026391845.1). GTDB lineage: Bacteria > Bacteroidota > Bacteroidia > Bacteroidales > FEN-979 > CAIVAT01. The sequence goes on along the minus strand of JAPLDG010000300.1, from coordinate 52,009 downwards.
ATATGGCAACCAGCGCAGTGGCATTTGGTAAAATCCAGGTCTATGAAAAAAAACATGAGCATATCCCGATCGGATGGGGGATTGATGAACAGGGCCTTGCAACCAACGACCCCTCGCTGATCAAACCTGGCGGACATGGTGCCCTGCTTCCTCTTGGAGGGATGGACATTACTGCCGGTTACAAGGGCTATGGACTTGCTGTGCTTGTTGAAATACTCTGCTCTGCCTTGTCAGGCGGAAATTTCCTCACCAATGTCGGCGGACCGGGAAAACCGGAACCCACAGGTGTTTCCCATTTTTTCATGGCAATTAACATCGAAGCCTTCCGCCCGATTATCGATTTCAAACAGCATATGGATGATATGATCACCCTGCTCAAAAAATCGCCACTGGCAGTGGGCCGCGATGAGATAATGGTCGCGGGGGAAAAAGAGTTCCAATACGCAGAATTCAATGAAATACATGGCGTTCCTCTCATCAAACCCATCGTTGACGACCTCATCAAAGAGGGCGAGAAAATAGGCATCCCCTTCGACTGCCCGCATGTGAATGAATGATCATTTAGAGGGATCATCCTCTCTGTCCCTAGGCTACTCTTGATTCGCATTAATAATTCAATCCGTTTGATCAGAAGACAATTTTCCAATAATCCAACTACCATTTTTTGAGTCCAATTCAAAAAGTGGTTATTAAACAAGAATATTTGGCTAAAGCCATGGGTGTTAGCACATTGTGTTGCCACGGCCTTAAGGCCGTGGTAATTGACAAATAGATAGTTACTGGACTTTAGTCCAAAATTTACGGCTATTCGGAGAGAACTCATTATTACAAGAAACCCACACATACGATGTGTGTAAAGAGTAGCCATCCAAGGGGAGGGTGTGGAGGGGTCATTTACACTATTTGGATGAATCTGGCATATTATTCGGTGAAACACCCAAAATCTTCTGTATAAAATTAAGAATTTAGTTGACAAACTAAAAACATAGTTGTATATTTGTAGCTGATTATTTTATCATTTACATTTTGATTTTGAATTTTACATTTTGACTTTAATATCCGTCCAATGTCACTCACAAAAAACACCGACAACCTCCCTTTGCAGCTTACCCGTGCCGAAGAGGAGGTGATGCAGATCCTCTGGGATATTGAAAAGGGAATGGTGCACGACATGCTCGAGAAGTTCCCGGATCCAAAGCCGGCTTACAACACGGTATCAACCATCGTTCGCATCCTGGAGCAGAAAGGGTTCGTAGGGCATAAGGCGTATGGCCGCACCCATGAGTACTTCCCGGTTGTGAGCAAAACGACCTACACAAAATCCTCGTTCAAAGGGTTTATGACAAACTATTTCGGAAACTCCTACAAGTCGCTGGCATCGTTTTTCGCCAACGAAGGCAGGCTGAGCATGAAAGAACTTGAAGAGATACAACGGACCATTGATGAAGAGATCAGAAAACAACAGGAGGGAAAACAATGAACACGCTATTATTATATCTGTTTGAGTCCACCCTCTGTTTGTCGGTGCTCTTTGCCATCTACTGGTTTTTCCTGAGAAGGGAGACTTTTTTTCAACTGAACCGCTTTTACCTGCTCGCGATGGCGCTTTTCTCCGTGATATTTCCTCTGCTGCCATTCCGGTGGACACCCTCCGACCCTTCGTCTTCGGTAGCGGTTTTACTTGAGCCTGTGATGATCACACCGGCTAAAGTGGAACAGGAGCTGCAGGCAAACCTGCACTGGATTGAAATAGCCGCAGCCATTTATTTTACAGGGGTCATCATTTTTCTTCTCCGTTTTGTGCTGCAATTAATTCAAATTCAAAAAATCACGAGGCGTTTTGGCATCAGGAAACTTCATGGCCGACGGGTGGTTTTTGTTGATCGGGGCTATTCCCCCTTCTCATTTTTCAACCTGGTTTATATCAATGAGGCAGCCGTGCCTCCCGACAGCCTGCCGACCATTCTTAAACACGAGCAAGTCCATATCCGCCAACACCATACTGTTGATATGATCCTGATCGAACTGGCAACCCTGATGCAATGGTTTAACCCTGTTGCCTGGATGGTTGGCCGCGAAGTGAAAACAATCCATGAATATCTGGCTGATGAAGGCGTTCTGCAGAACGGAATCAGCCGCCATAAATACCAGCAAATGATCCTGGATGAAACCATGGGCCTCCAGGTGAATTACCTGACCAATAATTTTAATGTTTCATTACTTAAAAAACGCATTGCCATGATGACAAAATCTAAATCCAAAACCTGGGCGAAAAGCAAGGCGCTGATTGCCCTTCCCGTAGTTCTGCTGCTGTTCTTTTTTCTGACAGCCAGTTCGTTCAGCAATTCTGAGACAATGAATACCGGCACCCCGGAATTCACACCAATCCATCTTTTATCCATTCCCGGGCCGGTAATCCAGGACAAACAGAAAAAAGAGAAACAGGTCAAATATGTCTCACCCGTTACGGGGAACGAGGTATATACGGTAGTTGAAAAGCTCCCTTCTTTCCCGGGTGGTGAGGAGGGGTACCGTAAATTTTTAATTGAAAACATAAAATATCCGGAAACGGCGATTAAAAATGCCGTGACAGGTACCGTTTACATCACCTTTGTGGTAGAGAAGGATGGTTCCGTCAGGGAGGTGAAAGTCCTGAGGGGCATTGGTTCCGGCTGCGACGAGGAGGCATTACGTGTAGTAAAAATGATGCCGAACTGGAACCCCGGTGAACAAAAAGGCAAACCGGTGGCTGTTCAGTACAACCTCCCGATCAAATTTAACCTGGACAAGCACAAAAAGGAGGAACCTAAAAAGTAACTTTTCATGTGGAAACCGTTCCTGACGATTGCCATATTGCTTCAATTACTACCGGGAATTTCCGAAGCGCAACACCCGGAACCGGCGGATCAGGTCAAGAGCTTAATTGAATCCTGTCAGTTCAGCCAGGCCGTAAACCTGGCTGAACTTTATCTTTTAAAAGACAGTGCACGAATCGACCTGCTTTTATTGAAAGGTCGGGCTCTTGCAGCCGGCTTTCAGTACAAGGAAGCTATCGCGGCGCTGGGTAAGGCTCATAACCTCGACAGTGCAAACATCCATGTGCTCAACGAACTGGTCAATGTTTACAGGCAAACCGGTGATGGAGAAAAAGCCATCGTGGCCGGCCGGAAAATTTGTATCCTTGCTCCGGATAACCGGTATTTTAGTCTTCAGCTGGCAAACCTTTATTTTTCGGAGGAAGATTTCGGGAGTGCGGTTCTCATCCTCCTGCCACTCTATCTGGCAGATTCTTCTTCCTTTTATGTGGCCAGACAATTGGGGAATTGCTACAATGAACTTAAACAATCAGATTCAGCGATAAGGTTTTACAGGCGCGCACTGAGGATTACACCGTATGATCCTTTCGTTACAGGAAAGCTGGCCAATGTATTCATCCGGGAAAACAATATTGCCATGGCGCTTTACTGGACTCAAGTTTATCTGGCGCAGGATTCGACAAACATCCCCATCCTGAAACAAAACGGTTACTGCAACTACCTGCTGATCGATTTCAAATCATCGGCAAAGCAGTTCCTGGAATGCGCCAGGCTCGGGGATTCTTCGAAGTTCACCATGAAATACCTTGGACTGTCATTCTACAAACAGGAGAAGTACGACACGGCAACTACCTTTTTCAGATCGGCATTTTTGAGCGATACCGCCGATGCGGAAATCTGTTTTTATTATGGTGTTTCAGCCTATCGGTCGCTGGCAGTTGATACAGGCCTGGTTTACCTTTCCCGCACATTGCGGCTGCTGATGCCATCCGGCAAGTTCCTTTCAACACTCTATTCCGAACTTGCCGATGCCAATACCTCAAAAGGCAATACTGATACGGCCGTGGTACTGCTGCAGAAAGCGCTGGAAGCCAATCCTGAGAATAATACCCTCCGATTCAAGATAGCCTATCAGTATGATTTTCATCTCAGAATGCCCTATGAAGGATTACCTTACTACCGGGCGTTTCTGAAAAACGCAGCTACCGGCGAACAAACCATCACCAACCTCCCGCAGCAGGTCTCTTATGCAGATTATGCAAAAAACAGGATCAATGAGATCACTGGCAAAAAAAAATAGTTGTGATTTTCGCTACTTCGCTACTTATTATTCCTGTCCAGAAACTCCAGCAACATCCCGTTAAATATCTCCGGATGTGTCTCCATGGCCATGTGATATGCGTCGGGGATTACTTTAAGTTCAATGGACGGAACCACTCGTTTCAGTTTTTTCCCGTTTTTCAACCGGAGGGTATGGTCTTTTTTTCCCCAGATCACCAACACAGGGAACTGGTCCAGCCCTTTGGCGTCAAGTTCTTGAATTTCACTTGAGTTGGCCAGCAGGTTTATGACGGTTTCGGCAGTGCCGTCGATTTGCAATGGTTCCCAGTAGCCGTTAACAGTCAGGGTGTCGGGAAGAAATCCATAGGTGCCCTTTAATTCACGTCTGAATTTCTTGAATGAAAGGTAGTTGTTCTCAGTATAGGAAAGAAGAATCTTTTTGTAGGTCGGTTGATTGACGAGGCCGACTATACGCCTGTTTACGTTGGAGTTTTTAATGAAAATCATGCCATCCAGAATGGTGAGGCTTTGGGTACGTCCGGGTTGCATCAGCGCCATTGCTTCGGCGGTTCCGCCTCCCATGGAATGGCCGACAATATTCCACATGGTTGTATCATCCCCGTCAATTTTTTTCAGAAGTTCCCAGATCAACCGGCTACGGTTGCTTTGCGACTGGTTCAGTTTTGAATCGCGCCCGCTGTAGCCGAAACCGGGGAGATCGATGGCAATCACCCTGTAATGAGACTGAGCCAGCGTGTCATAATTGTTACGCCAGCAAAAGGTCGATCCGCAAAAACCATGGATCAGCAATACGTTGCCCCTTGGATGATCAAGATCATCATTCCAGATACGATAATGAAACTTCAGTGAATCGATGATCAGGAAGTGGGAATTTGGATAGGGTTTTTCGGGGATGTTCATATGATGGGAACCTGCTGCCGCCAGGAGGGAAGTTGCCAGAAAGATCAGGATACCAGCGTAACGCATCTGAAGGAATTTGATACAAATTTCGCATATTTTGCCGGACCGGGAGGGCATTCTGGTTTATTTATACTGCATCTAAAGAAAAACATAACCGTTTTTATCAAACGGAGGCAGTCGATTTCCTATTTGAACTATCTTTGCAGCATGAATAAGAATAATCCCTATTTGCCAATCTGGTTTGCCATGGTCCTGACGGGAGGAATTCTTTTGGGAATTTTTTTGGGGACACGAACCGGAAGTTTCAATCTGCGGCCTTCTGAGAAGGACAAGCTGAAGGAGGTAATCAGCTATATCGAAGATAATTATGTTGACACGCTTGGCCGAAAAGCGCTGGAAGAGAAAGCGATTAGCGGACTGCTTGAAAAACTGGATCCCCATTCGGTCTATATCTCAGCGGAGGAGTTTCATGAGGCCAATGATCCCTTGCTGGGAAGTTTTGAAGGGATCGGCGTACAGTTTCGCATTGAAAGCGATACGGTTACGGTGATCAACCCTGTATCCGGGGGGCCTTCTGAAAAACTTGGAATACGTTCCGGAGACCGGATCGTGAAGGTTAACGGGAAGAATATTGCCGGCATCAAAATCTCTACCAACGATGTCATGCGCAAACTGAAAGGCGCCAAGGGAACACAGGTCAAGGTGGCCATTTTCAGAAGAGGAGCCGGCGGATTGCTTGATTTTACCATTACGCGGGATGTGATCCCGACTTACAGCATGGATATTGCATACATGCCGGAACCCGGGATCGGCTATATCCGCCTGAATAATTTTGCAGCCACTACACATGAAGAGGTACACAATGCAATTGAAACCCTGCAGCAGGATGGCATGAAAAAGCTGATACTTGATTTGCGCGGCAATGGCGGAGGTTACCTGAAGGCAGCCATTGATGTTGCCGATGAATTTCTGGACAGGGGTGAACTGATTGTATATACCGAAGGGATGAACCATAAGCGCGACGTTTCCGACGCAACCGCCGACGGTTTATTTGAAAAAGGAGATCTTCTTGTCCTGGTTGACGAAGGAACCGCTTCAGCTGCCGAAATTGTATCAGGAGCGATCCAGGACCACGACAGGGGGTTGATTGTCGGACGCCGTTCCTTTGGAAAAGGACTGGTTCAGGAGCAACTTGATTTTAAGGACGGAAGTGCGCTGAGGCTCACGGTTGCCAGGTATTATACCCCGACAGGGCGATGCATCCAGAAACCTTACAAAGACGGTTTGGACACGTACAACAGCGATTATTACCACCGTTTTATGAACGGAGAGATGGAACATGCCGATTCCGTTAAATTCCCGGATTCCCTGAAATATAAAACACCCAAAGGCCGAACAGTATATGGCGGCGGCGGAATCATGCCCGACATTTTTATTCCGATAGAAAAGGATTCGGCCATGGCTTATTATAACCAATGCATCAACAAAGGATTGGTTTATCAGTTTGCCTTTGACTATACCGACCGCAACAGGGCAGCGCTGATGCGTTTTAAAACAGTTGACCGGTTCATTGGCGGTTTTACGGTAACCGATGCCATCTTTGGTGATTTTGTTAAATATGCCGACGGAAAAGGGGTGAAACGTACGGGGAGGGATCTTGCGAAATCCGACCGGTATGTGAAAACCATGCTTAAAGCTTATATTGGCCGGAACCTGCTGGATAATGCAGGCTTTTTCCCGGTATTGAATACCATTGATCCGGGGTTTAATAAAGCGATAGAAATACTGAAAAAATAGACCCCGCCTCCGCCCCCCCCCCCGAAAAAAGGAGGGGAGAAAGGGCGCCAGGGTTTGAACTTTGAATTTTGATTTTGCATTTTTCATATTGAATTTATTAACAGATTATTAACCTTAAATCTTAATTTTATGACACATGAACTCCCAAAGCTTCCTTATGCATTGGATGCACTGGAACCTTATATTTCGAAGCGGACCATTGAATTTCATTATGGAAAACATCATCAGGCATATGTGAATAACCTGAATAAACTGATCGTTGGCACCGAATTTGAAAATGCCACCCTCGATCACATCGTCATGAAAGCAGGCGCAGGTATTTTTAACAATGGCGCCCAGGTATGGAACCATACCTTTTACTGGAATTGCATGAAGCCGCAGGGCGGAGGCGAACCAACCGGAGCGCTGGCCGAAGCCATTTTAAAGAACTTCGGTTCATTTGCGGAGTTCAAGGAGAAATTTTCGGCAGCGGCCGCCACCCTGTTTGGCTCAGGCTGGGCCTGGCTGATCAAAAAGGAGGATGGAAGACTGGAGATCGTTCAGGAAAGCAATGCCGGCAACCCGATGAAACATGGCGCATCGCCATTGCTTACATGTGATGTGTGGGAGCATGCCTACTATCTTGATAAACAGAATGTTCGTCCTGATTACATCGCCGATTTCTGGAAATTGGTTGATTGGAATGCCGTAGCCGGCCGACTCTGAAATCTCAGATTTGAGAATTCAGATTTGAGATCTCAAATGAATAAATATAAAATTTCTTACAGCATCGGGAAAAAGGAAATCGGGATAAAGTAAAAAATGTTAAGTGTAGAAAGGCCCGGATACACTTCCTGACTTCAGACATTTAGTGTACGAATGAATGACGAAGTAAGAAGTACGAATGACGAATGACGAAGTACAAAGGCTGGGATTAGCCGACCGTTGTTCGTCCTTCGAACTTTGTCCTTCCCGCTTTCGTTTGTCCTTTGTTCTTTGTCCTTCGTACTTTCGTTTGTCTTATTTCATTAAAAAACTTACGATCTTCGTCTTAAATTTCGAATAGGGAGGATACCTTAGCCAGATATCGAAGAGGTTTGATTTTACGAGTACCGAGCGCATGTTGGAAAAAGTTTCAAATGACTTTTTGCCATGATACCTGCCGATCCCGCTTGGCCCGATCCCGCCATAAGGCAGATATGGAGAGGCGATCTGCATCACTGTTTCGTTTACGCTGACATTTCCCGATTGAGTTTTCTGTAGAAAGTCCCGGATACGCTTTTTATCCGTGGAAAAAATATAGGTGGCAAGCGGTTTTGGATGTTGTTCAATGATGGCATACACGTCGTTGAAGTTGTTGAATTCAATGACCGGGAGGACCGGCCCGAAAATCTCCTCCTGCATGATCGGGTCCCCCGGTTGCACATCCCTGATGATGGTTGGTGCAACATAATGGGTATTCTCATCGTAACTGCCCCCGGCAACGATCTGTCCGCACTTCATCAGGGATGCCAGCCGCAGAGCGCTTTCCCTGCTGATGACCCGTGCAAAATCATCGCTCTTTTCAGGATTTTCACCATAGAACGCATGAACCTCCTTCGAAATAAGCTCAAGAAACCGATCCCTTACGGTATGATCGATCAAAATATAATCGGGACTCACACAGGTTTGACCGCAATTGATGAATTTGCCCCATGCGATTCTCCTGGCCGCATAATCGAGCCGTGCGTCAGCAGCTATCACACAAGGGTTTTTGCCACCAAGTTCAAGAGAGAAGGGGGTCAGGTTTACGGATGCTTTCTGCATGATATATTTACCTACCTTCGGACTTCCCGTGAAAAAAATGTAATCAAACTTCTGATCAAGAAGGTAGTCGCTGGTGTCATGACCTCCCCCGATCATGGCAATCAGTTCAGGCGGGAAGTTGCTGAGTATTTTTCCCATCACGGCTGCAACATTCGGCACTTGTCCCGAAGCCTTCAGAACCACACAATTGCCGGCTGAAAGCGCACCCACAATGGGCATGAAAGCAAGCTGGAACGGGAAATTCCAGGGCGACAGAACCAGAACCTGTCCGTAAGGCTGGGCAACGACATAGCTTTGCGACAAAAAATGGACAATCGGCGTAACCACGCGCCTCTTCCTGGTCCAGCTCCTGAGTTTACCGATGGCATGGTTCAGTTCTTTGATGACAAAACGGGTTTCAGTAGCGATAACCTCAAATTCCGGCTTGTGGAAATCTTTAAATAATGCATCCGCGATCTCATGCTCGTGCAGGATGATCAGCGATCGTAATTTTTTCAGGGTTTCAAGCCGGAAGTCAATGGCGAAAGTTTTACCTGTGGCAAAAAACCTGCGCTGCGCTTCAATGATTAAGCTGATTTCTTCTTTTTCCATTCCTCTTCCAGAATCAATAATTGTTTTGAAATATCTGTTTCCCCGGCTCCCGCCTTAACCGGAATGCCATTCATGCAATATTCAGCCATGGCAGTAATGGTCAGGCTGGGATTAACGCCAATATTGCCCTGGATCACAGAGCCGTCTGTGATGTAAAATCCGGGATAGCCGTGCACCTGAAGGTTTTTATCCACAACACCTGTTTCAGCCGATTCCGACATGGGGCAGCCTCCCAGTATATGTGCGGTGGTTGGTCTGTTGAAAAACACCTCAAGAAGGATGTTTTGCGGCACCCCTGCAACCTTCCGTGCATAACGCTCCATGACCTCCTGTCCGACCGGAATAAAGGCGGGTACTTTTTTATTTCCCCGGTTATCAATCTTCATCGATCCTCCGAACAGATTTTTTTTCCAAACCATCTTCATGGCATTGTCGGCCGATTGCATCACCAGGAAAATGACCGAACCGGTTGACCAGGAAAAATTAAAAACCGTTTTCAGAAAGAGCCAGGGATGCATGATTGTTTTCAGCAACAACATCCAGCTCCTTTTTGCCTGAGTGTCGGCCCCGGGAACGGATAATCCGAAAAACCACTTCATGGCGTTTGAACCATCGGAGTATTTAACCACTTCAACATGGGTGGAGGAATCGGGGCTGAAGACAGAGGTTATGGCCAGTCCGTTGTTCATTTTTTCTTTTATGCCGGAAACAGCGCAGAGTGTTTCGGCATTCGTTCTCAGTTCATAGCCGAGTTTGGGTGACAGCAACGGCAGAGTGGCATATTTATATTTCTGTTTCAGCAGCAGACTCAGCGTTCCCAGTGCGCCTGCCGCAACGATAATTCCTTTGGCACGGAAGACTTTCTTTACCTTTGGAAATAAGGAAGTTACATTTCTTGTTTCAACATGATAAAGGTCGTCATGATAGGTTATCTTTTCTGCCTTTGTTTCCGGAAGGATCACCACACCAAGCTTTTCTGCGAACCACAAATAGTTCATGTCGAGGGTGTTTTTCGCATTTTCCCTGCATCCGACCATGCATCCGGCACATTCAATGCAACCTTTGCGGAGGGGTCCCAGGCCGTTGAAATAAGGATCAGTCTCCTGGTCAGTGCCATCGATATTGACACCCACATAAACAGTTTCAAATGAATCATGGGCCTTCATGTCCCTCGAAACTTCTTCAAGGATACGATCTTCGATGTTCAGTTTCGAGTATTTCTTCCTCCCCAGCATGAAGGAGGCCCGGTTGTAAAAAGGTTCAAGAATTGTTTTCCAGTTGCCGAAGCGGTTCCACGACAAATTGTTGAAAAATTCGTCGGGGGGAATGTACAAGGTGTTGGCGTAAACAAGGCTGCCTCCGCCCACACCCGTTCCGCTCATGATGCTTGCAGAGGAAAAAAATGAGAGTTTTTGAAATCCAAAGAACCGCAATGCAGGCACCCAGAGGTATTTTGCAAGATTCCAGTTGGTCTTCGGAAAATCTTTGGGATGATATCGTTTTCCTTGCTCGAGGGTCAGAACGGAGTAGCCTTTCTCTGCGAGGCGCAGGCTGGCAACGCTGCCACCGAAGCCAGATCCAATAACAATATAATCGTATATCATGTGCCGGTATTTAATTGGAAAGGAAGGGTGTAAAGATAGGAAGTTTGAGAACCCGATCTGAATCTTATCTGAAACGACACAGCATCAAATCTGAAACAAATCTGAAACAAAGCAGATTAATTTTGATAACTTTACCACATTGAAAAAAGTGATATATGGCTGAAATAAAAACAAAACCAACCTCTGCAAGCGTTGAGGATTTTATTAATGGTGTCAGGGATGAACAAAAGCGCAAAGACAGCTTCGTGCTGTTGGAAATGATGAAAAAGGCTGTTGGGGAAGAGCCGAAAATGTGGGGCAGTTCACTCATCGGATTTGGTAATGTACGACTGAAAAGCCCTGCCACCGGCAGGGAAGTTGATTGGATCCGGATCGGTTTCTCTCCCCGTAAAGCGAATCTGTCGTTGTACCTCAGCGGAAATATCAGGCAACATGATGCTGCGCTTGAAAAGTTGGGCAAGCATAAGACAGGTGTAGGCTGTCTATACATAAACAAGTTGGCGGATATCGATATACAGGTCCTGAAGGAGATAATAGATGCATCATTAACCTGGGAATACTTTGCAAAATGAGGCAATTACTTGCCATGTTGCGTAAAAATACGCTCGAAAATCAGGCACTTCAGCGCTTGTGAAGGCCCATCAGGGGGTGGTATCTTTGCTTCATCAAACTCAAACAAAAATACAAAATGAAAGCAACAACCATCATCATCGCAGCAATTCTCTCCCTCCAGGCAGGAAATCTCTTCGCAGGAAATGAAATATCATCAGCCCCCGTGACAAATGAAAGCGTCACCCTCACCCTGGCAGCCCTTGCCCCGGTCACTCCATTGGAGGCGACCTTTGAAGAAATTCCCGAAATGAATGAAGTTAGCTTCCTTGCACCGGTGAGTCCCGCTGAAGCAACTTTTGAGGATATGCCGTGTGAACCGGACCTGATTGTTGATTTTGCCCCAACTACCCCCTCTGTGGCTGATTTTGAGGAGGCCATTGATGAGATCATAAATGCCACCTCCCTTGCACCTGTTACACCTGCAGAAGCCGACTTTGAATAATCCACATAAACATTTTCCCCACGGACTTTTCCATTCAGTTCACCTCTTGATTTTCATGTTTTTATATCGTATATTTATAGACAAAATATACGGTAATTATGAAAGCACTATCGATATTACCTGGTTTATTGGCAATGATGATCCTTTTCAGATTGCCACTTTCGGCACAGGTCGGTATCAACACCGATGGAAGCCAGCCTGACCCTTCAGCCGGGCTGGATGTCAAATTCATTAACAAGGGCATGCTACCTCCCCGGATGACAACCCTGCAGCGCGACGCGATTTCCTCCCCGGCCACCGGTCTGATCATCTACAACCTTGACTGCAATGATGTGCAGTTTTTCAACGGCTCCGCCTGGGTACCTTTGGGCAACAGCGGCGTAGTCGATCCTCCCGGAGCCATCACCGGTAAAAGCAGCCCCTGCATATATGCCTCCTGCGAGGTTTATTCGGTTGCTGCTGTGCCGGGTGCCACGGGGTACACCTGGATGGTTCCGCCCGGGGCCACCATCACCCATGGACAGGGAACGGACTCCATCACCGTGAATTTCGGCTCGACGAACGGGAACATATGTGTTTCGACGGTCAGCTCATGCGCGAAAAGCACCTTGAGCTGCCTGAATATCAAGCTGGTACCCGGCTCGGCGCTCGAAGTATCTATCTCCTCCAATGTCAACCCGGCATGTTCCGAAGCAAGTCACACATTCACAGCCGGCATCAGCGGAATCGTTGTTAACCCACTTTATCAATGGAACGTGAACGGAACGGATGTGCCGGGAGAGACCAATTCAACGTACGCCTGTCAGCCCGTTCTCAACGACCGGATCGAATGCAACGTGACCTCTTTTGAATCGTGCATCGCGGGATTCACAGCAACCGGCTTCCAGGTCTTCAAGGGATGCCAGCCCGTTTGTTACGGGGAACCCATCCGGCTCTCATGCCCATTCCCTTCCGGGGGGTGCGGCTCTGCGGGTTCAAGTTACCATTGGGAGAACTCAAGTGGCTCGTGGATCTCATCCGATCAGGATCCGGTCATTCCATTCGGGGAACCCGGCTATGCAACCGATCTCTTTTACCTGACCATGAACTACAGTCCACCAGCCGGCGCTGTTTCGAAAGCCATATTCTTCACCGAGATACTCTCGCCCATCATCGTTGGCGGCGACACCACGCCAGTCTCCTGTTTTGGCCAGGGCAACGGAGCCATCACCCTCACTGTATCCGGGGGCAGTGCGCCCTATTCATTCCTTTGGAACGATGCAGCTGCCACGCAGAACCGCACAGGAATTGGGCCGGGAATCTATTCCGTTACCGTTACCGACGCCTTGTTCTGCCTGAACCATGACTCATTGACAAATACCTTTATAATTTCCGAACCGGTAAACTCTCTTTCAGTTACCGGTACCATCACGGCTGTCTCTTGCTATGGGGCCTGCGATGGCGGAGTGGACATCAGCGATTCCGGGGGTACCCCTCCCTATACCTATGCCTGGAGCAATTCAACAACAGAACAGAATGCATCGGGTCTTTGTGCCGGAACCTATACCGTAACGGTCACCGATGCCCGTCTTTGCCAGGTAACGGCAAGCTGGACCCTGGAGAATCCCACCTTCGCGGCCCCTGCGCCGGGTGTTCAGGTGCCCGGGGAGCACCAGGTAGTCTGGAAGTGGTACCCGGCTGCCACGGCAACAGGCTATAAATTCAACAGCACAAACGATTATGGCAGCGCCACCGACCTGGGGACGGACACCACCCATACCGAGACGGGACTCCCCTGCAACACAGACTTTACACGCTATGTTTGGGCCTACAACGCCTGCGAGGTCTCCCCGCCTGCAACGCTGACGATTTCAACAGTCAATTGCTGGACCTGCGGCGATTCAATCACGGTAAACCATACCGCCGGCGCTGTTGCCCCGGTTTCAAAGACGGTTACCTACGGAACGGTTACGAATCTCCCCGGCGAACCTTCCAAATGCTGGATCACCAGCAATCTTGGCGCCGACCACCAGGCGACCGCCATGGATGACGCTACTGAAGAATCAGCAGGCTGGTATTGGGAGTTCAACCATAAGCAAGGATTTAAGCCCGACGGTGGGACCGTTTCACCGCTTTCTGCCTGGATAACCTTGTTCTATGAAAATTCGGATTGGATCATCACAAATGACCCCTGCTCCATCGAACTAGGCGCAGGCTGGCGCATACCCACTTTTACAGAGTATAGCAATATTGACAATGCCGGAGGGTGGAACGACTGGATTGGTCCCTGGAATTCCACGCTTAAAATCCATGCCGCAGGACATGTGCCCTCCAGAACCGTAAATCCGCCGGTTTCAGGCCGGGGCATTTCTGGAAACTACTGGAGCAGTACCGGTGGAAGTGATTGGAATGCCGGGGATTTTGCGATCTCAAGTTCCTATAGTCAAACGACGTATTACAACTTTAAGGCAGGTGGATTTCCTCTTCGCTGTTTGCGGAATGGTGAATGATTTGACCTATTATACTGAGTTTGAATTGTATCAGAATTACAGTTTAAGAGAGATCATAAACTGGTCGAGAGGGGCCATGGGTCCGTATGCCCTGGCAAAGCCAAATGAAAGGGTTGATTTAAGCAGCGAAAACATCACCAGTTCGAGGTCGAGCTGAATGCCCGACGAAAAGTAGTTGCGCTGTGGCTGATCATTGGCGATATTGGTGAACATGCCCATCCCAAAAATGGAAAAACGGGCATAGGTCGAATAAAAGCCCAGCAACCCGAGTTTCCGGAACCGGATCGGCCTGAAATCTAATTCGGTGGTGAGTTTGCCGTAATTCAGGGCGGATATCTGGTCAATCTGCAAACCCGGAAAACCCGACATGTCCCTGTATTGCTGCGCCGACCGGTACTCAAGGTAGTTATTCCGGAACCCGCCGAAATAAAAGTAGGAGTTGGTCTTGTCCGACTCACCGAAGGACTGACCCACCGAAGTCCGGAACCAGAATGCTGAATTGCGGACCGGCAGCAGGAACCCCAGGTCAAAATTGTTGATGAGCTGGGGATAAAATGTTTCCCTGGCAAAACTCGTAATGGCATATACATTCCAGTCGTACCCCTGCTCGGGTTCGATTGCACCCAACGACTTCCGGAGATAACTTTTATGGTAACTGAGGGTCCCTACATACAAATTCCGATAATCTGAGGCAATATTCTGATAGAATGGCAGGGTTTCAAGATCGCCATAGGCGGTAAGTTTAACATAGAACTCCGATTTTCCGGGCGACAGCCGGTTAAAAAGCTTGTTGTATTTCACCGAGAAAGAATAGCCTGCCATGCTGAATTTAGTCGGGCCAAACAGGTCATAAAAATCGGCATAGTTGTAATTGGCGGAGAAGTTCCAGTTCCAGAGGGAGTAATCCACCGCAAGATGCACGGTTTGTTTCAGGGGCAAGGAGGGCTGCGGACTGAATGACCATTTCACCGTCAGCAAATTCAGCCCGGCGGGATCCATGAAATTCAGCCGGTACCCCACGGCGGCATAGCATTGATAACCCTGGATGATGGGATATGCGCTGGCCAGTTTCAGCTCTTTCAGCGGTTTGTATCGTGTTTCTGTCACCTGCAGAGAATCAAGGTTGACCTTTGATGGCGGTGGAAGCATCCATGATTCAACCTGCGGATAACGTTTGTAAATTTTCTGGCCGAGAAATTCGATGGCATTGACATCGGCCAGCGTATCAATTTTTACCATTCCTGGCATCATTCCCTCATGCGTATATTCAAGCACCAGCATGGAATCGCCGGAAAGAGGCAACGGCCGGAAAAAACCACTTGTTGCATTGGTCAGGATTTCAGCCCGGAGGGTTTCCAGCGAAATCCTGAAAACATTGGATACTCCTGTATAATAAGAGGTTCCAACCAGGTACTTCCCGTCGGGGGAGAACACAAAATTGGCAGCCGGATTGTCTTCAAACTCATAAATCTCTTTGAATTCCATTTTACCTGCCTCCAGATCGGCAATCCGGAATAAAACCAGTTTTTGCCTTCCCTGGATATCACTCAACGTTCCTGAAAGCCATAACCCGTCGGGAGAGATATCAAGGTCCGAAAAATCCCTGCCAAAGGGAAGCGTGTAAAGATCCTGCCATTTTGAATATGGCGCCGGGATCCTGCCGAGGGTAGACCTGCCGCTCATGGTTTGTACTCCGTAAATCGCGCGGTCTTTATGATTAAATACCAGGTTCCCGGCACGGTCAAATTTCATCAGCTCCTTCGTTCTTCCGGTATGAATGTCGATCGATTGCAGCCCGCGCCAGTCGGTGTTGTGGGTGGAGGCAAAAAGCGTCTTTGTTGAATCGTCGTAGGCAAGACTGGTCACGTAATATAACCCGGGGCTGGGTACCGGGGCGATTTTCTTCATGGCTCCGCTTTGTAGGTCGATGCTCACCAGATGAGCCAGTTTTCCAGGGTAATTCACCGCCATGTAAATCTGACCGTTCTGCCGGTCGAACCAGGGTCGCGATGCGGAGCCCACAGGTGCACAGGTGATCCTGCGCATCCTGGTGACGGGGACCTGCCTGATCCGTGCCAGGTTTCCCTGCTGGAAATCGTGTTCCCACAGGAGTGCCTTCGGTTTCCAGGCCGATAACATTGTAAAAAAATGCGCTGTCGCGGACCATCGTGCGGAAAACCATTTCATCATACCCGCCCATGACACGGCCGATGCCCCCCGACATCCATGTCTCCATGAAAACAGCAATACCTTCATGATACCACCGTGGCGAATACCATCGTGGGGTGGTAAAATAGCTGTAGATCAAAGAAACCGGGTCACGGTTGTCGGGCATCACCCTGCCCCCGAATATCTTCTGAATCGTCCGGTCGGTTGCTGATGCCTGGTCGCACATCGTCTGGTGAGTGAGTTCATGGCTCATCAGCCATTGCATCCGTTCATTGGAAGGCACCACCGAAAAGGTGTAATCGAACGGAGAGACACCAATGTTCAGAAAGTTCCATGGGATGACCATCGTTCCACCGTTTCCAATATCTGAAAAATCGTTGAACAGGATATTCGTAGCTCCCGACGGAGCATAACTCCAAAATTTTTTATGAAAGGCAAGGGCGTTTTCAAAAGACCTGACGGTGTGCGGCACCAGGTAGGAGGTGTTTCTATCCAGAAACACGAGCTTGACGTGCGGTGTCTGGAATTGCTGAAGTCTGAGTTTATGCTGTGCATGCAAATACCCGTTTAACAGTTGGAGAAGTAACAGGACGTATAGGCTTTTCCGGGTAATTGTTTTAAACATAAACACATCATTTAGTGATCAGCACCGGTCATCAAAGTCACTTATCCATGATTCCAATCATGCTTTGGCTGTTCAGTTGTCCGATCAATCCGATAAAACTGGACCCATAAGCAACCGAACCGATTCCATCCCTGGCCAGGATGATTACGACTCCCATCTGGCTTGCGCTGAGAAAAGATGAAAGTTCCTGCGACTGGACTGCACTTTTCAGGTCGAAGTTTGACCCGAATACATTCAACCCCTCCCGGGATAAGATGATGACACCCACCATGTTGCCAAACTTTTCAGTCGCACCAAGTGAGTTTTGCAGGTTACTGGCAATAAATCCAACCTTAAGATCAGCGGCACTTCCAACCACCCACGCCAGGTTTGCCTTGTCATAAATAATAACGCTGCCGATCAGTTTACCCAGGTCATCTCCTTTCGATTTTATGGCGCTGTTGACCGTCTGTGACTGGATCATGTTTCCAAACTGATCCTGAGATCCGAACGACACCTGGTTGTTGACGACAAAATCGGCAAGTTTATCCTGGCTCATGTAAGCCAGTTTATCCTGGTTATTGATGGCTCCCAGCTTTTCTTGCCCAAATAACATTCCGAGGCTTGACTGCGATGAAATTGCATAGGAACATAACGTTGCACAAAGTGGCTTATCCTGCAGCAGGGCCGACAACTGAATACTGCCTATCAGCAGTTGATCGCGGATGGATTTCACCGAAGCCAGTTCGGTTTTTCTGGCCTGCAGCGTTTTGCTGTCAAGCATATGTCCGTCGATGCTCTTCAGCGCCAGCTCCAGGATTGAATCCTTTTCATTCAGGTTTTTCACATAATTTCCGAAATCGCGCAGGTTTTTTTCAACATCGGCCGATGGATCGGAATTGGCATTCAGATAGAATCCGGTGAGCATGCTGATGGTGGTCCCCAGCGTTTTATTGTTGTTCCGGATGAATGCAGAATAATCTGATAAAGCGGCCACATTGGAATATCCCGTCTTCTGATCGGTCATCCCGTTTTTGGATAGGACCTCGACACAGGAATCCATGGTTCTGCTGAGGTTGTTCGTGAAATAGGAGAAATAGATCAGTCCCTGGATCATAGCTCTCAACTCGCCCGTGTCGGCTGTATATTCACTCCTGAGCTGAATATCTGTATCCGTCATCTGGGCTTTATGATATTTGTCTGCTTTACCGAAAGTGCCGGATGTAATGCCTTTAAAAACTTCAGGATAGAAGAGGGAAATTCCGATGATCAGGATGGCAATGACCATCACCAGACTGATAATAATTTTCGTTTGCTTTTTCATTTTACAGGAGTTTAATATGGTTAATCCTTGTTCACCTGAACGGAATTCTGAAAAATGGGCGAATCGTTCAGCATTATCTTAAAGTCGATGTTATTCTCCAGGGCGTTTTTGTTGGCCAGATAGATCAGGAATTTGTTTTCCCCCATGTTGTTGATCTGGATGAAGTTTCCGGAAGCCAGGGCAGTCGTCTGGCTGTTCACACTGACATTCTGAATGTTCAGTACATTAAAATTGTTGTAATCGAACTGGAAATTGCATTTCACGGGTTCGCTGGAGTTCAGCTCAGCGGTAATCTCAACCATCGTAGTCGAATAACGAACATTGACAAGGGCTTTAGCCACGGGATTGTCATACTGGAGAACACCGGCATTTTTTATACCGCCTGTCGATTTTGAATCGTAAAAGGTTCCTTTCATCTGGTCTGTTTGCCCGGAGTTTCCGGAAAGATCAGCTTTCAGGAAGCTGAAAATCAGGAAACCCAAAAAGAAGCCGGTTACGAATGTAAAGCCAAATTTCACGACCGGTCTTGACAAAAATCCTGGAACGATGCGGACACCGTCTTTCTTCGGGGGTTGTTTATATCCTTCCATAGCTATTTTATTTAAAATGTCTTTTTTAAGATCAATTTCAATCATCGATGCCTGTCCATCATCCAGCTGCTTTTTAATCAAGGCTTGTTGCTGGTATATCTGGGCTGCTTCCGGGTTCGATGCAAGATAAACAGCCAGGTCAGCCTTTTCCCGGGCGTTTAGCTCATGGTCCAGATCCCGGCATATTTTTTCGATGATCAGCTTATCAGTCATGTTCAAAAAAATCATTGACAATCAACCCTTTTCTCAACTGCTCCCTGGCAATGAAAAGACGTGAACGAACTTTTTTCAGCGGGATTCCGGTTGTTTCCTGAATTTCCTGGTAGGAAAGCCCGCAGTAATATTTCAACAGCACCAAAACCCGGTAATCCGGATCAAGCTTCCGCAGAGCAACATGCAGCAGATTGCTCCTGATTTCTGAATCGTTCGGCTCCGGAGTATCAGATAACCGGGATTCCACCATTTCGATCGGGCAGGCAGGTTGCCGTTTCCTGTTCCAGTCGATTGCCATATTGAACGCCATGCGGTAAATCCAACTGAAAAATCGGAATTTGAAATTGAATCCGCCAATTTTTTCGTAAGCCTTTACGAACAAATCCTGTGTGAGATCTTTGGCTGTTTCCGTATCATTCACCATCCGCAACATCAGGTTAAAGATAGTTTTCTGGTATCTGTCGATCAAAACTTCAAAGGAAGAAATACTGCCTTGAATCACTTCATAAACCAGCTCATTATCGTCCTTGATTATCATAATACGGAGGAACAGGAAAAGGTTGGTGAAGGGTATTCATTATTTTCCATATGTTTGCCGGCATTACATTTTTTCAAGCATGGATATTTTCCAGAGATCCTTGCGGTTCATGCGCAAAACCGGGGCAATAGCAAGATATCCGCCGCGGCCAATGCTTTTTTTCAGGGCATTCAGCTCCCTGATCTTCAGCGACAGCTCCGGATCTGCGGGGATCTCAAAATCATTTTCCTTCAGCATCATCATGGTCTTTGCCTTCATGGAGAGTTCCAGGTACAGGCTGATAAAACAATACATGTCGAGCACCACCTCTCCGGGGTAATGATCCTTCAGGGAAACAAGAAAAGTACCGGTTTTTGTTGAGGCAAACTTCCCTTTTCTGATCATCCGTAGAATTCCGGCTTCGGAATCAAATTCAAGTTCGAGCCAGTTGCGGATTGATGTCTCGCTGGCAGAAAAAATCAAGGTGATGGACAAAGGGACCAGCAGCAGGATAATCACAGTTGACACCACCGGTGAAACCAGAAACTGGTTGAATATCCCGTGAATGATGAACGCAGCCAGAAGCCCTGTCGCACTTGCCCATCCCAGTTTCAATTGCCTGTTCAGGGCACTCATGCACAAAATACCAAATATGGCCGTTGTGCCGCTGTGCATGACGGCCGTCCCAAATCCGCGCGTGATCCATACCATGAGGTTGTTTTGGCTGTCGGCATATTGCGACAGGTAGAACAGGTTTTCCGCAAAAGAAAAGGTTGCCCCGATCGCAAAACCATAGATGGCGCCATCGATCATGAACCCGGCTTTATTCTTTTTAATCAAAATCCACAGAAGGGTACATTTGAGGGTCTCTTCGACCAGGGGTGCAATAAAACCGGAGTAGGTCTCAAAGCTGACATCCAGGTGCTTCATCAGCAGGGTATTTGTATAGAAACTCCCCGCCGCACTCAGCACTCCCCATACAAAACAGATGACCAGCAATAGTTTGCTCACCAGTTTGTAGCTGTCGAGGTATAACAGCATCACCAGGAAGAGGAATACGGGAATAAGGCTGACAAACATTTTAACTACCACAGATCGCCGGTTTTATCGGTTAAAACACAAGTTGATCCTGTCTTGGAATTACGATAAAAGTACTTCTACTTTTGATGCAAACCAAATTTCAGGAAATAATAACTTAAAAAACATGATTGGCGGATTTCATAAAGCGTAACCCGAAGAAAGTATTTAATTTTTAACTTTGACCTACCCATTAATTTACAGATGATGCGACTATTTTTATCAACGGTTTTCTTTTTTGCCTTTGTCGCCGCAGCGCTCATTACCCGCGGCCAGACCGTCAATATCCTCAACAATGGTGGTTTTGAAAACGGCGAATCAGGATGGTCGGGCTGGTACCCGCCCATTGAAGTGATCAATACCGATTTCCACACAGGATCGCACTGCGTGAAGTTCAATGGCAACGGCACCCTTGAGCAATCGCCCATATTGGTCGTTCCGGGAAAGACCTACAAATTGAGCGCCTGGATCAGGATCAATAACATGACAGGCAGCGATTGGGGAGGGATCCGGTTTTCGGCCATCGAGTACAACTGGTCGGCCTATTATTCATCCGATTTCTATACCCTTCAAAACAGGCCCCAGGGCGTGTGGTTCCAGGAAATCGTCACCTTCACCCCCTCCACCACCCAGGTGCGTGTGCAGATCGGGTTCTTCGGCGGATCCTCATGGTCCCCTGAATTCAGTTTCGATGAGGTGATTCTGACAGAGGAACCGGTGATCAACGCAGGCCCGGTCATCGACTCCCTGCGCCTTGTACCGCAATCAGGCAGTGTGCCGCTAGCCGTTACCGGGACCGTGTTTGCCCATGACCCAGACGGGGTGATCGACAACTATCACATCGACTTTGGCGACGGCGCTGTGAATGCCGGGAGCGCCTCCTTCAGCCACATATACAGGATCCCCGGACATTATACACTCAGCCTTACAGTGACCGACGACGTCGGCGCTATTGATACCCTCTCCATCGCTGTGACAGCGACCGGCACCATCAGCCATTCGGTTTCGGTCCTGTCACCTTCTTCAGGTTCAGGAAGCCTGTTTACTACCACCGGGGAACAGGTGACTGTTACCGGCACCCGTTCGGGTGGCTCCGGGGATATCTTCTGGATCAACGAACGAACCATGCAAAGCGGATATGAGCCGGTGGTGGCCGATACTTTCCGGATCACCGCGATGAAACTCTCCACGGGAAAAAACAAGATAAGCATCCAGTCTTTCAGCAGCGACGGCACCATTGCAGCCGCGGATGTCACCGTTTTTTCACAGCCCCCCGGGTATTCAGGCCCCGTTGTGACTGCGGTGTCGGCAACCCTTACAGACCTGGGAAAATATGAACGCACCGATGTCACCTTTTCGCTGAAGACCATTGCAGAAAACCTCTTCTTCCCCTACGATACGCTCATGCCGGGCCACACAGGCACCGGAACGGGAGTCACCGTCGATATGGTTTTCACCCGGGGGACCGTCGTAAAAAGGCAGCCTGCGTTCCTGAACATGGCATACCTTCGTGACGGAAGCCAGCTGCTGCCATCGGGAGAATGGACTTGGACCGTCAGGATGGCTTTCCGGGAGACCGGCACCTGGACCTCGCAGATCATCGCCACCGATGCCGGAGGTACAACCTTGACCAACGGGCCACTTTTTACCGTTGTACCGGATTCACTCAACAAAGGATACATCCGGGTTTCGGCAACTGATAACCGCTATTTCGAATACGACGACGGTCAGCCCTTTATTGCAGCCGGTCACGGCACGGCAGTTTCGGGTCCCGACCAGAGTGATGCGGAGACAAACGAATGGAAGGCGAATAACCTGACATTCGGCAGGTTCTGGCTGTCAGGCAGCTCACCCTTCAGCGATTCATGGTCATCCTGGGCAACCCACCACCCGATGACCCCCAACGGCTACATGCCTCCTCCCTTGCTTACCTACGGGCAGCATTACGGTAGCGGTGATTTTTCCTACCGGCTGGCAGCTCCGGCCATCGAAAATGTCAATACCCCGGCCATCTTCCGAGGATTCTGGGACGGATCTGTCTGTGTAAAACCCCTGACACAGTACCAGATCACCGCACGGGTCAAAACAATCAATATAACCGGGAACGGCGGGCTTGTGATAAAGACCGGCGGATGGCTTGGCACCGGAGTCGTGAACCCGGGTATCGGCACACTCCTTTCGGGGTACTTAAAAGGCGACAATCCCTGGGGATACCTCATCGGCAATATAACTACAGGAAGTACCCAGCATTCACTTGACTATCTTTATCTCGTCCTCGAAGATTGCGCAGGAGAGGCCTTCCTTGACCAGCTGACCATCCAGGAGGTCAACCCTGACGGCAGCCTGAAAGAGAATATCCTCAGCAAATGGAACGCCAACAGCCATGAGTACCTCGACCCGATCAGGTGCAGGAATGCCGATTACCTGATCGATACAGCCAACCGTTCTGATATACATTACAAGATCGTTATTTTCGAGAAAAACGATTACATCTGCAACCACATCGACCGGGCCGGGCTGGTCTCCCCAAACAAGGGTTCGTTCGAACAACCTCAGCAAACCCGACTGCACAGGCTTTATGAATATTACTGGCGCAACCTCATTGCACGCTGGGGCTACGCAACCTCGGTACATTCCTGGGAACTGGTAAATGAAGGAGCGCCAGGTTCTTATTTCGATCTGACCAACGACCTCGCCGATTACTGCGATACCCGAAGCCCCTATCCCCGCATGGTCTCAACTTCCTTCTGGAGCAGTTGGGTTCCAGACTACTGGAAGGATTCTCATGCCGATTACGCCGATGTGCATGCCTATGTGATGACCACCGGATGGATCGATACCATCACCATCAACGGTACCCTTTTCAACCGGGAGATGCTGAAAAATGATGCCGCAGCAGCCATTTACGCATATTCTGTTACCACCGGGAATGATCCTCAACGGAATAAGCCGGTCGTACTGGGCGAAACCGACCTCGATATGCCCGGCAACCAGTCGCCCGACCCGCTTCTTGCGCTTGACACCGCCGGAGTGTGGCTGCACAATTTCGTCTGGGGACATATCAACCAGGGGGGTATGACCGGACTGATCTGGAATACCGAAAATATACGGAACAACAATCTTTACCGGCGATACAAAGGGTTCACCTCCTTTATGAAAAATATCCCGCTGACTACAGGGCAGTATCATGCCATCGACGCCGCCACCTCCAACCCTGCAATTAGTACCTGGGGGCAGGTAAATGGAAACGGAACGGCCGCCCATTTCTGGATCCGGAACCGGAATCACACCTGGAAAAATGTCGTGACCTCCGGGAACCCCGCTCCTCAAAGCGGCATCGTGACCATTTCGGGGTTGACACCCGGAACGATCACAATGGAACGCTGGAATTCCTGGGATGAAGACACCATTCCCGGCACACCGGAGGTAGTAACGGTGGATGGATCGGGAAACCTGCAGATCGGGGTGGCAGACCTCGTAACAGATTTCGCCGTGAAACTTTACAACGGCAGCCCTGGTAGCGGAACATCCGTGACATACGACTGGCCGCAGTTTCAGAAAGATGCCTCACGCACCGGCCATCCCAGCGCTTCCGTGGCTCCTCCCTTCCGCGTGCGATGGATATGGGCCGGGCCGGGAAATACCCTCCGGAACCAGGAGAGCGAACCCGGCTGGCCCGATGACCTTACCTCGCGTGATGGTTACTCCTTCCCGATACCCGACACCGTGAACTTCACCATCGCCGAAAGCGTTCAGCCGGTGATCAAAGGAACCAGACTCTATTTCTGTACCATGGAAGGCAATGCTTATGCGCTGAACATTGACAACGGAGAAACCCTTTGGAGCTCTGCCGTCCCGGGAGGGTCGCTGGTGAGTGCCGCAGTGGTTGGCGGCAAGGTGGTGTTTGCATCTCTGACAGGGTCGGTGTATGCCTTCGACACGGCAACCGGAGCAACGAAATGGTATTACGATACCCGGGGCGCCATCACCACCCCGCCCTGTATTCTTTCAAACAGTGTGATCGTTGCAAACCACGGCGGACAGGTATTCCGGTTCGGCAGCGACGGGAATATCCTGTGGGAACAGAACCTGCCATCACCCGTTACCGGGGGCATTGCGGCAGATGGCAACTCGGTTTATGTACCTGCTGAAAACATGAAGGTTTATGCCATCATCCTTGCTTCCGGGGCCATCCGCGGATCACATCAGGTAAGGGGACAGAGTTTCCGGATGTGTCACCCCGTCGTTCACCATGGCCGGGTGTGGGTTACCTCGGCCAACGCAGCCTTGTCGGGCAGCGAATATATCATGGAGGAGGTGATGACCTCCTCAGCCAGTCTCGCGGAGGAGGAACAGAACATCAAACGCTGGCTCCAGGGCGACGACAACGGAGGAACATGGAACCATGCTTCATCGGACTGGCAGCACATCTTCGCCCTCGACACCCTCACATTGCAGGAACCCTTCCTCATTCCGGCCGGTCCTGTTGACGGGTGCGGATTCCCTGCTCCTTCACCGGCAGTGGACCACGAGGGAAGGATCCTTTGCTGGTGGAAAACACGCTACCCGAAACTCACAGCAACGGGCCCTGCTTTCGGTACAAACTACTCCCTCGATGTTGCCGGGATCAACCAGAATACAGGTTTCCGGGTTCCGATCGACAACGGCCATGTGGCAGGGATGTTCCCCATCGAAACAGACAATCTGTATGCCCTCAGCACAGGCGGACATTATCTCTGGATGCGGCAGAACTTCAGGGGCACCCAGGTGATCGACCTGGCAGAAAGCCAGCATACCCTGGTGCAGGTGACGACCCGTTATTCGGATGGCGGTAATTTTGCCAACGCCAATATTTGCTACCGCAACGTGAACCAGAACATCGGTTATGCCGATGTGCCATATCTGACCGGCCAGACCGCCACCATGGGACGGACAGCCCCCGCAATCACCGGCAATTATGTATTTATAGCCGAAACATTCGGCATTGTAGCCATTGAACACCATTAACCGACCCTGACCCAAACGCAATAATGATCCAACCGGCAATCCTATGAAACTCACCCTCTTTATCCTCATATCATTGTTTGCAGGGCTGACCGTCAAATCGCAGGTAAATGTCAGCAAATACCTGTGGGAATACCCCCTGCAGCATAACCTGTCTGTTAACACGGAGCTTCGCGACAAACTGCGCCGGGAGATGCAGGCTGTAATTGACTCCGGCTCCCTCTTTTTCCGGCCGGTCACCTGCCGTTACAGTGACCAGGTGTATGAGAGTTACTTCCTATACCAGGAGCCGGGGAGGATCCTTCAAACCGTGGCCATGGCCTGGCCCTACCTCACCGGGGGCCAGCAATCTCTCCTTCACGAGATGGTTCCCCTGCTGTTTGCCAGCACCATCCACGCACCCTGGGCTCACAACCCTGTGAACCGTGATACCGGGATACGCAGGGAATTTTATGCAGCCGATAAGATATGGGGGCTGAATTCCGGTTTCGGGAATTACCGCCCTTGCATTCAGAACGTTTACAGCGTTTGGCTCTATCTTTACCGCACCGGAGATACCACTGCCGTTGAGCCCTGGTACAACAGCATAAAAACGTTTTACAATACCCGGACCGGTGAAGGCATCGACCCCGGCAACCTATACGGCTCCATGAGTGCTCATATCGGGATGGCACGCCTCGCAAGGATATTCAACGATCCCGGACAGGTGGATGCAGCCACCCTCCGGCTGACTGCTTTTCTGAACAACGGCCTGGATATCCATTATGCCGATTCCATGGCCTTTTACGGCAAACAGGGGTGGAATGCACCCTACGCAAATGAGTATGACCCCCGCAGTGATTACCTTGGATACCGTGGGTACATCTTTCTGAATCTCAGCCCCGAGTTGGGCAGGTACCTCAGGGACATGGTTTATACCGCTGTTGTGCAGCGTCACAACGAAGGTTTATCGAGATTCCCTCTCTGGTGGCTCCGACAGTCTCCATACTTTACCCGATGGACCGGAGATGAAGGAATCGGGATCCCCAGCGAGATGTTCGGCATGATCATGCCCGTTGAACGGTGGGTGATCCAAAAAAAATCAGCTGCCCTGAATGCGTTCATGCAAAGTGCACCGATCGGAATCGCCGATTGCTACTGGCTGGAAGCGCTGGTCCTGGCAATGGAATCCGACGCCACCGATGAATGGGTCGATACGCGCCTTTTTCCCTTTTCGACCGATATCTCGGCAACTCTGCCCGGGTTTAAAAACCTGGCCTCCTCCGTCATGTCGGGTACGGATACCTGCTTTGGCTCGCTGCAAACCATTGTTGCCGGCGGGAACGGACAGTCGTTTATCGTTTATCCGGCCGGTAATGCAATCATGGAGGCAGGTGAAAAGGTCGTACTGAAAGATGGAACCTCGGTACACCCGAACGGTCACCTGCTGGCACGGATCAATACCAGTGGCAACTATTGCCCGGCGCTGAGGAATGGTCAGGATTCGGTTTTCAAACCGGAAAACCTGACATCAGGGGCTGAAAAAGGTAGCATGGCATACCCGACATTCAGCGTCTTCCCAAACCCCTCCGGCGGAAAGTTCACCCTTACGCTGCATTCACCTGAAGAAGTAACCGGCTTGCATGTTTCCATATTCACACTGACTGGCGGAAAAGTGGTTGACAAATACTTTCCCGGGAGTACAGACACGATGCTCGATCTGACCGGCCGCCCTGCAGGAGTTTACCTGCTGAGCGTTGTCATCACCCGCAGGAGAGGAATCTCAACCGTGATCACTTCCGGTGAATCGAAACTTGTGCTGATACCATCCGGCAGGTAAGGTCATCCCCGGCAGGGAGAGTGCAATCAGTAAATAAACGGGAAAACGAAGATCACAACAATGCAATAAAGCAAATATACCGGCAGATAACGGTAAATGAGCCTCTCCACCCGATCGATCGGTTTTCCTTTGAAACCGGAGAGAAACAGAACTGGTAAAATCAGCGCCAGATTGAGTAAAATCAGGATGTTGGAAATCAGCACAACAGTCCTGTTCGGAGTAAATCCATCCGATAGCCGGGAAATAATGGCTGAAAGGGCAAACAGATCGATGATCAGGGTAACGACAGCCAGCAGGAACAAAAGGATGACATTCAGTTTACGGATGTCGGAATTGTCAAGTTCCGAAAGGGAAAATACGATGATGGCCATCACTCCGAGCAACAGCAGGTTGAAAATGACCAGTAACTCACGGTTCTTCGAAAGGTTGGTGCCTGAAACGATGATCGCAATCAGGTAAGCAGTTACGGTGATCAATACCAGGGGGGTGAAAATCCGGGCTATGATGGGTGCGATCCTGCTGGTGATATCGGGATACAGATCAATCAGCCAGGCTGCCAGAACCGGGAAAATTACCAGACCGACGATCCCGATGTTTTCCATGTAAAACTTCCCGATGTCCATTCCGATGACGGTAAAAAGGCTGATGGTCATGCCGGAAAGAATAGCCCCCGCAATGCACAACAATCCATACATGGTGACCAGTTCACCGTTAAAGCGGATAAAAGCCGAAACTTGCATCGTGTCGGTATATCTGAAAGAAACCCATGCCAGTCCCAGAATGAACCACATGAAGAACGGGGCATGGATAAATGCCAGGATGGTGGTGTCGCACAGCTTTTCAGGAAGCAGATTCATGAATATCGTCAGGAGAGCAACCGGAAGTGCAAGCAGAAGGATTTTTTTAAGACTGGTTATCCTGTTTTTCAGGATAAACCAACTCGTCAGACCGGCAAAGGCGATTATAGTGAGGTTGCGCGACCAGAAGCTTTCCATCGACATGTTGCCAAAAACCAGATGTGCCTTGACCGCCAAAGCAATTGCAATTGAAAGGGTCGTGACGATCCATAAATCGGGTTTGTTCAATTGCGGTTTCTGACCCGCGCTCTCTTTTTTCAGTCTGATCCGCCAGAACCTGACAAGGTCGTTTTCAATTCCTGCCGAAGCATCGGGAAAATCAAGGGTAAAGCCTCTTTTATCTTTCCTGAACAACATTTCAAGCGCTTCAGGGTCGTGGATGTTTTGAATGATTTTCTCTTTCATGGTGATCGGTTTTTACTGGTCTTATATTTTAAACTCACCAGTAATCAAATAATTGCGGGAAGATGATTTTTTTCATTCAAAGAGTGACCATTCACTTGAGCCAAAGGCAACTTATCCCGCCTTTTTAAAATTAATGTTATACTTTTGAAAATATAATCCCGGCTTTTTAAAATGGACTTGGAAATGAGCCCTGAAAATTTCGATAAAATTTCAAAATCCACATGAAATATAATTTTGACAAATTAATTGATCGTACGCATACTTCCTGTGTAAAATATGATTTGCGGCAAACCGTTTTTGAAAAGAGTGATGTAATTCCGATGTGGGTCGCTGATATGGATTTCGAGACTCCTGACTTCATCCGCAATGCAGTCATTCAGCGTGCCGGTCATCCCGTTTATGGATACACATTCAGGGATGAAGATTATTATCAGGCTGTTATGGAGTGGATGCAATCACATCATGACTGGGCAATCGACAAAGAAGATTTTATTTTCACTCCGGGGGTGGTTCCCGCACTCAATTTCGCCGTGATGGCCTTCACAAAACCAGGCGATCATATTATTGTTCAGCCCCCGGTTTATCCCCCGATCATTCATGCAGTTCCTGATCACAACCGAAAATTATCCATCAACCAGTTAATCCGGGATGAGAACACTTACCTGATTGATTTCGTGTTGCTTGAACAACAGGCAAAAGAGGCGGAAATGCTGATCCTGTGCAATCCGCATAATCCCGTCGGGCGCTGCTGGAACCGGCAGGAACTGGAAAAGATTCTGAAGATATGCCTGGAACACCACGTCCTGGTTTTTTCTGATGAAATTCATGCCGACCTGGTCATGCCGGGTTTCAGGCACCAGGTTTTCGCCAATTTATCACCTGAAGCAGCGGAAATCACGATCACTGCCCATGCACCGAGTAAAACATTTAACCTGGCCGGTCTTGCTACCTCCTCCGTGATCATATCAAACCCGGAATTACGGGCATCCTATTCACAACTGATCGAAAAAATGCACCTGGGTATGGGGAATCTGTTCGGGAGTGTCGCATCGACTGCCGCGTACCTGCATGGAGAACCGTGGAGGCTGCAACTCATCGATTACCTGAATAATAACGTTGAATTTACCGAAAAGTTCATCCGGAAAAACATCCCTGCCCTGCATATGTTCAGGCCGGAAGGGACCTATATGATCTGGCTTGATTTCACGAATTTCGGCCTCGATGATAAAACACTCAATCGCAAACTCATCCATGAAGCCGGGTTAGGTTTTAACCCGGGCACCGACTTTGGACCAGGCGGAGAGGGCTTCATGCGCATGAACGTTGCCTGCCCGCGGTCAACCCTGACGATTGCTCTCGGGCAACTCGAAAGGATGCTTTCCGGATGAGTCGAAGTTTTTTATTGATTCCCTGAACAGGCTCCAGTAAGAGCCGGGGGTAATGGTTTTTCAGGGATTTTTTCCGGACCCTTGACTTTTATTCTTAAAAGTCATATTTTTGTTACGTTTGTATCCAGTTTCGTATCTCAAGGTAGAAGATATAAAAACAGTTCCTGCGTATTGATATTATAAACCTGTGAAACATGAAAAATTTCACCAAAATGATCCTGGTGTCTTTGGTTATGATCCAGACACTCGGAATAGCGCCTCAGGCCCGGTCACAAGGCAATGCCACAGATATTGATCTTTCGGGCGCAATTACCGGACTCTCCGGCAATCTTTCTGCAATTACCCATGCCCCGATGGCATCTTTATTCGACAACGGCCCTGTTTTCAACAGCGCGGGTACCGGTGCAGCCGGAGCAAACGAAAGTATTTATTACCAGGGCGGAACAGGCTCTTACGGATCTGGCTGCCAGTATGTTTCCGGCTTTTATATTGCCGATGATTTCACGGTGCCCCCCGGCCGGAACTGGCTGGTAACTTCGATGGATTTCTTCTCATACCAGGCCAATTCAGGAACCACTTCCACGATCACGGGAATCTATCTTCGCATCTGGAACGGAAAACCAGGTATTGCCGGTTCAACCATCATCTGGGGTGATATGACAACAAACCGGATGGGAAGTACAGTGTTTTCAAATACTTATCGTGTGCTGACTGTCAATGGAGGCGTCGCACGTCCGATTATGACCGTAGTGGCCGAAACTCCCGGTCTTTCTCTGTATCCGGGAAACTACTGGGTTGAGTGGGGATGTACAGGTTCGCTGAGTTCAGGGCCGTGGGCGCCACCTGTGGTAACGGCTGAGAATGCCACGGGAAACGCAATTCTGACGACTGACGGAGGCAGTAATTACGGTGATATCTATTATAATGCCTATCCACAGGGCATGCCTTTCGTCATAAACGGGGATGAAACCATTGTCAGTTCAGTACCGGGTTTTCAGGCAGGAACTTCTTCAGCGAAGGTGGTTGTTTCTCCAGTTTTTAACGATGGGCTATTCAACATTTCAATCCGTAATTCGCTCAGCGAAACCTTCACGATCAGGGTTTACGATAATCTTGGCAGGATAATCTCCGGCGTCATGAATGTTGAGGTGAACGGACAAGCCGATCGAACGCTTGATCTGAGGCCATTGCCTGCAGGCCTCTATTCAGTTATTCTTGAAAACGGCAGCAACAGAGTGATCAGGAATATCCTGGTCAATCGGTAGTCTGCCTCCCGATTCAGCCTTACTTCCGGGCACCTGGAGCGGGGTGTTCCTGATTTTAGTGCAGTGATAGGGCCGGGAATAGCGATAAACCGGAACTTATTGCCATTGGTGAGCGGCGGCGCAAACATATCGGAGGTGAATTCAATACTTCCGTACTGGTGGATCAGAAAACTCCAGTTTGCGCCAACAGCGTAAGCCGGCAAAGGGCGTACTGAAGTGCCTTCGTAAACATCATCAGCCAGCCATGCATAGGCGAGCACAACGCCGCTTTCAACAATTCCTTCTGTCAGATCGGGGGCAGTGGCAGCAAAATACCAGTTACCTGAACTGCCCGACCAGGCTGTCGGAGAGAACCATTCAGAATAATAGACTGTGGCATTTTGTCCGGCGGGTCCCACAGGTCCCACAGGTCCCTCCTTGTTACATCCTGATAATACAAAGGCCGAAATGGCTGTAAATAAAAATAATGTTCTGAATCCTGTTTTCATTTTATCAGTATTTAATGGTTATGTATCGGCGATGCGATGAGTAGATCGCCTGTTTTGTTGCAAAAGTAATACACCTGACTCCGGAAAATGTTACATAATTATGAGTTTTTCATTTTATTTTTTTGTACCGGGCAAATCATCATGATCCTTTTTTCCTGTCAGTGGAGGAAATGTGGCCTCATAGGAAATTGCCGCATCGAAGATCTCCTGCACGAACTGCGGGGCGACCAGGGCTGTGGCCGGGGCGTTGGGGTGACTGTCGCCCGGAGTGACAGCGTATGACGACAGCATCATGCCGTCGGGGCCGGTGAGCTTTTGAAAAAAGTCGAAAACATAAACGTTGGGCGGGAATGAACCGTAAACCGGGTCAAGGCCCGTAGCCAGCGTATCCTTGGCCCAGATGCAGAACTGCCGGGAATACATTGCTTCAGCGGAGTTGGTGGAGTATGGTTCCAGCGGGGCATTTGTCCATATCGCAAAAAAGTTGTCGGGGTGGCTCGCCATGGCCTTGACAATGTGCCGCCAGTGCCACTTGTAATTCCATACTGTTTTCAGCCAGGGATTCAGGGTGTCTGATGCCTGGCCCGGGCCGGAAATTGCCGAAGAGGGAAAACAGGATTTGATGACGATGACTTTATTGTCGGGGAGGTAATATCCGATCCCGGTGTAGGGATCCGGATCTTCAAAAAACTGATGCTGAGTCACCCATTCGTTGTCACTCGGCGACCACCAGGTCTCGTTCATCGCTACACCCTGCAAACCGGAATAGCCATGAGCGGTATTATAAACCGTCATTTCCTGCGGAACGCTGGTACTGCTGCCATTCGGCCCCCAGATATTTCCACCAGTCGAGTGATGCAGAAATATTCCACTTCTGAAAAGTTGTGGCTGGGGTGCACTTTGAACCGTCACCTGGAAATAGCACACATTGGATCCGAAAGAAAAGGAAAAATCATCCGTACCTGTGTTTTCGGGTGTTCCTCTCCCGTACAAAAGTACCTGGTGGTTACCGGTGGAGTTGAACGTTCCCCTGCCGGAAAACCAGTACCCGTTCACCTGGCCGGTGACGATCTGGTATCCGCCGGGAACCAGTACATCGATCATCAGGCTGACAACGTTGGTTGGGTCCAGCGCCAGACCTGTCCTGTAAGTGCCGCCAACATCAACACTCCAGCAACCCGGGTCTCCGGCGCCGACACAGGGGCAATACCAGCCATCCGGCGGGCCGGCATAAAACTCAAGACACTTCAGGTCTGTATTGAAGATGACCAGCCCGGTTGCCGGGGAAGAAATAGCATCCCGCTGTGAAGTTGACATCCGCGGGGGCAGGAATCCCATGGAAGAAGATGTTACATCCAGCATAGCCGAGGAATGTGCCGCAGCACCATTGACGTTGACAGATACTTGTGATTTAGCTGGAAGGCTCAATAATAAAACGAAAAGAAAAGGATAGATAAGTTCTTTCATGGCCGTTTTTTGGGCTAAGTTAAGTAAATCAATCGATATTCCCGGCTAAGATCGGCCAGGTGTGGTCAGAAAATCCGGATTTTCGTCGTTAATTTCATTTGAACAGAGATACAACATTCTGATCAATATCTTACCTTTGAAAATCGTCGGAAATATGGTCAGTCATAAGTCCATTTGCTTTAATTTCTTGTTGAATCCTACAGACAGCACTGTATGAAAAGGGCAATCGTTATCCTTGTTGTTTTCCCCTGTATTGCATATTCGTCTCTGTTGCGCTACGATTCTGACTCCGCGTCATTAACCTATGCTTTCCGGGCCCTCGATCTGGCGAGAAAGATGAAGGACAAAAAAAGTGAAGCCGAGGCGTGTCAGAATCTGGGAAAGACCTTCCTGGGTATGTCTCAATACAAGCAGGCCCTGATGTATTTTGACCTTTCGGGGAAACTTACCAGGCTGTTGCGGTTGCCAGACGACCCCATCGTGGCAGAATGCATCGGCAGTTGCTATAAAGGAGCCGGCAACAACAAACTGGCCGTGGAATATTTTCTGAAAGCGCTGGATCTTTACAAGGAAAAAAATGTTGAGAATAAAAGATACAATGTTTTTGTTTCCCTCGCCATGATATACGCGGAATGGGGATGGGATGACCATGCCCTTGAGTTTTACAGGAAAGCCCTTGAAATTCAGATGGGAGATAATGATTCGACAGCTGCAGCCTATACACTTTCTAATATAGCCGGGATCTACAGCAAATCACTGGGCAATGAAAAAGGACTGGAATACAATCACCAGTCATTGATGATTTTCCGGAAACTGAATGATTTCAGAGGAATCGCGTATGTTTTAAATGGCATCGGAATTTATTACAATTCGGTTCACAAGTATGACTCGGCAAAAATTGCATTCAGGGAGGCGATCCGAAACTATCAGAAGATTCCGTATTACGAAGGAATGTCATTTGCCTACAGCAATTTGGGGGAAATTTTTCTGAAGGAAAACAATCAGGCGCAAGCGCTGACTTGTTTTACCCATTCAATCCGGCTGGCGGATTCCGGAAAATCAGAGATAGCCAGATGTACCGCCTTGACTTCACTGGGAAAAATATATTTACAAACCGGCCAGATTAAAAAAGCCTCTTCAGCGCTGCACCTGAGTCTTGAGATTGCTGTATCAAGGAATTTCAAGGAGGCCATGGCAGATAATTATCTTGCTTTGGCAACATTGTATAAACAAAAAGGAGAATTGAACCCTGCCTTTCATTATGGCCGGTTATATATCGAAACCAGGGATTCCCTCTTCAGGGAAAACAGCCAGAAAGTCATTGCCGAAATGGAAGCGCGATATGAAGCTGAAAAAAAAGAGCGTCAGATCAGGCAGTTGACAAAAGAAAATGAACTGAACAAACTTGCCATTCACGCACGGGAGAAAATAACCCTGATTTCGGTAATTTCATCAGCCGTTCTCATAATACTGTTACTTTTCCTTGCCCGGTTTTATTACCTCAAACAGCGTGCATATCAGCATTATGTGCGGTTGACAGTTGATCACATAAAGAAAGAGCAAAAAATCGAACCAAAGGAATTTCTTACGGCCAGCCAAAGGCTGATAGAAGAATTGATACAGGCTATGTCGGCCGAAAAACACTTTCTTGATCCCGAACTCACCCTGGCTGAGGTCGCTCAAAAATTAAATACCAACACCACTTATCTTTCCAAGGCAATCAACGATTTGCTGAATAAAAACTTTTCAACCTACATCAACGAGTTGCGAATCCGTGAAGCACAGATCATGTTGTCAGACAATGAGTATTGTAAATTGTCGATCGAAGGAATTGCCATTTCATCAGGGTTCAACTCCAAATCGGCCTTTAATTCTGCATTTAAAAAATTCACCGGGGTTACCCCCTCCTTTTTCCAGAAATCAGCCTTGAAGAAACCCCTCGGATCAGTCCGGAACCGGCAGGTCACTGCATGATCACTTTCCCCATGCCAATCCTGTCCCCGGCGTGTATCCTGACCATATAGATGCCGGCTTTCAAAAATGAAAGATCGAAGCTGGTTTTCTTAAAAACAGGTGCTTTCATTTGCAGAACCTTGACTCCAAGGTTGTTGTATACCGAAACCTCCGTGAAAAGAGCCTTTTCCTGATCCGGGAGTTCAAGGGTGATCTTTCCAGAACTGGGATTCGGAAATATGTTGAAAAACCCGGGGTCACCGGATCGCACCACCGGCTTAACCAGGGTATCGCTGAAAGTGCTGTCAAGCTTCGCCTGCAGGCTGGTGCAGAATCCTCCGCCTTGATAAATTACCGCATGCACCGAAGAACCATGATAAAAATGCGTTCCTGACAGGAATGAAATTTTGTTTCCCGCACCCAGGTTGACGGTTGCTCCTGATGCCACGTTAAAGAAGGTGCCACTCCCGGCCGTGACAATTGCCTTTCCTGCCTCGTAGCATCGGGTTTCACTGGCGATCACCGTGATGTTCTGAAGCAGCAATGTGTCGGATATTGCCGGCGGACATGAGAAGACGAATGCATTGGCAATAGTGCCAACTTGTTGCTGATCGAGGAATATCAGGGTTTCATCCAGGTCGGCTACCCGGTCCGCCTCACTGAGATACGCTTTGAAAGTGATGGTTTCCCCCGACGGTTGGTTCGCACCGACAGTGAGGAATACCATTCCGAAAAGCCCCGGATCAGGCGAATAAACCCCGCGGCATTCATTCCCTGAAAACGCACCGACCATGTCATCCGGATTGAGGGAAAAAGAACCATCCTCATATTTTAATTTTGCAATGATCTGCATGTTATACAGCAGGTTGGCTGCAGGTGTCCAGGCGGGAGGGCCTCCGTTGACCGGGATTAGCGGCCCATCATGCCCGCCACCATTTCTTGTGACAGTCTGACCCGAAAATCCAACGCCCAACACAGAGAGGATAAAAACAAAAAGAACATTTTTTTTCATTTTGCTGACGATTTTTATGGTCATGGCAGGACTATCTGCAAATAACGAACTTCCCATATTTCTGCGCTGCAATACCCGGGTTCAGTACTTCCATCCGGTAAAAATAAACTCCTGCCGGAAGGTTGCTCCTGCTGATGTATATCTTGTGCAGGCCGGCATCATGATACCCGAAGTCAATGATCTTGAGTTTTCTGCCCATACCGTCGTACAGTGCAAGTTTTACCAGGGCTGTACCGCTCAGCTTGAAAGGAACCGCTGTTTCTTCCACGAAGGGGTTCGGAAACGGCTCTCCGATGAAAATTTCGTCTCCGGCATGGTTTTCCATTCCTTTAAAACCGTTTAGTGTAAGCACAAGGGGTTCGTCCATGGTACCCGCTTTATCAAGCGACCTGAAAACAACGGTTTCATTGATATCCGCAAGCATCCCGTATCTGGAAAGCCATGCTTTGAACCGGATCTTTTCCCCGGTTTGAATATCGGAGCCGACAGACATGAATATGGTGCCGTTATTCCTGGTCACCGGAACAGCCATTCCCCTGCATTCACTTCCGGAATAGGCAAAAACCACATCCCCGGGATTGCAGGAAATGATGCCGTCGGGCAGTTTTAACCGGGCGATGAGCATCATGCTGAACTGCTGGTTTGCCAATGGAATGTCATCCGTTGGTGAAACCACTATTTCCTCGGACAACATCTCCTTTTTACCGCTAGTTGCAGGAAACTGCAGGGTGCATGGGTTGCTAACCTCGATGATATATCCCTTTCCCGGGTTCATGCTGGTGAGGCTTCCAATCCATTGTCCCTGGTAATAAACAGCAAATGAATTCTGACCCAGCACACGGTTATTTTCAACCGGTGGAGGCGTAATGCCGGAAAGCGCTGTGTTGATCGGCAAACCATCCTGCGGCTGGTAGCCAAGCCAGGTATAACCGGCACCCAATGAAATGGGACTGTTGTAAACGGGCTGCCCGGGGATGGTGATGTTTTGCTGGCTGCACAATTGCATTTTGTACATCTGGGCCGGGTTGACGGTGTTCAGACTTCCTATCCAATCACCGTTATAAACAACAGCGAAAGCATTTTGTCCAAGGATACGGTCAGCCTCGCAGGGGTTCAGATCTGAAAACAAGGAGTTCAGCCCCATTTCTCCCGGGTTGACATTGACCGAAAACCAGGTGTATCCTTCGCCAAAAGCCAATGGCACTTCAGCCTGTCCGCAGGCGACAGGATAAGGATTACCGGGGCTGCCTGTCTGCAACTGGTTCTGGAACATCATGGTCAAACCTGTAGGACATTCGGAACATTCTGCAACCTTCCATACGACTAACTGTACCATTTCTCCCGAAGCCACATTCGATCCGATACTCAGAAACACCAGTCCAAACCTGGCCGGATCGGGTGATGCCATCCCCCGGCATTCGCCGTTGACAAAGGCGCCTACCTGGTCGTTCGGATTATAGGATTGCACCCCTCCGGTCATGAGTTTACCCACCACCTGCATGTTGTACTGATAGTTTGGCGAAATTGTCCAGCCGGGGGTGCAGACATTTTCGGAAGTGGTAAACGTTTTTGGCGCCGACCAAACGCTCAACTCACTGCTGCAAACAGTACGGACATAGAAATCATAGGTCGTTGACGGAGAGAGACCGCTGAGGGTATAGGGTTTACTGTTTATTCCCTGGATCAGTATCCCGCCTGTCGTGGGGTTAAAGCCCTGTAATCCGTAAAGGAGTTCCCACTGGCTGCCAAAAGTCCCGGGTGTCCACGACAATTCAGCCGATTGGAAAGTTATATTTCCAGCCGTCAGCGAGGTAGGAACCATGCAGGCATAGACCAGCACCTCCTTGATGATGAATTCAGTACAGCCACCTGGACTGACAACCTGCAGCCTTGCCTGGTAGCTGCCGGGCGCACTGTACAGGTACATGAAATTGCCACCGCCTGTATGTTCCCAGGAACCGTCGCCATTCACATCCCAGAAAAACTGGCTGTTTGTATCGGTTTGCTGGGTAAGGTTGGTAAAGGTGGTAGGGTTGCCCAATTGAGCTACATCGGTAGAAAAGTCCGGAACGGGGTTCTGGCAATAATCGTGGATATAGGTCTGGCTCCATTTTCCTGAAAAAGTCCTGATATAAATGCGGCTCATGCCATTCACGAGGTTGATGTTCGCAATATTAAAATCGAGTGTGACCAGTTTCCCCGGAACAACGTCGATCGGAACCCCGTTTCCGAATCCGGGATCAGCGCTCATGAAATATTCGGCTTTCGTAATACCGGCATCGGGACTTACCCCGACCAGCCGGGAATAGGCCTGGCTCCATTTTCCGGACTTCACCCTTATGAACAATGTGTGTATCCCGGGACTCAGGCCGGCAGTACCGGCATTCACGTTCAGTTCAACCAGTTTGCCCGGTGAAACAACCATGGGAGTGCCAAGACCGAATCCGGGATCGGTATCGAAAAAATACTCGGCACGGGTAATCCCGGCAACCGGGCTGACGTACACCTGGCGGGCATGGCATTGGCTCCAGTTCCCTGATTTCACCCGCACACACAAGGTGTGAATTCCGGCAGGCAGACCGGCTCTATTGGCATTGAAGTCGAGATCGACCAGTTTCCCGGGAGTAATGGAGATGGGGGTGCCTTGGCCAAAGCCGGGGTCGGCATTAAAAAAATATTCGGCCCGGGTAATCCCGTCGTTCAGGCTGACACCGATCATCCCGGTATGGCACTGGCTCCATTTTCCCGATTTCACCCTGACAAACATCTGGTGCACTCCCGGGCTGAGACCTGCCGTATTTGCAGTAAAATCAAGGTCAACAGTGTTCCCGGCTGTAACCGGGATGGAAATTCCATTTCCAAACCCGGGATCGGTGTCGAAAAAATATTCGGCGCCTGTGATGCCGGTCCCTGGGCTTATCCCAACGTGACGCGCAAGCACCTGGCTCCAGCGCCCGGATTTAACCCTGATAAACAGGGTGTGTATCCCGGCCGACAGTCCGGCAGTACTTGCATTGAAGGTCATGTCAACCACTTTGCCGGGAGAGATGGGAATATCGGAACCATGTCCATAGCCAGGATCGCTGTCGAAGAAATACTCTGCCTTGGAAACCGGCTGGGCTGAGCTGCCCAGGACAAGAAAAAGGCTCAGAAAGAACAGAACAGGTCTCATAACACTATTCCTCCTGGGTTTTTGCCACGATATGGACTGGGATCATATTCCCGTTCCCTCCGGAGGGAATATCCGCTTCAATAATTCTTGGCAGCAGCCAGGGTAAACCAGAAAGGACATAATACATGGGGCCGCCAAAGGCGCCGCAATCGTCGCCGTTTGAGCCATAACCAATGGCAGGTGAGCCGGATTTAAGCTGCCAGTTTTCATCGGTGGAACCTGAAAGTTTGAAAATGTTTTCCTTAGCTTGGTTATACAGGTTTTGGGGAAACAATGCATTAGGCGACTGGCTCATGAGGTTGCGGGCAAATGAGCTGTTGGCATTGCCGCCGCTTCCGAAGGAGATACAATATTCCGTCCGGTTCTGATTCGGATCGGGCAATACAGGTTCCCGTATAATGATATTGTTAATTACCGAGGAATTGATCGCCGTGAGTGCATAACTGGTGTTGCCATTGTTGTAATAGATCACGTTGTTGTAAATATTGTGTGAACTGTTGGTCGCAG
The DNA here is from genome assembly GCA_026391845.1 of Bacteroidota bacterium. Taxonomy (GTDB): domain Bacteria; phylum Bacteroidota; class Bacteroidia; order Bacteroidales; family FEN-979; genus CAIVAT01. The sequence goes on along the minus strand of JAPLDG010000300.1, from coordinate 11,840 downwards.
TAAGCGAGATCATACCTGTAACAATGTTATTGTTTATAGTGGTGGACATAAAAGAACCACTGCTGATGTTGCCCGCTACATAGCACTGCCTGATGATCAAACCGTAAACCTGGCTGCCATTGTCAGTACCGCCCAGGGCACACCGTTCGATGATGTTGTTGTTTCCGTTCACCGAAACATTTCCGATCATCTTCACCCCGGTTATTTTGCTGCCGCTGCAGCTGAGGTTCAGACTTTGTATCAGTGCAGGCAATGGATTGGCGTAAGTAGAATCGTTTTCAAGAAGGAAAAAACCCGGCCCGATGATGGTCAATGTCTTGGTAATGGTCGATGCCGGGAAATAGGACCCGTTTTCTAGATACAGGGTGTCGCCGTTGTTCACCGTCCAGTGGGCGACGGCCTCGTTGATGCCGGTAAAATTGGCATTCACCTGCGGATTGCTGTTGATCCGCCATATGGTTGCATTCGCACCCAGCCAGCAAAGAGATGCCAGAAAAATAACTGCAGTTTTCATGGTGTTTGAAATTTGGTGAATAAATGTGTGAAAGTTGGAGACTGTTGAATCCATCATCGTCCGGACTAAATTAGGATATGATTCAGGGGTATGCAACTTTGGGATGACCTGATTTATAAATCAGGTCACAAATCCGGAGGTTCGGAGCGGAAAACAAAAAACCACCCTTTCAGGTGGTTTCATATAAAGATATGCGGGAAATATAGTGAGGTTATTCAAAGTCGGCTTCAAATGGTGTTACCGGTGAAAGTTGTCCCGGATCAAAAGTAACCTGATCAATGGCATCAGAAAAATCAGCCACCGATGGGATTATTGGTGAAATATCCTTCACAGAAATCAATTCTGTAGAGAAATCTTCAAATGATGCGACCGTTGGTGTGATTGGTGACAATCCGAAAAAAGTATTATCTACCACTATATCTTCAAAAGTAGCTTCAACCGGTGAAGATGGAGCCAATGACAAAATATTCAGGGAAGATGCCGCTTCGGTTGCAGGAGTGGTTACGATTTCATTTCCAGCAAATAAGACACCGATTTGAAGTGTGAAAATTATTGCGAGGATGGTAGTTGTTGTTTTCATTTTTATTGTTGTTTGATGTTGATGAAGCAAAAATACAACGGAATCGCAGCGTGGTATATCCTTATTCGATATTTACAGGGTTATACCCGACCAAAACCGGACAGGTATCGGTAAAAACTGTGAAACACACTCCTGTTGTGCAATAGTTATGAAGCATTCACGTTATATTATTGTTCTTAAAAGAATTCCTATCGAAAAGATCTACTCATTTTTCAGACAACAGATGTTTAACCTTAAAATCCGAGAAAATGAGAAACCTGTTCCTCCTGGGCCTGATCCTGGCCCTGGCCATCTCCTGTAAAAAAAAGGAAGAGACCACCCCTCCCGATGATCCGGGCGTTACATTCAATTACTTTCCAATGAAAACCGGCAACTATTGGGTTTACCGGCACTATGACATTGATACCCTGGGCCATGTAACGGAAATACCCCTGACTGACAGTGTGGTGATCACGGGGGATTCGATGATCAATGGCAAGCGTTATTTTGTATTCGAAGGAACCAATTTTCCCTACAATCACAACTGGGGGATTGTAGATATGCTTCGCGACTCCGGTGATTATGTTGTGAGCGCCAATGGCATCATCCGGTTTTCGCAGAAGAACTTTACCGACATCCTGGCGTCGAAAACCGAGATCATCTCTGGCGACACGCTTTACACACTGAATTATCGAATGGAAAAGACCGATTCCACTGTGACGGTTCCTGCCGGGGTGTTCGGAGCGTTAAACTACCGGGGAACTGTTAAAACATGGATGAAATTGCCGGGAATTCAGAATCCACGGTACCTGAACACCTATTATGCCGATAATGCCGGGTGCATTCTTCAAACATATTTCTTTCTGAATAATCCCAATTTCAGCGAGAAGCGGCTGGTCAGGTACCGGGCAGTAGCAGAATAAAGCCTGTGGTATATAAAATTGTGTTAAATTCGCATCATGGATGGTGAACTCACCGGTTGATTATTACGAACACTTAACATCTCTTACAATGCTGGAATTTTTAAACAGGCACAAATGGTGGCTCATCGGGACCGTTGGGCTCGCGATGGCGCTCTATATTCTTCTGACTTAGCAGTAGTTTTTCTTGATTATTCCTCCTTCTCAAGGAGCCGTTTAATCCGCATATCGGGCATAAGCCACATCAACGCCACCAGCGCATAAAGCACCTGGGCCAAAAATAACTTGGATTAAAACGCTAAGTTTGAATGGAGCCGGTACAATTTCATTGAAATCCAATCCCGATCTTGAACAAAGGATACAGATATATCAGAAATGAACCAGTACTGGAATATTCGTTGGAAGCATACCTGGTGGTTTCCTTGATTGAATATGTGGCAATGATGAGCTGGAGTGAAAAATTCAGGCTGATGTTCCGGTGAATATAGGTCTTCAGCCCGATCCCGGGCGCTCCATAAACCCCTCCGCGGTAGCTTGTCGTGACCAGACTGTCGAAAACGGAATAGCTCTCATGATACTTGTTAAACCAGTCCTGTAATTCCTTCGGTGTCACACTGTGTTCCTTGGGATTGAAGCAAAACGAGTACCCTATATCAAACATGAAAAAGAGGATGGGCAGCATCTTTTGTTTCCCGATGAATATCCGTGGTTGAATAAACAGGTCGAACAGGTCACTGCTGACTTTGTATTCGCTTCTTGTAATATGGCCCGTTTGCCAGTTCCGCCATGCCCAAAGCGGGTAGTTGACATGTGTGTACCCAGCTCCGAAACCCAGTGAAAAATGCCGGGTGAACTGGTACCCATTTACAGTTGAGATGGAAAAAACCGGAGCGCCCAGCCTGACCCCGATTCCGGCCTGGGTGTTGTTAAAAAATCCATTCTGTTTATGCAAACCCGCCTGATTGTCCGTTTTTCCTGCAATGGTATCGGAAAGTGAATCCGTTTTCATCACCTGAGCAAAAGCATGTGAAGAAAAGCAAACTGCAATTGATAAAAAAAATATCTTTTTTTTCAGCAGCATCATTTCTTGGCTGGTATAAATATTACAGGTAAAATTACGATTATTAATGTTTGATTGATCATAACCAAACCTGTGAACTCATTTTTTTCTTTAAAAGCATAAAACAATAAACTGTATCCTTTGACCGGTATAACCAACCATTATACCGATATTAATTGATCTGGAGACCAGTCTTTAATATTTTTGCGCAAATTCTTGTCCCATGAAAAAGATTTCTACTCTGCTGGCAATTTTGCTCGCATTTCAATGTGTTTATTCACAGGCAGACGAACCGGAACGGATTCTCATGAAACCTGCCCTGCTGGTGATCGATGTCCAAAAACAATTTCTGCCCATAATGTCCAAAGAAGACCAGGACAGGGCCGTCGAAATGATGAACTGGTCCATCTGGATTTTCAGGCAATATGGACTGCCTGTCATCCGGGTTTACCACACGAGCGAAAAGTGGGGCCCAAAGCCGGGCGAACCCGGTTTTGAATTCTGCGACTCATTGAAAATCGAACAATCGGATCCAAAAGTGATTAAAACTTACGCGAGTGCTTTCAACAAGACGGAACTCAACAACTTGCTTAAAGAGAAAGGTATCAATGCGGTGTTCCTGTGCGGGCTGAGTTCGGTCGGATGCGTCCTGGCAACATACATGGATGCTGCCAACTATGACTACGAGGCTTTTATCATCAAAGACGCCATCATCAGCCATGATGCAGGGTACACCAACCAGGTTGAAACCATCTTTAATGCCTTGGACCTGAACACCATCAGCTATATGTTCAAAATCAGGAAAGAGTGAAGATGCCGGCTCCGAAAAGCCATTATTTTACCATCTGGCCACAATCATCTGCCGCGGTGCTTCACCAGGTTGCAATGTGTGAAACATGTAAGGAATTTCCAAAAATGTGTAATGCTTGCGGAGTAAAACAGCACGAACTTTGTGTCATTATCCGAATTCAACAAACCCTGCTCAGGGACATGACAAGCGTAACAAAAGAAACCATTATGAAAACTGGAGAAACACCCGAAAAGAAGATGATCATTGTTTACAGGAAGGACGGAAAGACACCCGATTTGATTTTTTGTGGCGAAGAAGATTGAGCTCGCTTTGATTCCCCTGAAGATTTAGAGGATGATCTGTTGCCGGTCAAATTATTCCTGCTGTTATTTTTACGGGTGTTACGATCAATTGTCGGTATCTGTGCATTTCTCTGATAAGAACTATAGTCGGACTTTTTAGCTTGCTGACGCTCAACATTCGCTTTTGGGGAACCATGACTCGTTCTGGTCGGCTTTTCCACTCCGGATCTGCCGGTATGTTTTGGGTTGACATCTGTTGGCCGTTGATGGGTCTGCTCTGATCTGATACTACTCACGGTGCGGTATTTGGCAGGGCGCAGGTTCTCACGTTCAGATTTCACACCGGGACGGTAAACATTCACCCGGTTATTCCGGGCAACCAGGTTGTCGGGCTTGTCATTATCAACCAACTGCATTCTTTGTACTCTTTTATTCAGATGTCTTTCAACATCCCTGACTGATGGGCCGTTGAACCAATTACGGTTGTGGTGCTGATAATTGTTTTCATAATAAACATTGGTGATGTAGGTGATGTTGGTTATCCGGACCGGCTGGTTGTATCTGTACCTGTACCAGTTTTCAGAACAGAAGTGTTGGCGGGGAACAAATGTCCACCAGAAATTTGGGGCATACCTGTTCGTATTAAAGTTGATCTGAATATTTGGACCCATTGGCGCCCAGGCCCACAGATCATTGTACGAACCCCAGGTGACCCATGCAGGTGCCCACTCGTTACCGGGAATCCACATCCAACCGAGATAATCATCAAAATACCATCTTCCATAGTGGAAAGTAGCCCAGCCCCAGCGATATTCAGAAATCCATGTCCAGCCTATGTCAGTGTAAACCCAGTTTCCCCTGGAAGAGTATGGCCTGAAATTATCCTGATTATCAATATATGGCCTCCATACATATCCGTAGTCTGGCGTATTTATCCATTCACCATAGGGTAAAAGCTCATCGTAAAAACTCTGGACTGAGATGGCTGCACGCTTGTCATAATAATTGTGTCCGTCAACACAGATTGCAGTTCCCATTATGAAAACCAGAACAAAAATTATCTTTTTCATGGCTTTAAGATTATAAGTGTTATAGATCCTGATTAATTAGAATAGGTTTTGGCACCAAACCGGGCGGAAAAATAACAATCCGTGTGCCAGAAAATGGTTTAATTTTTCGGCTTGCATTTCATGTACGCTTTTGTTTCTGCAACAACCTCCCAGCACCCGGTAATATTGACTTTCTCCTTTGCCAATGCCCTTGGCTGGTGTCCGTCTTCAAGAATTAATATACCATCCGGCTTGGTGATCCTGCAAAGTTCCTTCAGGAAAGCGTTAGTATCCTTAACCATATGGAACATATCCAGGGCATAAACCAAATCAGCCGACCGGGGTGGAATATTGACCGTTATTCCATCAGTAAGTACCGGATGAACGTTTTTCAGGTTATACTTACCTGTAACATTGGCAGCCGCCTCAATTGCAAGTTGATGAATGTCAACTGCATAAACAGTTCCTTTTCGTTGCCACACATTACTTTTTTCATTTTCTGTCAGAGATTTGGTTAGCAAGGTTAATCGTCTATTGTAAACTTGTCAGAACAAAAGAAAAGCCCTCCTTTTATGTGTTTTTTGTGTTTGAGGAAGCAAAGATATATCGGTTTGTGGGGGTGAGATAGTGATGTTCGGCTGAATGGGGATGGCGCCCGATGAACCGGCGATGCAAATCGGTTAAACTGCTTTTTTGAATTTTCACAACAGTAAAAGGTGCGTCTGTTCAATGTGAAAAGCGTTACATTACTTTGCAAATAGGTTACAATATTCACACTTGATTTCTACAGGGATATTACTTTTTATCCATCCTGGTCAACAAGATCCACAACACAAACTGTAACCGTTTCATGAAAGACAGAGAGTGTCTTTTTCATCGCCACGCGTTCATGTGCCGCAAGATACAGCATAATGAGGATTGAACAAGAAAAAAGTTTAACTTACCTGCGTTTTAATGACGGTTCGGGAAGGCCGGTTGCATATTGACGTCATCCTATGAAATGTAAACAAATATGACTGACAAAGAAATAATCGCAAAAACCGCCGCCTTTGTAAAATTTGAGCTTAACGATGCCGAAGGCGGTCACGACTGGTGGCACATCGGGCGGGTGTGGAAGATAGCCAGAACAATTGCAAAGGCGGAACCCGCCAGCATGTTCATTGTTGAACTGGGGGCACTGCTTCATGACATCGCCGACTCAAAGTTCAACAATGGGGATGAAACCATCGGGGTCCGAAAGGCAAGTGCCTTTCTAAGGGGCATTTCCGTTGACGAAAGCGTGATTGAACATGTCGGCAGGATCATCGCCAATATCTCATTCAAGGGTGGAAACGCAATGCCCGGTTTCTTTTCGATGGAACTTGCCGTGGTGCAGGATGCGGATCGACTTGATGCCCTTGGAGCCATCGGAATTGCGAGGGCATTCAACTATGGCGGGTTCAAAGGAAGGGAGCTTTACAACCCCACTGTTGCCCCTGTGGCAGGAATGACCAAAGAACAGTATAGAAGAAGTTTAGCCCCGACGATCAATCACTTTTATGAGAAATTGCTGCTGCTGAAGGATCGGATGAACACGGAAATGGGGCGGAAGATGGCCGAACAAAGGCACCAGTTTATGGAGCTTTATCTGGAACAGTTTTTCAGGGAGTGGGATGGGGTGGAATGACGAAATCCCCTGCCTTCTTTATGCATTTCTTTTGCGATATTCACATCGTCATCGAGAAAACAGGTGTGATTGGATATGAAAAAAAAAGCCACCCTATGAGGGGCAGCTTCGTGTTGAAAACGGGAAATATATTGAGTTTAATGAGCTCTATTCAAAATCGGCGGTGGCAGGTGCAACCGGAGCCAATGCATTGGTGTCAATTGCAACATCGACAACGTCATTGAAATCGGCCATGGCTGGTGTTAATGGTGCCAGATTGGTCAGGTCAATGGTTGCGTCGGGGGCGACATCGCTGAAGTCGGCTTCAACAGGCGTGACGGGTGCAATGGATACAAAATCAACCAAAGCGATGGCTGCATCTTCAAAGGTTGCTACCATTGGAGCTGAAGGCGCGAGCGTGATAAATGTGCTTTCGTTTGCGATGGGGGCTGATGATATTTCATTACCTGCAAAAAGGATACCTGCGTTGAGTGTGAGAACCGCTGCTAAGATTGTAATTGTTGTTTTCATTTTGTCTTTGTTTTTGATGTTGATGCGGCAAAGATATATCGGATCGCAGGGGTGGTGAAGATCGAATCGGCTGGGAAGGGGTTAAACCCGACCAATGCAGGTTAATTATCGATAAATTCTTATTTACCGAAATATTGCATCCTTATTTACCGAAAACCTGCATCGCTAATTGCCGATTGCGAAATTTCAGTAAGGGTAGCCACCTGCTTTTTCATATCGCCCTTTCAGGGCTCAGGAGTTTAGCCAACAGATTTCCAATAATCGGGTGAATATGTCGAGAGCTTTTCGGAGTTTTCGTTGATCCTGAACTTTACGATCCGCGCTATCGTTTCACATGGAACTGGTTGATGGTAAGGAAACTGAACCGAGCCTTTTAGCTTTGATCAGTGTGTGCTGGTTGCCGTCCAGCTCCATTTGCTTAGGTCAATCGTGCTCTCAATTACCTTTTCCTGGTCGTCGGGGAGCTGGAAGAAGAAATCGGTGCCGGTAACCCGTTCTACGCTGTCGATGGTCACGGCAAAATGCTGCAATGGTTCCTGCGACCCTGCGTTGGGCATTATGAACCCGATGCCCTTGATTTCCGGCTCGGTGTAGTCCAGGATTACCTTGTAAAAGTACGCAGGGACGGTTATCCTGTCGGAGCCTATGGCTGGCAACCCCTTGGTTAAAACCGAACCAGTGACCACGTAAACAGCCTTTTCGTCTAAAGCCCACTGCCGCACCTGCTTTTCAAGCTTTGACCATATGCCACGGTTGAAGCTTGGGTTCTGAGGGGTCATATTGGAGAGGTAAAAGGATTCAGCCATTGTTTCATAAGAGAAGCACATATCGGCGGATGGTGCCAGATGCCCCCGGTCATAGCCCGATCCATTGTAATCTGCGTTGGTAAGGGTACAGGATGTCAGAAGCGGGTCGGGAACAAATTTGTTGTTGCGCTTAACCACCGACACGGTTTCTTCCGAGGTGAGTTCGTATGCCACCCAGTTGGCGACATGGCAGGTCTTGTTGAATGAGAGGGTGTAGGCTATGTGTGTTATAATCTGGTCTTTGGGGTTTGCCTTTGGGAGTTCGAGGTTTGGAATAGATGTGGGATGAATTTCTGCTGAGGATTCTGCAGGGGCGGATTTCCACGTTCCGTCGGGGTTGACGAGAATCTTTTTACCTTCAGCAGTGGTGGCTTCCTGCTGGGCAATGGAAATGCCAGCGGATAGATGCAGAATTGTCAGGATGAACCAAAATTTCTTCATGGGAATGTTAATCGGATGGTTGTTTCTGCATAAACACCGTCATAGCAGGAATTACCATCGGTCGTAGATGTTTTATCGCTGCAATTTAACACAAAAAGGAATTGACTTCCCTTTAACCAGTTTAAATATTGACTGAATTTTGCTAATATTGCCTGGTACAATCCTAACCTGTTCGAACGGCACCACAACAACTGCTTTCCGGCGGATATGGAAAAGTTTATTCCGCAGTGGAAGGTCCCTGAAGGATGAATTGAATCAACTGCCCGTGAGCCACGGGGAGTGGACTTATTGAATATAAAAATAACAGATGAACATTTCAAAAACTCAAAAGAGGTGGGGCCTCATTTTGTCATTGCTTGGAGTCATTGCCATACTGGCATTATATCCGGTGCCGCCACAAGAGCCCATCCAGTATTATGACAGGCAAAGTGGCTTCTTAAAAACGGAAAAAGTGGCTGGCGAAAAGTGGTTGGTGTGGCTGTATCATAATCCGGTTGGCGAGGCAACATTGTGGGCGCTGGCCAAAAGAAAGGTGGTTTCGTCTGTTTATGGCAATAGCATGGATCGTCCGTCATCGGTCAAAAAAATACAACCCTTTGTTGATGAATTGGATATCGACATGAGTACCGCCCAAAAACAGGAGTTCAGCTCTTTCAACGATTTCTTTACCCGGAAACTAAAGAGCAATGCCAGACCGGTGGATACCAGCTCTTCCGTTGCAGTGTCGCCTGCCGATGGGAAAATACTGGCATATGCCAATATCAGCAACAGCGATTTTATCATCAAAGGATTCCGCTTCGATGTTGTTTCATTTTTGAACAATGCCCGCCTGGCTCAAAATTACCTGGATGGCACCCTGGTGATCATCCGGCTTGCCCCTTTCGATTACCACCGTTTCCATTTTCCAATGAGCGGAAGTGTATCCCCCATCACCCGGATTGACGGTGATTATTATTCAGTCAACCCCCTTGCTTTGCGCAAAATGGCTGAAATATTCTGCCGGAATAAAAGGGAATTTACCATCATTTCAAACCCCTTGTTTGGAGATGTTGTGATGACCGAAGTAGGTGCAACCATGGTAGGAAGTATCGTACAGACTTATACGGGGAATTCTGTCAAAAAAGGGGAAGAGAAAGGGTATTTCAAATTTGGGGGTTCCACGGTAGTGCTGCTGTTTGAAAAAAACAAAGTCCGCATCGATGAGGATTTATTGATTAATACCCTAAAGGGGTATGAGACTGTGATCAAAGAAGGAGAGCGAATAGGTGTATCGATGATAATAGCACCAACCTGAGGTTGTCTCATAAGCCACAATTCATTCCTCACCACCAAGATGCAAATGCGCGAAGAATGGAAAATAATAATATATATTTTCGTGTCTTTGTGTCTCTGTGGTGAAATCCGCCTGAGTTTGCATTCAACGACTCAATGAAAATCGAACAATCGGACCCGAAAGTGATTAAATGAATCTATTTGTTAAAAATCCCTGACGCAACGAACCACAAGGGTCGAGTTCTTATTGAAGTCACCGGCTTCGCCGTTGCTGAATTGGTAGTTCTTCGCTTTTTGAGCGTCTAACTCGGTGGATGACCAATAATCTGTATATGAAAGGAATGGCACGCCATTCTCCCCCGCGATAACCTTATCTAATATGTATCGGGAATGGTAGACAAGGCTGAGCTGGTCAACCGCAGGCAAATACCAGTCGGAATAAATGCCTGTACCGTGATTTGGATTTGAATAATTGTAACACAGTTTTCCGGAGCTGCCAAAAAGGGCGCCGGGTTGGTATAGCATGGCGATGGTATTCGCCTGTCCGTTCCAGGTGCTTTGTGCTGTTGGTCCTATAAGAGTGGAATAATTTGAGCTCCATGTCGAGGATTGGCTGGTATTAAACAAACTGACAATAAGTCCATGCTGCCCTGTACTGTCAATCCAGAACACAATGCCTCCACCAAAGAGTTCGCCAATGTTATGAGCATTGCTGGCGTAACTTGCATTGATTACATATGGGCTTGCAATTGAGCCCGTTCCGGTAACTGTAATATTTGATCCGGCAGTAACTTTGGTTTCAGTGCCATCGGTTTCACCAATACGCAGCCATACGCTGCCGTTGTAACAATAAACACCGCTTGCACCATCGGTCTGGTAAACCATTAACCCGGTAACAGGGTTGCCAATGGCCATGCGAAGAGAACTCGTCATCCGGGGCATCAGCATTCCCTTTGTTGTGGATTTAACATCCATCATCGCCGAACTATCCGGTGTGCTGTTGTCGGTACTGATGCCAACCTGGGCAAAGGATGCGGTAGCCACCCACAGGAAAGTGACCAAAAACAAGAATATGCTTTTCATGGCTTTTCAGGTCTTTTATACGACAAATATTAATCATTGATTGTGCAAAATAAACATTGGCCGGGAGTTCCTGAAACCGGATCAAAAGAAATTGCCGGATTAAAAATCCCTGACACAACGAACCCAATTGTTGAAGCTTTTCATCCAATCGTAAGCTTCACCGTAGTTGAAGAAGTAGTCACTGGCGTTTTGATAGTCGAACTCTGTGGACGACCAATAATATGTATCTGAAATAATGTCAGCCCCGGATACCCCTGCAATATTCTTATTTAAAATGTACCGGGCCTGGTAGGCAAGGCTGAGCTGGTCAATTGCGGGCAAATACCAGTCGGTGTAAATGCCGGTACCGTAATCGGCATTCGAATAAACATCACACAATAGGGCGGCACTGCTTGTATGGCCGCTTTGCCCCATAATACTGTTAGAATTTCCCTGTCCGTTCCAGGTGCTTTGTGCTGGTAATCCGATACGAACATTGGTAATATTGCTCCATGTCGAAGATTGGCTGATATCGTCCAAGCTCACAATAAGCCCATGCTGCCCGGTACTGTCAATCCAGAACACAATGCCACCACCAATGAGTTCGCCAATGTAATGGGCACTGGCACTGATCGTGTAAGGATTTACAAGTGTGCCCGTTCCGGTAATTGTAACAGCTGTCCCGGCCGTGACTTTGGTTTCAGAGCCATCGGCTTCACCAATTTGTTGCCATACGCTGCCGTTGTAGTAATAAACACCGCTTGCACCATCGGTCTGGTAAACCATTAATCCGGTAACAGGGTTGCCAATGGCCATGCGAAGAGCGCTTGTCATCCGGGGTATCAGCATCCCCTTTGTTGTGGATTTAATATCCAGCATCGCCGAACTA
>JAPLDG010000165.1 GCA_026391845.1 Bacteroidota bacterium | reverse complement strand
TTCGCCTTTTACGATTTTTCCTCTTTTACTTACCCTCCCTGTATATACCGCTATGATATCTCTACAGGCAATTCTGAAGTTTTCAAGAAATCCACCCCCAATGCCAGTGTGGATGATTTTGAAACCGAACAGGTTTTTTATTCAGGCAAAGACGGTACAAAAATCCCCATGTTCCTGGTGCATAAAAAAGGGATCAAACTGGATGGCTCGCATCCTACATTGCTTTATGCTTACGGAGGATTCGGAATAAGTTCCACCCCATGGTTTTCCAACTCAAAGATCATCCTGTATGAGAATGACGGGGTTTTTGCAATGCCTAATATCAGGGGTGGCGGAGAGTACGGAGAGAAGTGGCACAAAGCGGGAAATCTCCTGAACAAACAAAATGGTTTTGATGATTTTATCGCGGCAGCCGAATACCTGATTGAAAAAAAGTACACTTCACCCGAAAAACTGGCCATCAACGGAGGTTCCAACGGCGGCTTGCTTGTTGGCGCTGTGATGACGCAACGTCCTGACCTGTTTAAAGTAGCCATTCCTGAAGTTGGTGTCATGGATATGCTTCGTTTCCAGAAGTTTACTGTTGGATGGGGTTGGTCTGTTGAGTATGGATCGAGCGACAGCGCAAAATATTTTCCGTACCTGTATAAGTATTCTCCGTTGCATAACATCAAAGACAGTGTTTCCTATCCTGCGACGTTGGTCCTTACAGCCGATCATGATGACCGTGTGGTGCCCGCCCATTCATTTAAGTTTATTGCCACTTTGCAGGAAAAACAGAAAGGGCCGAATCCTGTTTTGATCAGAATTGAAATCAACCAGGGACATGGAGCAGGCGCTTCACTTTCAAAGGTCATTGAAGGTGAAACCGACAAATGGGCTTTTATGTTTTACAACATGGGCATTGTACCCATAGATTACAAAAAATAACAAGATGGTATGACCGGGAGCATGCGACCTGCATGCTCCAACCATTGCTAAAACCCTACCGGTTACCAAATAAATCCTACCGGTTATCAATTCCCGCTTTACTTCCTATTCATCGCGCAATATATTTGCTTTGGTATTGATGATTGTTAACATGCATCATCGAAAATAAAAACCAAAAACCGCAAATAATTCTACACGATGAAAAACTCTTTACCAATTTCACTCATTGTTTTGATTGCATTTGTATTTGGAATTCAAAGCCAGAGCCAGGTTGCATCACCTAAAATCAAATCAGGGCATGGCGCTGTCCGTGCCTCCCTTGATTCAGCATCGTTGTCAGCGCAATGGGTCCCCGGAATGATCACAGTAAAGCTGAAAAAGGGTGTTGGTGAATTCGGAAAACAGACCGGTAACGTTTCCTTCGGGATCCCGTCACTGGATCTCAAAGTTGCCAATTATCAGGTGAATCAATTGGAAAAGCGATTCAGGTATAACCCGGCTAAGTACCACGAAGGATTACCTGACCTGTCGCGGATCTATAAAATCTCATTTCCGGAGAACCTTTCTCTGACAGAAGTTGCAGCGATATTTTCTTCAGATCCGAATGTGGAATATGCCGAGCCAATCCCGGTTATTCACGCTTTCGATGTTCCGAATAATTCTTTATACAGCCAGCTGCAGCACCTTCCGCAGATTTTCGGGCCGGAAGCCTGGGCAATCCACAAGGGTGAAAACGGTTTAACAAAAATCGTTATAGCAATAAACGACTCCGGAATAGACTGGGACCATGTGGATCTTCAAAGTAATATCTGGCAAAACCTGGCCGAAGATGCCGACCATGACGGCCACACCATGGAGCTTAGCGGAACCTCATGGGTTCTTGATCCAGGTGACCTGAATGGCATTGATAACGACGGAAATGGGCATATCGATGATCTGATTGGCTGGAATTTTATCGGGAACAATGGAGATCCCAATCCGTACCAGGGCAATCCCATGTATTCGCATGGAACCCACTGCGCCGGAATTGCCGATGGGGCGACAAACAATGACAAAGGGCTGGCCAGCATCAGCTGGAATGTGAAAGTCATGCCAATTTGTGTTGACCAGAACAATTCATATCCTTATGCATATGACGGAATCATTTATGCTGCCGAAAGTGGGGCAGACATCATATCCAACAGCTGGGGTGGTGGTGGTTATTCACTTGCCGACCAGGAAACCATAACGTATGCGGCAGGACTTGGCAGCATTGTTCTGGCCGCTGCGGGTAATAACAATGTTTCAACATAAAACAACTTATTCATGTTTTAATCACGCAGTGGATATAGCGGCTCCCGGTGGAGGTTTCGAAGGGGGTATTTTAAGTACCATCCCCGGAAATGCTTATGGACTGATGGCAGGAACCTCCATGGCAACCCCACTGGTGGCAGGCTGCCTGGGATTGTTGAAATCCTATCACCCAAATTGGACCAACATCCATCTGATTACACAATTACTCGGGACAGCAGACAACATTGATACAGTCAACCCGAATTATTTAACCATGCTCGGATCTGGAAGGGTGAATGCCTACAGGATGTTGTCTGATCAAAACGTGACCATGCCCTACCTTAAGCTGGATTTACTTTCTTTCAATCCTGCAGATGCCAATGGAAACGGCATCAATGAACCTGGTGAAAATGTGACCCTGAATTTCACCCTTCATAACTATATTCAATGCACCGGTGTGCATAATATTCCTGTTTCCATAACGACCCAGGATCCAGACATCACCATTATCAGCGGATCAGGAACCGTAACCATCCCGGCTGATTCTTCATTCAGCATTCTGAACCAATTGCAAATCAAGGTCGGTGCAAATGCAACCTGTCATTTTGCCCAGATGACCCTTCATTTTCAATCGACCCTGCAAATCCTCGCTGGGAAGGATATCAATTTTGAGGTATTGGTTGCCCCGTCGGGAATATTGGTTTTTGAAGGAGAGCAAAACGGGCAGGACTTCAGCGGAAAATTTATTACCAAATTTCTTGACCACCTTGGGTATGATTATACTTACACCAACACGTTTCCAGTTTTACAGGGCTTTGAAACAGTATTCCTGTCAAATGGCAATATCGGTCAAAACATGGATCATGGAGCACTTCTTTCGCAAAGCAATGCATCAGCCTTGCAGAAATTCCTTCAGGGAGGTGGAAATGCCTATTTTGAAATGGGAGGTCTCTTCTATTCAATTTACTATTTTCCGAACCGGGACACCCTTAAACAATTGCTTGGTGTGAATACCTTTACATGGACAGAATTGGAAAATCCGATCGATACCCTGCGAGGGGTTGTCAATACACCCATGGCAGGCATGATGTATGCCGGATCAGATCAGAGATACAACTGGCACATTGACAAGGTAACTCCAAAAACCGGCGCCTTTATCCCATTCAGAGAACAAAATTATGGCAACGGCAATGTTGCGATCATGTATGATGGGGCTGCTACGAATGGCCAGAAATCCTTTTTTATGGAATATGCCCTGGCCGACCTCCGAGACAGGGATACAACAAGTTCGAGATATAATATCCTTTTGAAAACTATGGATTTTTTCGGCTACACCCGTCCACAGGGATATATCCTGTCAAATTTTGTCACCGACATCAAAGCCGGCGGTATGCCTTTGCAGGTGCATTTTACCGATATAACGCTCAGTGATTCTGCGCACCCTGTCAACTCCTGGAAATGGGATTTTGACAATAACGGCACAATCGAATCCTTTGAACGGAATCCGGTGTGGACATATAATGCAGGAGGTACATATTCAGTAAAACTCATTGCCTCCAATGGATTTAAAACTGACACTCTGGTAATGGAGGATTTGATCAGCGTCAATACGGGGTACCTTGTTTATGAAGGCAGCTCGTTCATCAAAAACTATCTGGAAGCGCAGGCTTTACCGGTGACATACCGGACCACCATGCAAACTCCCCTGACAGGATTTTCAGCTGCATTCCTCTCATTCGGCAATTTCTCCTCGGAAAGTACTTTCCTGGAGAATCAGAAGGCCAATGTCATCGTAGATTATCTTGAGCATGGCGGATATGTTTACCTGGAAGGTGCCGATGTTTTAGGTTACGACCAAATGAACAATGCATCATTGCTTGCATTGTTCGGACTTTCATCTGCCACCGATGGAACAACAAACCCCATCGACAGCCTTGAAGGGCAATCAGGCGCATTGACTGAGGGAATGCTGTTCACCGCGAACACCCAGCTTTCCAATTCATACATCGACATCTACACCCCTGCTGCAGATGCCATCCCTGCGTTTTCCGAAAGCAGTTACGGCACGGTGGCCGTGCAAAACAGCGTTTCCGGAGGTCACAGAACTTTTTGTCTGTCATACGCTTTATCGCGTTTAGATGACGGGGAATTACCAAGTACCCGCAACGAATTGCTGCGTCGTATCCTCAATTTTTTCGATGTTGCCACAACTGCGCCCTATGAAAACACATCCAATACAATGCGTTGCACCGTATATCCTAACCCATCGAACAGGAATACCACCATCCGGTATTTTCTGCCCGAGGACAACCAGGTAACCCTCGAGATTTTCAATTCGACAGGACGCAAAATCATGCAACCTGTACAAGGCAATCAATCAAAGGGATTACATGATCAGTCAGTGAATACAGGCGGATTGCCCTCTGGCCTTTACTATTATTTACTGAGGAGTGGGACGATAACATCCTCAGGGAAAATAATCATCATGAAATAAAAACGGGTTCTTACTCTCAAACAATGAATTGTATCATCATCGATGACGAAAAGCATTGTATCAGAACATTGACAAATCTGCTGGAAACCTGGTTTCCCGAAGTAAACATTCTTGCGACCTGCAATGAATCGAACCAGGCGGTTGAGCTAATTCAGTATCACAAACCTGATTTCATTTTCCTTGACATAGAAATGCCGTTGCTGAATGGGTTCGATCTGCTTTCAAAATTTGATTCGATCTGTTTTGACGTGATATTTACAACCGCTTATGATTCATATGCCATCAAAGCCATCAAATACAGCGCATTGGACTACTTGTTAAAACCTATTGATGTAGAAGAGCTTGCTATTGCCATAGAAAAAATTATCAGCAAACAAAGTTCCATCAGTCAGTCACAGGTTCAATTGGCGATCGCTGTGAATAACAAGCTATTGCCTGATACCATTGCTTTGCCAACTGCTGACGGGCTGGCTTTTGCATCGGTAAACGACATTCTGTATTGCATCGCAGAAGGCAGTTACACACGGCTGTACATGACCGGTATCAATGAAATAATTCTTTCTAAAACGCTCGGTAATGTGGAGGAAATACTGGCAGATTACAATTTCTTCCGCATACACCACTCCACCCTGATCAATTTGAAGCAGGTCAAAAAATATATCCGGGGAGAAGCCGGCGAAGTGATAATGAGCAATGGGAATACTCTGAAATTGGCCCGGACGCGCAAAACCGGTTTTCTGAATGTTTTTGCGAGGTTTTGATATTCGCGTAGCCCATGAAATGATTTTCCTTGCAAAGTTGTTTAAAATAATGGTAAATCGTAAATTCAAGTTATAACCAAATATCCAAATTGAAAATCATGAAAAAAACACTCATACTTTCAACTGTTCTTGCATTGCTCGCGCTCAATTCATTTGCCCAATGGACATTGCAAAACCCCATACCAACCGGTAATTCATTAAAATCGGTTTGTTTTACCGATGCCAATACCGGGTATGCGGTGGGTGATTTGGGAACCATTGTTAAAACCATCGATGGAGGAACAAGCTGGGCGTCTCAATCGAGTGGAACGCTGTTTCAACTAACTTCCGTGTTCTTTACCGATGCGAATACGGGTTTTGCTGCGAGTTACAGCATAGAAACTTTTGCGTATGGACCAATATTTAAAACCGTGAACGGAGGAAATACCTGGGCCTGCTGCTCATGCGATTCCATTGATACGTCGGGGTTAACTTCAATTCATTTTCCCGACCCAAACACCGGTTATGCAGCCGTTGAACTCCAGGGAATCATTAAAACAACCAACGGAGGTAGAAGCTGGCACTATGCGGCAGGGCCTGCTATGAGTAGAATAAAATCGATCTTTTTTACCGGACCCGATACCGGGTATGCGGTAGGTGATAGCGGAACCATATCAAAAACAACGGATGGCAGCTTAAGCTGGACAACTCAATATAACGAAAAATGGATTGTGTTGAATTCTGTATTCTTCACAGATGCCAACAATGGTTATGCGGCAGGATATAATATCTTTGGTGGTGGGTTAATTTTGAAAACCATCGATGGGGGTACACATTGGACTCCTTCATGGAATGGGCCGACTTATTTTGCATCCGTTTTCTTTACCAGCGCCAGTAACGGCTATGCCGTAGGATCAACGCCGGGAAACAACAATGGAACCATTTTAAAAACAACTGACGGAGGAACAACCTGGACAATCACTCATCCTGCAACTCCAAATTTATATTCCGTTTATTTTACAGACACCAACACGGGATATTCCGTTGGTGACGGCGGAACGGTCCTGAAAACCACGGATGCGGGCACATCATGGAATGTTCAATCGAGCAGGGTCACAACCGGCACTTTAACGTCAGTGCATTTTACCGATGCCAATACAGGCCATGCAGTGGGTTGGAACGACGGGTCTCCTGTGAATACTTCAACCGCAGGCGTCCCATGGGTTGCTACATCACACTATATGAATATGTCCTGCAATTCTGTTTTCTTCACCGATGCCAATACAGGATTTGCAGCGGGTGTTGGTTGTGGCGAAGTTCAATGCTGGGGTTTTATTGATAAAACCACCGATGGAGGAGTAACCTGGACCAGTGTTTATACAGGCGGCCCATGGTCATCATTCAATTCGGTATTTTTCACCGACAGCAATACAGGTTATGCTGTAAGTGGCGATCGAACCAATGTTTATACGAATGGAACTATTTTAAAAACCATCAATGGGGGAATTGACTGGAAAATTATATCGAGTGGTTCGATTCATAGTTTAAACTCGGTGTTCTTTGCGGATGCCAACACAGGTTTTGCTGTGGGCTATGGCGGAA
Organism: Bacteroidota bacterium; assembly: GCA_026391845.1. Taxonomy (GTDB): domain Bacteria; phylum Bacteroidota; class Bacteroidia; order Bacteroidales; family FEN-979; genus CAIVAT01. The sequence continues at coordinate 2,514 of JAPLDG010000165.1, read as the reverse complement.
CCATCTTGAAAACCACCAATTGAGGAGAAACCTGGAGCAATGAATCGACTGTTGCAAATTATGACTTATATTCTGTTTATTTCACCGGAGCCAAAACAGGGTATGCCGTGGGTTTTTTTGTTAGTCCCGGTTGGGGCGCTTCTGGAATAATTTTAAACACAACGGATGGGGGCGCATCATGGCTTGCAACCGAATTGGAAACCTCCCCACTGCGTTCAGTCTGCTTCCCTGATTCATTAAACGGATATGCGGTGGGTTTGAATGGCAAGATCCTGAAAACCAGTGATAGGGGCACATCCTGGCAGGCTCAGAACAGCGGAACAACCAGCAATCTTAATTCCGTTTTCTTTACAGATTCCCATACAGGTTATATTGTGGGTGACCAGGGAACCATTCTTAAAACCACAAATGGAGGTTACGGTTTTGGAATTAATGACAATCGGCAAACAAACAGTTTAAAATACGGTCTGACAATTTATCCAAACCCAGCCACTGAAAAAATAACCATTGAACGGTCAGAACCTGGAATTAATGCAAATGGAACTGTATCTATTTACGGAATGGCAGGCCGGGAGATGATCAAACAGCAGGTCCATGACACACAAGCAGAAATAGATGTCAGTTCACTTCCCACAGGAATCTATTTCATCAGGCTGATGAACAGCAAAAAGACTGCGTTTGGAAAATTTGTTAAGGAATAGATTCATTTTGATCAACAGTGGCTAAAGGGATGGATCCGATGAATCGCCTTGTATATTTTAAATTACCTTTACCAATATGATCCTCCTCTTCCGCCTTCGTTGGTTAACCGTCCTGTTGATCCTCGTGTTCAGTGGAAACAGCTTTGCCCAAAAGAGCCTGGCCGATTCACTTCGTCTTCAGATTCCGAAGCAGACAAATGACACGAATAAAATAAAACTCCTGATCCGGCTTGCACTGCTTATCAATGTCGGGCAGGAAGAGATGACAGAATGTTTGAAGCAGGTCAACGATCTTTCCAGGAAAAACCACTACCGCCCGGGGTTGATCTATGGCCGCTATTATGAGGGGCTCGTTATGTGGGACAACAACCATTTGGACAGTGCCTTTGAAAAAATAAAAAGTGCCATCGACGGCCTCGATTCATTGCACATCACACAATTGATGAACAACTCTCCGCTCCACATGATGCGGCTTTTGTTTTACGATCAGGGTAAACAAACCGAGAGATTTCAGTACTATCTGACCAAGGCTGCCTATTACAGAAAATATGGTCCTGTTGAAAACACAGCCGCTTGTTATCATAGTATTGCAGGATATTTTTACTCCATTGGTGACTACGATAAAGCGATAGAATTTTACCTGCGCGCCAGGGCTGCATCTGAATTTGTTGATGCTTATGGCTATGCATCAGAGGGTTCTATTGTAGGAAACATGTATCTTCTTTGGGGTAATCTGGAAAAGGCCAGGTATTATCTGGAATCCGGACTTAATGACTTCCTGGTGATGAATAATGCCTCAATGATCACATTCATCTATAATAATCTTGGTGATCTATGTGTCAAACAGCACGAATATCAACGGGCGTTGCATTATTACTACCTTGAGAAAAAATACTGGCCTGATATTCAAAGTCAGTTTGTCGCTTTGAACATGGTAAGCATTGCTGCCGTTCATCTGCAGATGAACAATACCGACAGCGCCCGCATCTACCTTTCAGCCGTGGAAAAAATGGAGGAAAAGGGAAGATTCAGTATTGTGTCCAATCACGGACCGCTGGAACTCGATTTTTGCAATTACCTCTATTATAAGGCAACCGGCCACCCGCGAAAAGCCATGGAATCGATCAAAGTGGCTTTACAGAGAGCAAAAACCGATAAAAATCTGCCGCTTGTTTTGAAATACACCAATGAACTGCACACTTACCTTCTTAAAAAAGGGGACTCTATCCAATCATTGTGCTACCTGATACAATACCAAACCATTCAGGATTCATTGACTGCAATAAATACCAAGGCGAAGATTGCAACTTTTGAAATTGAACAACAGCAACAAAAGAAGGAGAAAGAGATTGAACAACTTCTGTCTCAAAAAGCAAAACAGCGTAACTATTTTTTATTTGGTGGCATTATTTTAACACTGATTGTCCTGGCCGTTCTCAGCCGCTTGCGCTATAAACGAAAAAGGGACAAGGAGCAGCTTTCAACAGAATTCAAAAAACAACTGGCACAGGCTGAAGCGAGGGCCTTGAGGGCCCAGCTGAACCCCCATTTTATATTCAATTCCCTGAACTCCATCAACAGTTTTGTGATGGACCAGAAGCATGAAATTGCCTCCGATTACCTGATCAAATTTTCGAAACTGATCCGGCTCATTCTGGATAATTCACGCAGTGAAACAATCTCGATCGAAAAGGAGCTGGAAACACTGAAACTATATGTGTTGCTTGAGTCTGCACGCTTTGATGACAGATTTAAATGCGAATACAATATTGACAAAAATTTGAACATCAGTTCGATCATGATCCCGCCGATG
>JAPLDG010000273.1 GCA_026391845.1 Bacteroidota bacterium | reverse complement strand
GGTTCATGTCATTTACCGCACACTTCAGCTTTGCACTAAGCGAATCGCTCCAGGTGACATAGAATTTCTGATGGGAAGGATCGTAGGTCACATCTGGTTCAATTTCATGTCTGGTTCCTGTGCCGGAACTAAAAATACTTGTCCAGGGTGTTCCATTTACCGGATTCCGGTTTCCTGCACCATAAACACAGCTATTGCTGCCTGAAGCATTCAGTTTTTTGTTATACATTACCACAACGGAAAATGCATTGCTGTTGTTATTCAACAAATCTGCCTGGCAGGCAATGGATGGGTCTTTTGCTCCATCTGCAAACCCGCCACCGATGGTGTCCAACTGCGTGGGAACAGTCCAGCTGCCGTTGAATTGGGCAAGAGTATGTGCCGTGTAAACCTTACCGAAGTATGATTCATAATAGGAAAAGAATGGTTGTTTGTCCCATGCGGCAAAATATCTTCCTTCTGCCAATGCCGGGCTGCGGCCAAATCCAAGGGCAACATTGATAAAATAATGGCCGGTTGAGGCCAATGTTTTTGTATTTGAAAATGAAATTCCTCCATCCGCCGATGATTTGAAGATCACGTTGTCATTTACCGCTCCGATTTTACTGTAGATAATCCCGATGCTGAATGGGGAAGCCCCGGAAGAAGGAAAAGCAAAGTCGGTGGCGATCGCAACATCAGGAAATCCATCGTTCGAGATCATTTGGTCGAGGGTGGTTGAAGAAACCAGGGCCATGTGCTGATTAAGTTTTTCAACTGTGACATCCCACATATCAATGGATGCCTTCATGAAACCGGCAGTTACCGCCCAGATGTTCATGAAATTGGTATCAGCGCCCGTTACAACGATATCAACCGCATTTAAATAATAGGATGTCTTCAACGTGTTGCTGTATGTCCAGGTTACTCCGTTGTCAACTGATTTAGCCATGCGAAAGCCCCCGCTGGAAATAATGTAGGCTGCGTAAAGCCAGCCGTTGGAAGCAACCACAATTTTTGCATGGCGCTGGTCTTCCGAGGGTTTATTCTGAATCAGGACATCGGTTCCATAAACAGGCGACTCAGTCGATTTATAGGGGATCCCGGATAAGGATGGTTGTTGTGCCAGGGCACCGATCCCTGAAACCATGAGGGCAAGGACCATCAATTTTTGGAATAATGTTTTCATTTTTTTTGAGTTTAGTGAAATTGTTACTGAAATAGTTGAAATATCAACCTAATTGATTTTGATAAATTTTTCTGACCCGGTCATACAGATTCCACAACGTTGGGGTGGCGCTGCATCATAGGTGTTTCCACAGGTAGCGCAAACATAATACATGGCAGATAGTGATTTTACAGTATTGTTTTCGAGGGCAGCCAGGGCGTTTTCGAACATCACGCGGTGTTTTTTTTCGGTTTTAAATGCATAATTCAGACTTAGGATTGCCATTTGGTTACCGGCTTCATCAGCAATTTTCAGAAACTCCGGATACATGGCAGTCGCCACGTACGTTTCTCCTTTGATGGCATCCTGCAGGTTTTCCATAGTTGATTTTACAGTAAATTCCGGGTTGAACGGTACAGTCTTTATTCCCGACTGTTCCAGAACGGCCTTGTGATTGCCGTAATGTATCTTTTCTGCTGCAGAAACTGCGCTAAACAGAATAGCAATTTGATGGAAGCCTTGCTGTTCTGCCTTTTTCGAATAGGCAGCATATTTTGCCGAGGCAGTTGTTTCTCCATTACATGCAGCCAGCAAATTGTCAATTGTTTTTTCTTTTGCAACTGCAGGAGATTCTGCTGTGATTGTTTTTCTGCTAACCCCTGTCTCTGCCTGCTCAGTTGCCGGATCCTTCAGTTTCATGGTTGAGCCGGAGTTGTTGCAGGAGCTGAATAAAATCCATCCTGAGATCAGGGCCACCGCTAACCTTGCAACCCGCCTGTTCATGTTTTCAGTTTTGAAATTTGGTAAATTGATTCGGCAAAGGTCCGCCCTTCCGGGTTAAAGTACCCTTAAGCGATTCTTAAAAATGCCTTAAAATTTCAGGAATTGAAATGAAGGATAAAGGAAGTACCTATGTTGACTTTGCTCTTAACATCAACGGTAATCTGTTGCAAGTCAGCAATCTTTTTGACAATTGAAAGACCAAGGCCATGGCCCTGCACCTGAGAACTTCGCGAGGCGTCGGTTCGGTAAAAGCGGTCGAAAAGGAATGGAATCTGATCCTGCGGGATGCCCTCTCCCTGATCAGTGATGGAAAGCGTGTTGTCCTCCTTGCTCCAGGTGCAGACAATGCTTTTACCATCCGGGCTGTATTTTATGGCATTGCTTACAAGGTTCTCCATCATAATCCTGAGGAACCCGGAATCAGCGCGAACAGATACTTGATCAGAAATGTCGATGTGCATTAAAATATTCTTTTCGTCCAGGGACTTCTGACACTGTTCTTTTATATGATACAAAAGCCTGCTGATGACAACCGGGCTTTTTGTGATACTGAGGTTTCCGGAATCGAGCCGGGACAGTTGCAGCAGCTGGTCAATAATGCGGTTTAAAGTATCTACTTCCGGAATCACATGCCGGATCTTTTCTTCGTATTGCCATGGTTCACGGGTTTTTCGCACCAGCACTTCAAGGGTGCCACGGATACTCGTAATGGGCGTTTTTAACTCGTGCGAAATATCGGCTGTGATCTGCTTTTCTCTGATCAGGCTGTTCTCGATCCTCCCAAGCAAGTCATTGATGGTGGTACCCAACTGATGAATCTCATCTTTACGCAATGGCAAAGGAATGCGTGAACTGATGTTGTTGTCGCTGATCATTTCAGTTTTCCGGATCAGCTGCGTTACAGGAGCGATACTTCGGGATGCCGCCCAGGATGTGGCCAGATAGAAAACAAGGAGAATAAAAGGAAACGAAAGGCAAAGCGTGAGCCGGAGATTCGCAAGAATAAGTGTCGATTCAACTTGCGGGAGCCCGATATCCAGTTGTCCCAGCAACTTCTTCTGATCGTTTATGATCGGGAATTGTCCCTGGCGGATTAGTTTTCCATTGACTTCAACGTTAAAAAAGAGCGGTTCATGGAGGGAATCGGCAAAAAGCAGATGGTCATTCTGCAGATTTGCCGACTTGAAAACCAGCCGGCCATTGGCATCAACTACCTGTAAAAATGTCGGACTCACCTCTGCCTGCCCATGCTCCCTCTCCAATCGTTCCGACATCATATTGAGGATCAGGCTGTCCCCGCGCCAGTGGATGTTTGTAAAAACTTCCTCTTTCTCTAATCGGATTTCTGAATCGAGGTGTCTGTAGGCAGTGATGTAAACAACGACATAAACAACAATGAATACAAGCAGCGTGGCTATCGCTGCTGCTGCCGTATTGTAGAGTGCGATCCGGTTTTTAAATCGGAGCCTCATATTTCATCATTGATGCGATAACCAACCCCCCGGATGGTCTCAATAAACGAACGGTCTCCCGGTTCATCCAGCTTTTTCCGGAGGAAATTAATATAGACATCGATCACAGAACTGTCATAATCAAAGTGAATGTCCCACACTTTCTCGATGATGCGTGTTCTTCTGCTGACCTTGCCTTTATTGCGCAATAGAAATTCCAGCAGCGAAAACTCTTTCTGAGTCAGCTCAATGGCCTTTCCTTTCTTTGTCACCCGGTGTGATTCAACATTCAGTTCTATTTCGCCGCATCCAAACACCATATTTTCGCCACTTTTTTTGCGCATCAATACCCGGATCCGGGCCAGGAGCTCTTCAAATGCGAAGGGTTTACGGATATAATCATTGGCTCCTGCTTCCAAACCGAAAACGGTATCATCGGTCGTGTCTTTTGCTGTAAGAAAGATGATTGGGATATCGTGGTTTTCTTTACGGATGGCTCTGCAGATTTCAATGCCGTTTAATCCCGGCAACATCCAGTCCAGCAGGATTACATCGTACCCGGTAAGGCCCTCAACCGCCATTTGCAGTCCGGTTTTGCCATTGTGGGCTACATCAACCGCAAAACCTTCCTCCTCCAGACCCTCTTTTATGAAATTGGCAATGGAGGTTTCATCTTCTACCAATAAAATTCGCATGCACAAATATATAAAAAACGAAAACACCCCCACTTTTAATGGAGGTGTTTTGCTAAATCAACCCGTTGGCGGGGAGTTTATTTGATTACGACAATTTTGCGAGAGTCAACGGTTCCATTCACATCCAGACGGCAAAGATAAGTGCCGGCAGGATAACGTGTTGTGTAAAATTCGGCTTTGTACTCACCCGGCTGAAGTTGATGATCAAGCAATGTAGTCACAACTTCACCCCGTAAATTCAACACATCCAGCTTAACTTTTCCGGCCGTGGCAATGTGATACGGGATATTGGTCATAAAACCGGCTGCCGGCAAATCGCTGCAGCGCAATGTTCTGAACATTGTCGTTTGGCTGTTCCGACGGTAGAATGGAGTGTGGTGAACTATGGCATGTGCTGCAAAAAAGTCCGGCATGACCTGTTGACTGCCTGAACAGTTTTCCGGGTTCTTCTGCATAGTTCGGGCCATGGCAGTTCGTTGCGCCACATGAAGGTTCCTGTAACCACGGTTTGCGTCCTGCCTCAATGGTATTTCCCACGTTTGAAACAGTGCCGTGACATTGCTGACAAGTCATGCCGCCCGAGTGCATCACATCCCGGAAGCATTGTGTGTTAGGACCCGGATGACATTTATAACAATCGTTGGTTTTATTGCCATGTTTTTGGTGAATGACTTGTGAAAATGGTGGAACGCCTGTATGTCCCGGTGTCCCCAGGGCATTGTCGGAATGGCAGGTAGCGCATAGGATAGGCTTGTTGGCGATGTTGAACCCTGTTACCGATTCATGGGCATTCAGAATGTTCAGTTCACTGGAATGACATCCTGAACTAACACAATTGATTTCGTGGGAAATCGGAATAACACTCTGGGTGGTCGCAAGGAGCACATTTGAAGATGAATATGCCTTCATCAATGTGAGTTGATAAGGAGTAGATGTTGTGGGTGTTGCATCGGGGAAAGCAGTGATCGGTATTCCCTCCACATGTTGATAATTGATGGTATCCGATTTTAGCATGGTTCCGGTCATCCCAAATCCGGTTAACCCTATATTTGGTTGCAGCGTAACACCGAAAATATGCTGGGAGTAATTCCAGAAATTTGTTTTGGTGGCGGATTCAGTGTTCCCGGGAATTTCGTAAGTGACATAAACACCGCTCGAAGCAGGCATTACAGTCGGCAGACTCGTCTGGCTGCCTTTCAGGATGACATGGGCCTTTTGGTTGTTATAAGGAGGTAAGATACACATGTTTGAAAAGTCAAGGTTCGCACAGTGCATTCCAAGATCATTCCAGGCGATAACGATGTACTGATCAGTTGTCGGACCTTGTTGTTCCCGGGGTGTAAATGCCATCAGGAGAAGAGGGATGGCAACGGCGATGGTAAAAAAGGAAATGAGCTTTTTCATGGGATTGAGGTTTTAATTTAGGTATCTAAATGTAACAATGTAAAGGTAGGCATTGAAACACCCAAAATAACCGCTCTGTCGCGAGAAATTCAAATTTATAATGAATCCACGTAATGGGTTTAGCATGTCAGCATCCACCCGATGGTCACATTTCCGCTTTGCTTATACAAAGTTTATAGGAAGCTTATTCGTTTTCCCTTCTTGCGTCTAACTCCTTCTTCATCAAGGTGGTGGTTTTGGCGTCGATTTTATAGAAGATCATAAACAATGCGCATGACATATATAAAATACCTGGAATAATCGAAACCAATAACTTTATTCCGGTAATGGCAGTATTATTTTGAATAACATTGGGTATAAAGCTGGAAGCAGCTAAGATCCAGCCAGCAATGGCAGCGCCAATTCCCCATCCGGCTTTCTGTGCAAATACTGCTGCTGAAAAATACAATCCTGTCGATCGGCGACCGGTGGTCCATTCACCATAATCGGCCGAATCGGCAATCATGGTCCAAAGCGGCGGAACAGCAGGTGCATATGCCATTTTAGCAATGATATTAAATGCATAAATGGTAATCAGATCATCCTTTCCGGCGATGTAAATGATAATAAAAAACAACCCGGGGATCAGTGAACTCCCGATAAACACATTTTTATTTCCAAATCGTTTGGCCAGTGGCTTTGATAACGGCAAGGCAACAATCAGTGCAACCGTGCCAATTACGTTGA
>JAPLDG010000031.1 GCA_026391845.1 Bacteroidota bacterium | reverse complement strand
AGTCCCAGAATAACATCAACCTTCATAACCGGAGTTTACTTCTTGGATTTTGAATGACCGTAGAATGTTAGTGCGTAGTGAGAAATATTGACATCAAACATAGTTTCGATGTGAGCTTTCACCTCTTCAATGCGCGGATCATAAAATTCAAGGACATCGCCTGTATCTTCAAATATAAAATGATCATGTTGTCTCAGCAAGGATGATTTCTCCAACTGGGCATAATTGGTCCCAAACTGATGCTTGGTAACCAACTCACAATCAAGTAGCAATTCGATGGTGTTATACAAAGTAGCTCTGCTTACCCTGTATTTGTGATTTTTCATCCGAATATAAAGTGTTTCAATATCAAAATGGCCCTCCGTTGCAAATATCTCCTTTAAGATCGTATAGCGTTCAGGAGTTTTCCGGTGCCCATGCTGTTCGAGATAGTCCGTGAATAGATTTCGAGCGGTATCGAATACATCTTCCATTGGTTTTTTAATCATATTGATAAATTTGGCATAAAGGTAAACAATTATCAGTATTTAGAACGAATAAAAATAGATTTTTTTCAAAATTAATTTATCCGGGTAACATGTGTAATTCCTTCAACCATGTTTAATTGATTCAGGGCGTCATTTAAATTTGCTGTGTTTTTGACATAAAGTGCAATGAATCCCTCCGTCAGACCATTTAAGGCATCGATGTGAAAAGACTTGATATTCAGGTCAAGATCATTAGAAATAATGCGTGTAATTTCATTGGTCAGCCCTTGCCGGTCAATGCCTGTAACTTTAATTTCTGCCAGAAAAGAAATTGATTCGTGGTGAGCCCAATTCACCTTTACCATTGTGTTCCCATAGACGCTGATTAATTCCTGCGCTTTCGGGCATTTTGTACGATGAATCTGCATAGGCGAATTGTCAGATGGTAAAAGCCCTATCACCTCATCCCCCGGAATAGGATTGCAACATTCTGCAACTTTATAATTGAGGGATAAGGGCGCTGTCATCTGGGAATATTCAGCATCTTCACTCATTAAGTACTTTTCTCCGGAAATTTCACCTGCATCAGATCCGGTTCCTTTCGATGATCCTCTGGCGACAAAATTCAACCAGCCATTCCGGACATTGGAGGCTGCAAAAAGTTTAACATCCTTTAACCCGATCGTACCTTTTGACACTGAATAATAGAGATCTACAATGCTATTGAAGTTGTTGGCTAACAAAAACTTCTTGATGTTACCATTGGAAAATTCCAACCCAATTTGGGCAAACCATTGCCCCAACTTCTCTCTTCCTGGTTTGGCGAATTTTTTTTTCTCCGCGCGTACAGCCAATTTTATACTTGATTTTGCTCGGGTTGTAACAACATTGCCAAGCCATTCCTCTTTGGGGGTCTGCTTCATCGAAGTAATAATTTCAACCTGCTGCCCGTTTTTAAGTACTTGTGTAATCGGCACCAGCTTTTTGTCCACTTTTGCGCCAATGCAAGTGTCACCAAGTTCGCTGTGGATGGCATACGCAAAATCAAGAACCGTTGAACTGGCAGGAAGAGATCGCAATTCTCCCTGAGGAGTAAAAACAGATATCTCGTCAAGGAAGAAAAAACCTTTAACGTCATCAATAAAAGATAGTGCGTCGGCATCCGGGCTTTCGATCATCTCTTTAATGCGGTCAAGCCAATTATCCAAACGGCTGTTCAGGTTCAGTGCCTCCTTGTATTTCCAATGCGCGGCATACCCCTTCTCGGCAATTTCATCCATGCGGCGTGAGCGGATCTGTATTTCAACCCATTGACCAGTATGGCTCATGACAGTGGTATGCAACGCCTCATATCCATTGGCTTTCGGAATTGAGATCCAATCTCTCAACCTGTCCATATTCGGACGATAAAAATCTGTAATCGTGGAATAAACTTTCCAACAATCAGATTTCTCGGTTTCTACAGGAGAATCAATTACAATCCTGACCGCGAAGATGTCGTAGATTTCCTCAAATGGAACCTCTTTCTTCTGCATTTTCAGCCAGATAGCTGCAATTGATTTCTCACGGTCATGGATTTCAAAAACAAAACCTTTTTCAGTAAGCGCTTTTTTGATCGGATAGACAAATTTATTGACAAACCTTGTACGGCTTTTTGCGGAGTCTTTCAGCTTCCTCGAAATGGTCTCATAAACACCAGGCTCCGTATATTTAAGGGCAAGATCTTCCAACTCGCTCTTGATCGCATGCAAACCAAGCCGGTGTGCTAGCGGTGCATAAAGGAAAATTGTTTCGGAGGATATCTTCAGCTGTTTTTCATGTGTCAGCGCATCCAGTGTTCTCATGTTGTGCAACCTGTCGGCCAGTTTGATCAGGATGACACGAACATCGTCTGAAAGAGTCAGTAGGATTTTTTTAAAATTCTCAGCATAAATCGTAGAAGTATGCTGGTTGAAAATTCCCTTGATTTTAGTCAACCCATCAATGATCGCAGCCACTTTGTCGCCAAAAAGCCCCCTGATATCTTCGATGGTATATTCAGTATCCTCCACGACATCATGAAGTAAAGCACAAATAATGGAAGTGGCGCCCAGCCCGATTTCACCGGCGGCAATGGTTGCAACACTCAAAGGATGATAAATATAAGGCTCCCCGGTCTTCCTGCGCATGTCCTTGTGTGCCTCAAGCGCCATTTTGAACGCCTTGCGAACAATAATTTTATCAACAGGATTACGGGGTTTCCAGAGGCGAAGGAGGATTCGGTAACGTTTTATTATTTCCCGTTTTTCTACCTCTGAATCCTGCTCATACATGACTAATGGCTGTTTTCTGAATACATGGCAAAATTAATTAAAATTTAGAATGAATTGAAATAAAGTACCGATATCTCCGTGGGCGGAGAGAAAATTCTTACTTTTGACGTTAGTTTCTGAAGATACTTTTCCGATATGTCCAGACGATTGATTTCGTATCTGCTGTTCCTGGTTCTTTTGACAATTTGTACCGCTCCTGCCGTGGTTTTTGCTACCCATCAGCGTGCCGCGGAAATTACTTTCAAACATGTGAAAGATCTGACCTATGAGATTACGCTCATCTCCTACACATTTACACCCAGTCCGGCCAATGCATACCGCGATTTCCTTACCGTCAATTGGGGAGACGGTGAAACTTCAGACATCCAGCGACAAGAAATCATCAACCTGCCGGATGATATCACATACAACAGGTATTGGGGAGAACACAATTTTCACGGCCCGGCCACCTATACAATTTCCTGTGAGGATCCGAACCGGAACGGGGGCATTCTGAATATTCCAAATTCGATCAACACACCTTTGTTTATCTATTCTGAACTAACCATCAGCCCTTTCATAGGCGGCTACAATGATTCCCCTGTATTGTTAAATCCACCTGTTGACAATGGATGTGTTAACCAGATATTCTACCATAATCCGGGCGCTTATGATGCCGATGGAGACAGTTTATCCTATCGGTTGGTTCCCTGCCGGGGAGCGCTCGGGCAGGTTATTCCGGGATACACATATCCAAAGGCTACGAGCAGTCTAACCCTGAATGCATTAACCGGCGATCTCATCTGGGACAGCCCTGAGCAGCAAGGTGAATACAACGTTGCCATTCTGATCGAAGAGTGGCGCAATGGCTTTAAAATTGGCAGCGTATTGCGGGATATGCAGATCATAGTCGTTGCATGCAACAATCAGCCACCGGTAATCGATTCTGTTTTCGACACCTGTGTTGAGGCAGGCAAAAACCTCCGATTCATGGTCAGGGCCCATGACCCTGACAGTCCCGACACCAACAATGTAACGCTGACAGCAACAGGCGGACCTTTTATTATTGCAGAAAGTCCGGCCACGCTTGAACCTAATCCGGCAACAGGCCATGGGCAAACCCAGGCGCTGTTCCGGTGGTCAACGGTTTGTAACCATATACAAAACCGACCTTACCAGGTTTTTTTCAAAGCCAAGGATGATGCATCTCCGGTGAGCCTGGTATCCTTTAAATCTGTCAATATCATGGTGATAGGACCAGCACCCAAAAATCTGGTTACCAATCCGACAGGCAATACAATCTCCCTGAGTTGGGATGATTATATTTGTGCAAATGCATCAGGTTATGATATATATCGCAAGGCTGATTCAACCGGATATATCCCAGACTACTGTGAAACCGGAGTTCCTCCCTATCTGGGATACACTAAAATTGCTTCGCTTACCGGTATTTCACAAACAACCTACCTCGATGACAACAATGGCGCCGGCCTCATGCGTGGGTTGAAATACTGTTACCTGGTCGTTGCCTATTATCCGGACAAAGCTGAAAGTTATGCCTCAAATGAGGCCTGTGCAACATTGAATAAAGATTTGGCTGTAATCACCAACGCAAGCATCACCAATACAAGTGAAACGGATGGTTCGATTTACGTTGCCTGGTCAAAACCAACCGAGATCGACACGATTCAGATACCGGGGCCATACAAATACATGGTTGTCCGCTCAAGATCGGATGCGCCGGCTCAGTTTGTTCCGGTTGATTCACTCTCAAATCTGAATGATACCATCCTGACCGATCAGAAGTTAAACACCCGGCTGTATCATTATTTATACAGGATCGACCTGTACAATGCAGCGCCTGGCAACCGGTTCCTCATTGGGTCCTCTCAGGTTGCCTCCACAATATTTCTTCGTGCTGTTCCGACAGATAAAATGATCAAACTCTTTTGGAATAACGAGGTTCCCTGGAATAACCATTGGTACACGGTCTTTCGTAAGGGCGCTGATGGAATTACGTTTGATTCAATCGGGACAACAACTGCCACTCAATTCAATGACAAAGGCCTGACAAATGGCGTGAATTATTGCTACAAAATAAAAAGTACCGGCAATTATTCTGCTTCCGGATTTATTGACCCGATCATCAATTTTTCACAGGAAATCTGTGCCACCCCAATCGACAATGTCCCCCCCTGCCCTCCATTACTGAGCATCAATACCATTTGTGAACAATCACAGAATGTGTTATCATGGACCAAACCCGCTGATAGCTGTCCGGGTGATATCGCCAAATACTACATCTATTACACGCAGCAATTTGGAAAACCAGCCCTGATCGATTCCATTGCCAATCCTTTTGACACCAACTATATACACAAACCATTCAATTCAATTGCCGGCTGCTATGGAGTTGCAGCGATTGATTCGGTGGGAAATATCAGCGATACGAGCAACATCGTTTGCATTGATTATACAGCCTGCCCGCGATATGCATTGCCAAATATTTTCACCCCCAACGGTGATGGAAAGAATGATTATTTTATTCCATTTCCTGACTACACCTCTGTTAGTTCGGTCAGTATGAAGATTTTTGACCGCTGGGGAAAAATTGTTTTTGAAACACAAGATCCTGCAATTGAATGGGATGGGAATGATAAAACCTCGAATCAACCATGCAGTGATGGTACATATTTCTATATTTGTGATGTGACTGAAATCACCCTGAACGGATCAGCCAAACGAAATCTTCATGGTTCACTGACAATTCTGAGGTAGATTTCATATCTTTGCACCCGTGAAAAATCTTCGTAACTTTTGCATTATTGCCCATATTGATCATGGCAAATCGACGCTGGCTGATCGCCTTCTGCAATGGACTGACACAGTTTCTGAGAGGGACTCCAGGGAGCAGGTTCTCGATGACATGGATCTGGAACGTGAGCGCGGCATTACCATTAAAAGCCACGCCATTCAGATGAATTTTCCACATAATGGACAGGATTATGTTCTTAATTTAATTGACACACCCGGTCACGTTGACTTCTCGTATGAAGTTTCCAGAGCCATCGCCGCATGCGAAGGAGCTCTGCTTGTTGTGGATGCGACTCAGGGAATACAGGCCCAGACCATTTCCAATCTTTATCTTGCCATTGAACATAATCTCACAATTATCCCTGTGCTTAATAAAATTGACATGGATGCGGCCATGGTTGATGAAGTTAAAGACCAGATCGTGGATTTACTGGGTTGTGACCATGATGAAATTCTTGCCGTAAGCGCAAAAACAGGCCTGGGAATTGACCAGGTTCTGGATGCCATCGTGAGCAGGATCCCTTGTCCCAAAGGTGACCCCGAGGCTCCCCTGCAAGCGCTGATTTTTGATTCTTTTTTCAATCCATTCCGTGGAGTTGTTGCATATTTCAGAATTTTCAACGGTACCATAAAAAAAGGTGACCATGTGAAATTTGTTGCCACGGGGATGGATTACCATGCGGATGAAGTAGGAATTTTACGGTTGAAACAAGAGGTTCGGTCCGCAGTGTATGCAGGTGATGTCGGATATATCATTTCGGGAATAAAAAGCAGCAAAGAAGTTCAGGTCGGGGATACGATCACACATGTGGGAAGACCTTGCTCGGAAATCATTGAAGGATTTCTTGGTGTGAAACCAATGGTTTTTGCAGGAATTTACCCAACCGATGCCGATGATTACGAAGTATTGCGTGATTCGCTTGAGAAACTGAGACTGAACGATGCAGCCCTTTCATTCGAACCCGAGGCCTCTGCCGCACTTGGCTTTGGTTTCCGTTGTGGTTTTCTTGGATTACTGCATATGGAGATCGTACAGGAACGACTTGACCGCGAATTCGACATGGATGTCATAACAACGGTTCCAAACGTTTCATATAAAGTTTATACAACCAAAGGAGAACTGCTCGACGTTTATAATCCATCAGGATTACCGGAGCCAAACTATATCAATAAAATTGAAGAGCCCACCATCACGGCCAACATCATTACAAAATCCGAATACATCGGCTCGATCATGACCTTGTGTGTCGGCAAACGGGGTATATTGACAAACCAGGTTTACCTTACCACCGACCGGATCGAGTTGACCGTTGATCTGCCCCTGGGCGAAATTGTATTTGATTTTTATGACAAATTGAAAAGCATATCAAAAGGGTATGCCTCCTTCGATTATCATCCCTCGGGATGGCAAACTGCCGATCTTGTCAAATTGGATATCCTTCTGAACGGGGAGATCGTTGATGCGCTTTCAGCACTTATCACCAGAAATAATGCCTATGATTTTGGCCGTCGTTTCTGTGAAAAACTCAAGGAATTCATCCCAAGACAACAATACGATGTCGCCATCCAGGCTGCAATCGGAGCAAAAGTAATCGCCCGGGAAACAGTAAAAGCCCTAAGAAAAGATGTTACCGCAAAATGCTATGGCGGAGATATCACCCGTAAACGGAAACTGCTCGAAAAACAGAAAAAAGGGAAAAAACGCATGCGCCAGATTGGCAACGTTGAAGTTCCCCAGAAAGCCTTTCTGGCCGTCCTGAAACTTGATTCCTGATCTATTTCCATAGAGGTTGTAACATTTCTGAGCTGCCTGCGTCTATCGCATCATAATGTCATTCTAAAAAACAATCTATCTATGAAAACCATATTGAAACTTACCCCAATCTTTATTCTTCTCGTATTATTTTCAACAAACACCAACGCCCAGGATGAGAAAAAGTGCCCGCTTCACAAACATGGCTGGCATATGGCCGACAGCGCCGCTATGGCTGACTTCTCAAGTTCCATGGAAAATTTCAACATGCAGGATTTTCCATTTTGTAAGCATAAAAATAAATTTAACGGACACTGGGCCGGTTTTGAACTTGCCTTCAGTGGGTATGTGAACCCCGATTTTAACATGACCTTCAATCCTGCCTATCCATATATGAATATGAATACAGCAAGATCGATCACCGTGAATTTCAATCCGTTCGAACTCAATTTAAATCTCTATAAAAACAAGATTGGTTTAACAACCGGTCTTGGATTTCAAACAAGCAACTACTATTTTACCGACGACTATGTGATGATTCAGGACTCTGCATCGCTGGTCGCCTTTCAGGTGCAGGATGCTCAGGGGAACCCGGTAAGCATGCATGTGAACAAAATGGTTGTTTCGTACCTTAACCTGCCGTTGTTTTTTGAATACCAGACAAACCCTTTACGCCGGATCAACAGCTTCCATGTGACTGTTGGTGTGATTGCAGGCGTGCGTATCGGATCATATACCAAACAGCAATATAATGACAAAGGTGAGTCCTATGTTCTGGTTGATGCCCATGGAAATCAGGTTGCCACTTTCGATGTGGATAAGTATTCGGTTCAGAACCGTGGATCCTATCATTTAAGCCCATTCAAAGTGGATGCAGCTTTTCGTATTGGCTGGTCACGGCTCAACCTTTTCGGCACTTACTCTTTAACACAAATGTTCCAGAAAAACCAGGGACCGGAGTTGTATCCGTTTACGGTTGGGATCACGTTATTGGGGTGGTAAAAATCGTGACACGTGACGCGTGACAACAGTCCGATTTTGTCACGCGTCACGCGTCACGAAAAACCGTTCTTCAAAATTCACGAGGAAAAGTCTCTTTGTTGCCCGGGTGACGGCAGTATAAAGCCACCGTCCAAATTCCTGATTTAACATTTTGTCATTGACATATCCCTGGTCGATAAAAACAGTATCCCACTGGCCTCCCTGTGTTTTGTGACAAGTAAGTGCATAAGCGAATTTCACCTGTAACGCATTAAAATAAGGGCTGGCTTTGACTTTTTCCATCCGTTCACGTCGTGAAGGAATATCTTGAAAATCAGCCAGAACAGATTGAAATAACCTATTATTATCTGATTGGGCAAGTGCAGCAGATTCTGACATCAGCGTATCAAGAATGATCTTCACATCCAGATCCTTTTCATCGGGATAATCCAGAAAGCGTACCGTAACATCGGCAAATCGAAATCCATAGATTTCTTCGATATTCCGTATTCGCTTTAGTTCCACAATATCCCCATTGGCGACAAAACCTGCAGTAGATTCAAGCGGTAGCCAAAAGTAGTTGTTCTTAACAACCATCAGGTAATCTCCGGTAGCGATCTCTTCTTCCATAAAGAGGATTCTGCGGCGTATCTCCTGATTGTATATATTGGCCCGTTTGTTGGACCGGCAAACAACTACGTTATTCTCCTTTTGCGATCCGGAGTATGCCTGATTAAGTGCATCTTCGAGATCCTGACCGTTTAATCTGCTGATATCCGGAAACCCTGCAATGGAAAACATCGGACATTCAAGTTTCTGCTGTTGAATCTGTTGCCTGATCCGGGTAGCATTAACCAATATCCCGGATTCCTTCGCTTGCCTTACAACTTCCGTTAATTCAAACGTGTCGATGTCGAGATGGTAGGCGTTTTTCAAGAATTCAATGTCAAGTGCCGGGCTGTGATCCAATCCAACAGGAGGCAACTGTGCTGCATCCCCGATAAAAAGCATCCGGCAGTTTTCCCCGCTGTAAACAAACTGAAACAGGTCGTCGAGGAGATTCCTTGGTGTGAACAAGGCACCTTCAGCAGACATGGCATGCTGAATCATGGATGCTTCATCCACAATAAACAAGGTATGCTTGTGATAATTAACCTGAAGTTTAAGTTCGATCAATCCATCTTTATTGGTCCGTGCAAAATAAATTTTCCGATGGATCGTGTTTGCCTCCTTCTGGGTGTAGGTCGTGAGTACTTTTGCAGCACGGCCGGTTGGAGCCAGCAAGGTGGTTTTCTTCCCGATCTGCGGTAAAACATTCACCAGAGCTTTAACTACCGTCGTTTTACCGGTACCGGCATATCCCCGGAGAATAAACAAAGCATTCTGCTGTTTCCATGAGAGGGTAAGAAACACGGCCAGTTCACCTAATAATTTATCCTGACCATCAGTAGGCTCATAGGGGAACTCCCTGCGCAGCAAGGCGATAACGCTGGTGAGATCCATGGGGTTGACTATTCGTAGCGGAGTGACTCGATCGGATCGAGGTTTGCAGCTTTCCTTGCGGGGATAATCCCGCTGATCAATGCAACTGCGAAACAGAGCACTACGCCCGTCACAATCCAAATCCAGGGCACAATAAAAGCACTGCCGATCAGCAGGGAGATCACATTGCCGACCAGAATTCCGAGTACGATACCGAGCAAACCACCCAATTGGCCAATGACGATTGACTCCACCAGGAACTGATTCCGGATTACCCGTTTTGTAGCGCCAATGGCTTTGCGGATGCCTATTTCGCGGGTCCGTTCGGTTACAGAAACCAGCATGATATTCATCAGTCCGATCGCAGCGCCCAGAAGCGTAATGAACCCGATGATGGTGGCTGCCATGGTCACATATTTTATATTCTCAATCAACATTTTCGCAATGTTGTCGCTTTTAGTGATCTCAAAGGTATCATCCATTCCAACCGGCACTTTTCGGATATTCCTTAACGTCGCTGTCGCCTCTCCTGTAGCAGCGTCCACCAACTCCGGTCTTTTTGCCATTACATTGATATTAAATGACATATTGGGCCGCGGAAAATTTGTCCGTACGTTTGTTACCGGGATAAAACAGGTCCGGTCGCCGCTGAAACCCATGCTTGATCCTTTAGACTTCAGCACACCGATGATTTTGAATTTCCCCGGGCCGATGGAAATTATTTTGCCCAAAGGGTCCTCCTTATTTTTAAACAAGTCTGTGATCAGGGATGCTCCCAGAATTGCCGAACTGAATCCATAATAAATCTCGTTTGGGGTAAAGTTTCGTCCAAATTCAACTTCATCTCCTGACGTGATCAGGTAATTTTCATCAGCGCCGATGACCCCAACATTAGGATTGGTTTTTTTGGTTTCATATTTCAAGGTTGCCACCCCGGTAGCTCTGGTAAAAACAGAGGTAGAGGTATATGCCGGGAAATCAAAACGGTTCTTAAACTCCTGGGCTTGATTGTAAGTAATTGGTTCATACCTCTTTTCCTTTTGATTATTACCTCCCATATGGATGTTCATCGAACGGTTCCGGATCGTCAGCGTATTGGACCCCATCATGGAAAAGTTCTGGGTAAGATAATACTTGATTGAGTCAGTCGCAGTGAGAATGCCTACCAGCGCCATAATCCCGAATGAAATGATCAGAATAGTGAGAATGGTGCGCAGCAGATGGCTTCTGATGGAAACCAGCGAAATGTTGATGTTTTCAAGAACCAATGTGTTTTTCATAAAAAAATCAGAGTTTTTTTCCGTAGGCAAGGTCGCCTGCATCCCCAAGTCCGGGAACAATGTAAGACTGGGCAGTCATTTCGTCATCAATGGCGCCGACCCAGACCGTGATATCATTTTTTGAAATATGCTTTTTCACATACTCCAGACCTTCCAGGTTGGCAACAACAGCAGCAATATGGGTATGGCGAGGTTTTCCGTGGGTAATAAGTTCCTTGTATGCCAGGACCATCGAGGATCCTGAAGCAAGCATGGTATCGCATAAAATCACAACTTTGTTCTCGATTTCAGTCACGGAAGCATACTCGATATTGATCGAGAATGTTCCATCTTTGTGATGCCGTCGAAATGCTGAGATAAATCCGTTTTCCGACTTGTCGAAGAAGTTTAAAAACCCCTGGTGAAACGGCAATCCTGCGCGAAGTATGGTGGTCAGTACGGGATATTCAACCAACATCGGAACATTGGCTATGCCCAGCGGAGTAATCACTTCCTTTGTTTCATAGGAAAGTCCCTTGCTGATTTCATATGCGAAAATGCCGCCCAATCGTTCAAGGTTGTTACGAAACCTCAAACTGTCTTTTTGAATTTCGGCATCCCTTAATTCAGAGATATATTGATTCAGGATGGAATTGCCGGAGGATAAAACCTTGATCATGTTTTTTAATTTATGTTACACTCTCACAAAAATAGCAATTTTTCTCTATTTTCTGAATCTTCGTATGAAATAAAGCCCCCTTTCAGCTCCTTTTGAAAGCCGGTTCAGGTGCAATGTCGGATAAAGTGTTTCAATGGCTCCAAAACTTTTGTAAAATCTTCCCAGGTTTGCATCGTTTCCTCCTTCAAAATCAAGAATCAGGTTCTTTCCTGAATTGTCATCAATGAACTGGTCAATCAGGAAAAACATACCACCGTTTTCACGTGCTTCAGCTCCTGAGGCTGCAAATAAAAAATATACTCGCGCATGATCAAAAAGAAAAAATGCTCCTGCCGATAAAATCCCCTCTTTCGTCGTTGATCCAAGGATAAAGCCAAGATTGTGATCAAGACCATGTGTGATCAGCCGGCGCAGCGTTGCATAATTTGATTCTTTAAGTTTCCCCTCTTTTTCCCCGAAATTATACCGGAACAGGTCGATGAGCTCATCCACCCCGGTGGAATGGCTGATGAGGACCCCAGACTCCCGTGCTTTTCGTATATTCCTTCTGGTATTTTGCGAATATTGCTGTGTCAGATTCTCACCGGATGGTGACAGATCGAGTTCATAGTTGACACGCTGTACCGGTGTTTCTTCCGGACCAGCAAAATTGTTCATTGAATTCAGATGAATTTCGACATACCTGAATCCGAGCGGAATTGCACTGATAAAATCAGCGACCTGGCGCTGGGATATCACGGTGGGAGAAAAAACTCCGAGTTGCTGTGTGAAATAGGGCTGCGCCAAATAGCATATGCCCCATTTATTCTTATGGGTCAGGGGGAAAACACGTTCATAATCCCCTTCCACCAGTGCATCCCAACCAGGAGATACAATGTCAAGGTACCATGAAAAAGCATAAACCCGCCGGTTTATTGACTTGCTGATGCAGTCATTCCATCGGTTTATGTCAATCTGAGTATGTTTTAAGTAATTTATCATGTTTAGAAATCAGCCCGACGCCATTTTTACCATCTCCTGATATACCTCTCTCCAACCCTCCCAGCGGCCTGTGTCGCCCAGGCTCTCATTATGCCACAGGCTGACGAATTCACCATTAACGGACCTGATGGTCTGGATCATGTTTTCAATTCTTTCAAGGCTTTCAACCTTGCTTAGACGAAGATAATCTTTCAGCGTTACATCCATTAATGAAACCGGGTGAATCATCAGGGTTGTTGTCTCGTTCCTCATCAAATCAAAAAAAGGAAAGGGAATGGCGATTCCGGCCCTGAAACCTATGTGAGAGGCATATCCCATGGAGTAATCTCCTGTGATACCGAATTGCATAAGGGTTCGATAGGTTTTGGGCATGGAAAGTTTCAAAAAATGCTGGCGGCTGATGTTCACATCCCGGTCCAATACTTCACACAATCCTTCATATTCATCTTCAAATTTCACCGGATACTTGCCAGATGAAAGAGACGGGTGTATTCCGACGCCTCCGTATTTGTCCAAATCGCGGAGCAGCTGATGAAATTTTCTGGCAGTAACGGTGACATTGTTGTCATTGATGCCATAATCTGCAAAAAGAATGAAGTACAAAGGAAAATTCGCATATGGTTCATGAACTTTTCTGATAAAATCATAATTATCATACGGGTCGGGCACTAACCCTGCAAGTACCTTCAGTCATTTCCTTCAGGTGCCCATGCATCAATGACCTTCCAAAACCTCCCACAGTGCGTGCTGCCGTTCGCCCACGGTAACACCAGGCATGGTCAACATCGATCGTTGGCACAAATTGGTATGATGGATAATGAAACTTAATGCCAGGATATTGTTTCTTCAGCAATCGTTCCAAAATTTCAACCCAGCGGTGTATGACAGGAATTTCCAGAAAGTTCCCTTTCCAGGCAATACTTTCTGTTGCCGGGTAGCGTCCAAAACTATCTTTTTTATGTGAATTATACTCCTCATACCGCGTTACCAAATAAAAAGCTGCAGCAAAGGGGTCGAATGGCAGGGAGGATAACGGATTGGCTGTTTGGAAAAGAACATGTTCACCATTAAAAGTGGAAGAGAACACCTCTTGGGTTATCAGGTTGCTTTCAAAAAGCAATTCCGAAGATTCAATAAAAAGTCCACCTGGCTCAGGCTCTTTGGCATAGGATATTTTTGGTCCTTCATAACTGCTAAATTCTTCCCGGGAGGTGATTATCCCGAATTCGATTCCAAGCATCTCCCTCAACATCAGACTCGCAATGTATCTGAGCCGGTTTGAAATGGAAGCAGTTAGGATTAGCAGCATGAAAAGGGGGTTGTTTGTTGCAGCCAAATTACGCAAAAAACAAAAACTTTCGTACTTTTGACTGAATTTTTAGAATTGAAACGGACACACAAATGGAGAATTTTATAGTATCGGCGAGGAAATACCGTCCACAAACCTTTGACACGGTTGTTGGGCAGAAATCCATTACCAACACGTTGAAAAATGCCATTAAAAACAACCAGCTTGCCCAGGCTTTTCTTTTTTGCGGCCCCAGGGGCGTTGGAAAAACAACCTGTGCACGCATTCTTGCCAAAACAATAAACTGCGCCAATATTTCTTCCAATCTGGAGGCATGCGACCAATGTGCATCATGTGTCTCTTTCAATGAAAACACATCGTTCAATATTTATGAGCTTGACGGGGCATCAAACAATTCTGTAGATGACATCCGCACACTGGTTGATCAGGTGCGTATTCCGCCACAGATGGGAAAGTATAAGGTGTATATCATCGATGAAGTCCACATGCTTTCGGCATCAGCCTTCAATGCTTTCTTAAAAACGCTGGAAGAGCCTCCTCCTTATGCAAAGTTCATACTCGCAACCACAGAAAAGCATAAGATTCTGCCTACCATTCTTTCAAGGTGTCAGATTTTTGATTTCAAAAGAATTACTGTTGATGATATTGCAAAGCACCTGCTCCATGTAGCTGAACAGGAACACATCACTGCTGATGACAATGCCCTGCATGTCATTGCTCAAAAAGCAGATGGAGCCATGCGCGATGCTCTATCAATTTTTGACCAGCTGGTCAGCTTTGCGGGCGATGAATTGACATACAATACGGTGCTGGAAAATCTGAATGTTCTCGATTATGAGTTTTTCTTTCAAATTACAGATTATATCCTTCAGGGAGATATTACCGGCACCTTGCTCACCATCAACGATATCATCGGAAAGGGCTTCGAAGGTCAGCATTTTCTCATTGGATTTGGTGAGCACCTTCGCAACCTTTTGGTCTGCAAGGATGCCGCAACTGCGATTTTGCTTGAGACTGCGCCTTCCATCCGCAACCATTATCTCGAGCAATCAGGCCGTTGCCCCGTCAGTGTTCTGCTCACCTTGCTCGACATCAATAGTCGCTGCGATCTGAACTACAAAACCAGCAACAACAAGCGTCTGCATGTCGAACTAGCCTTGATGCAAATGTGCGCTCCAATGATCAGCCCCGACTCTTTCCAGGCCACTTCACCCAAAGCAACAAACCTGGCGCCTGCCGCTCCTGATCCCGGAAGAATCCCTGCCGCTCCACCCATAGCATCCACCGAATTACCGCAAGTTAAAAAACCGCCTGAAACGGTAAGGATGAAGGATATTAAAAGTGATTTTACGACAACCACCTCCATCAAAAAACCATCGGTAAAAATTGAGAATGGCGTTTTATCCGGCGACGAAGATCCTTCCCGTTATGAGGCTTCAACCCCATTCTCGCAAACAGAGTTGGTTCTTTGTTGGGATGAATTTGCTGATACCCTGAAAAATGACTCGCCTCACCTGTATGCTAATTTGAAAAACTCACCTCCGGTGCTGCAAAGTGGCTGGAATATTGCATTCTCCCTCGAAAACAAAGTTCTTGAAGATGAGCTCACGGTGCGCAAAACAGAGATGATGGAATTTCTTCGGGTGCATTTGAACAACTATAAAATACAGCTTCACACCAGCATCGCAGAGACACCGAAAAATGTGAAACCATACACTGATAAAGAAAAATTTGAGCTGATGGCGGGTAAGAATCCGGCGTTAAGAACGTTAAAAGAGGAGTTGGATCTGGAGATTGAATATTGAATTGCGTGACACGTGACGCGTGACACGTGACGCGTGACACGTGACAAAAACGGTCGCATACGTTGTTACTTTATTCAGGTTTTTTGATATGTTAACAAGTGTGAGAAGGGTATTTTGTATTGGTGAGACGGTTCTGGATATTGTTTTTCAGAATAATCAGCCACAGTCGGCTTTACCGGGAGGATCGATGTTGAATACGGCCGTTTCGCTAGGCAGGGCTGGAATTCCGGTATCTTTTATCAGCGATTACGGCCAGGACCAGGCCGGAAACATTATTCACGATTATTTATTAAAAAACGGGGTGTCAACGGAGTACATCAGCCGATATTCCCATGGAAAAACAGCATTGGCCCTTGCATTCCTGGATCAGCTGAAAAACGCTGAATACTCATTCTATAAAAATTACCCGGATGAACGGCTCACGATTTCCTTACCGGTACCAACGGCCGGGGATATTGTTCTATTTGGGTCCTTTTATGCCTTGACCGGTTCGCTGCGGATAAAAATAACGGGGTTTGTACAGAATGCAAAAAAAAATGGTGCTTTCATAATCTATGATCCCAATTTCAGACCTGCGCATATCGGCGAATTGGATATACTCAGACCATGGATACTGGAGAACATGAGCATGGCGAACCTGGTTCGGGCGTCGGATGAAGACTTCAGCAACATCTTTTCCGCTTCCAATGCAGTGCAGGCCTTTCAGTATGTCAGACAGACCGGTTGCCAATCATTGGTATATACCAGAAACAGCCTGGGAGTTGAAGTGATAACCGCCGGACATTCTCAATCTTATCCGGTACCTCAGATCATGCCAATAAGCACGATTGGGGCGGGCGATGCGTTCAATGCGGGTATTATCTACTCAATGCTAAAAGAGGAAAACATTTTATCTGCGTTTTCTTTGCCTTGGTGGGACAGCATCATTGGCCGGGGAATTCAATTTTCGGCAGATGTTTGCCAGCGTTCGGATAACTACATATCAATTGAATATGGGAACCGCCTGAAATAGTTTTTCAGGTTATGCCTCACCTTCTGAATCTTACATCAAATACTTCTCTTATGACCCGTGGAATTTATACAATCGTGCTGCTGATATTCTCCAACGCCTTTATGACGTTGGCCTGGTATGGACATTTGAAATTCAAGGAGATGAATTGGTTTCAGAACCTCGGGTTGATCAGTATCATAATGATCAGTTGGGGGATTGCCTTGTTCGAGTACTTCTTTATGGTTCCGGCAAACCGGATCGGTTACCGAGAATTAGGCGGGCCATTCTCTCTTGTTGAGCTCAAGGTAATCCAGGAAGTTATCACGCTGATGGTGTTCACCATATTTACCTCGTTTTTTTTCAGAACAGAGACTTTTCGATTGAACCATGTTATTGGATTTTTCTTTTTAATTTTAGCAGTTTATTTTATCTTTAAGAAATAACCCATGAAGGCAACCAAAGCATCCATAGATGCCTTTCTTTCGATACGTAAGGTAGCAATTGCAGGTGTATCCAAGGATCCAAAGAAATTCGGGCATCTGGTATTCAAACGACTGAAAGAGAAAGGATTTGATGTTTATCCTATAAATCCCGGCACTGACCATATTGCCGGAGTCCCGTGCTTCCGCAGTGTAGGTGCATTGCCGCTAAATGTTCATAGCCTGGTAATCCTCACTCCGAAAAAGCACACCGCAGAAGTTGTGTCTGAAGCCATTGCCAAAGGGATAGACAACATTTGGATCCAGCAAATGTCTGATACTCAGGAAGCAATTGATTTGATTAGAGGCCACCCGATCAACCTGATCCTAAAAGAATGTATCCTGATGCACATCGATCCGGTAACCGGCATCCACAAGTTTCATCGAAGCTTAAAAAAACTGTTCGGTTCATATCCCAAATAATTTCTGATCTCATTTGATTTATTGCGTTATATAATGTTTCAATACGACAGTGGGAAAGGCATAGTGGTGGCAGCAAGCTTATAAAACCTGGATTTCCCATACCGGTTTTGACTGTATAAATAAAATAACCAATTTAAAGATGAGAATCATTGTCAGAAGTTTGCATGTCTGAGAAATCTTTTTACCTTTGCACACTCAAAAAGGGAGCATAGCTCAGCCGGTTCAGAGCATCTGCCTTACAAGCAGAGGGTCACAGGTTCGAATCCTGTTGCTCCCACCAACAAAGACAAGGGTTTCAGAGAATAAAAATCTGAAACCCTTTTTTCATGTAACCCAAAATGTAACCTTAAAATTTATGGGAGCGGGACAAAAGTATGATCGGCAATATTCCCATTTCGATGCTTGTATCGATCTATTGACAATACCAGTTGACCAATTTTCCCCGTTTCACCCCCAGCAATCTCCAATATTGGGTTCCCCCGACAGGATCGCCGATTTTTTTATTGAGCCTTTTATCCTCGACCTTGAAGACGAAATTCTGGAAAGGACTACTCCCGAACAAAAGGCCGATCTTTTAAAACGTTACCTGTCCAGGTTGAGAAAGTCCAAAAATCATTTGACTGTTCATGAAAGTAAAACTAACAGGGGAGTAAATGAGCAAGGTACGGTAGCTAAAGATATTCAGTCGGTCCTCCTTCCTCAGGACGGATTGCTCATCATGGACATCCCTCAGAACGACAATGCTGACTTTAAATTCATACAAGGCTGCAACATCCTGTACCACCTGCTCTTTGATGAACTGCAAAAATGCTGCGCTATCTATGACATCCCCTTTGCTGATATTTGCCTGAAGCTTGGATTCCCCCTGGACACCATTAATATAAAGGTTCCCTCCCCGGATAAGTTGAATTTACCTAATCAGGTGTTCGAAGTTCCGAAAGGTGCCATCGAAAAACTGAAACTGGCATTGCAGGAAAATGGTTTCCTGAATGTCCCAAAAGTCAGGGACCTGGATGAACAATCCAGGGAGGAACTTGTAAAACTTATTTGTTCCAATGATGTTCCCTATAAAATTGCAATGTTTGATCACCTCGGCTTCACCGACTACTTTTTATCAGAGTATGGATCCACAAGAACGGACATGTATAAAAAATTCTCTGAAATATTTTGTGCCGGAAACAGACCAGTCTCAGTAAGAGCCATCCAGGGGAATATGAATGATCTAAGGAAAAACACAACAAATCGTGACCCCAGGTATACTGCTTCCCAGCATAGAGAAGAGGTAAAAAAACACTACGAAACTTTAAAATAAGGAGTACTCGCGTCTCAATGCCGCGAAATGCCGCGTGTAAAATTGCCGGATAACTAATATTTATCCTATATGGCAATTACATTTGAACAATTACCCCAAGCAGTTAGCCAGTTACAAGATAAACTGGATAACATCGAACGTTTACTTCTTTCCAGAAGTGAAGTTTCCCAACCTGATGCCGATAAACTTTTAACTATAAGGGAGGCTGCCGAGTTCCTGCATCTCACGGTCCCTACCATTTATAGTCTGGTTTCCCGGGCTGAAATCCCCGTTTGCAAGCGAGGCAAGCGATTGTACTTTTCAAAATTAGAGGTTACCAGCTGGATCATGGCCGGCAGGAAGAAAACGGTTTCAGAGACCGATGAGAAGGTCGATTCATATTTATCCAGACCGGGAAGGAGGAATAGCCAATGTATATAATCGAAAACTATAAAGCCATCCTCCGGCATTCCGAAAAGATGAGCGACTGTATAAACACTGCCATGGAAATTCAAAACATCGCAGTTACCAAAAAGTCAACCGAGGATCTGGCCTTCCTGCTCGGTATGATCCAAAGGATGACCTTCCATCTCAGCAAACAGCTGGAAAAAGGAATTGCAATGGAGGAAGAGTTAAACAAAATGGAAGCATTGGCAAAGGATTTACCCGGTGCAAAAATCTATGTTTCACCCTGGGGTTGCCTGATTGACAGCACCACCCTGCCGGTATAATCCTGCATCACGAAAAAAGCCCGCATGAACTGGCTTTTTTCTTATTCGTTGAATTACAGTCTTAAAATCTTTCAAATGCAAATATATGAACAATGATCCAAATTTATTGATATCCAAGAATCAATCACATCGGAAACAAAAACCGGAGGAGTTCCCCGCAAATACTGCCGA
>JAPLDG010000055.1 GCA_026391845.1 Bacteroidota bacterium | reverse complement strand
GAATTTTCTGTTTTTGGTTTTCAATCGAAATATAAAATAATATGGCTTACAGAAAAGAGGGTCAGGTAAACAGCAGCTTTTCAAGGATTACCATTAGCCTTGCTTCGCCGGAAAAGATTCTCGAGATGTCGAGTGGGGAGGTTTTAAAGCCTGAAACCATCAATTACAGGACCTACAAACCTGAACGCGACGGGCTGTTCTGCGAACGTATTTTTGGTCCTGTCAAGGACTGGGAATGCCATTGCGGTAAGTGTAAGCGCATCCGTTACAAAGGCATTGTCTGTGACCGCTGCGGAGTGGAAGTGACTGAGAAAAAGGTAAGGCGTGAGCGAATGGGTCACATTCAACTCGTGGTACCGGTTGCCCATATCTGGTTTTTCCGTTCATTGCCGAATAAAATCGGTTCTCTGCTTGGCTTACCCACCAAGAAACTCGAGGCGATCATCTATTATGAAAAATATGTAGTCATCAATCCGGGCGTAAAACTGGTTGATGGAATCAATTACCTTGATTTCCTGTCTGAAGAAGAGTATTTCGACATCATGGATAAACTTCCACAGGAAAATCAATACCTGGATGACACTGATCCGAATAAATTTGTTGCCAAAATGGGGGCGGATGCGCTTTGCGAATTACTGGCCCGGCTGGATCTCGACAAAGAATCGTACGATCTGCGTGTGAAGGCGAATACAGAGACCTCCCAGCAACGTAAAGCGGAAGCTTTGAAGCGTTTGCAGGTCTTCGAATCATTCCGTGATGGTCAAAAACGTTTGGAAAACCGCCCTGAATGGATGATTGTAAAGGTAGTGCCGGTTATTCCGCCGGAATTACGGCCTTTGGTGCCATTGGATGGCGGCCGTTTTGCCACTTCCGACCTGAATGATCTTTACCGACGGGTAATCATTCGCAATAACCGTCTGAAGAGACTGATCGAGATCAAGGCGCCGGATGTAATCCTGCGCAATGAGAAAAGGATGCTCCAGGAGGCAGTGGATTCATTGTTTGACAACTCCCGTAAAGCCAGTGCCGTAAAAACTGAATCGAATCGTGCACTTAAATCACTGTCAGACAGTTTGAAAGGTAAACAAGGAAGGTTCCGTCAGAATTTGCTTGGTAAACGTGTTGACTACTCCGGACGTTCGGTCATTGTGGTTGGTCCTGAGCTTAAACTGAACGAATGCGGACTTCCAAAGGAGATGGCATCTGAACTTTATAAGCCATTCATCATCCGTAAAATGCTTGAGCGTGGCATTGTAAAAACGGTGAAATCGGCGAAAAAAATTGTTGACCGCAAGGATCCGGTTGTATGGGATATCCTGGAAAATATTTTAAAGGGTCATCCGGTAATGCTTAACCGTGCACCTACACTTCACCGTCTTGGGATTCAGGCATTTCAGCCAAAACTGATTGAGGGAAAGGCTATTCAGCTGCACCCGCTTGTATGTACCGCTTTCAACGCCGACTTCGACGGAGACCAGATGGCTGTTCACGTTCCGCTTGGAAATGCAGCCATCCTTGAAGCTCAGCTTTTAATGCTTGCTTCTCACAACATTCTCAACCCTGCAAATGGCGCTCCTGTGACGGTTCCTTCCCAGGACATGGTTCTTGGGTTATATTACATGACCAAAGCACGTAAAAGCGATAGTGTTCTGAAAGTCAAAGGGGAGGGAATGATCTTCTATTCACCTGAGGAGGTGATCATTGCTTACAATGAAAAAAGTGTCGATTTTCATGCGATTATAAAAGTGGACGTATTTTGTTTAACCAGGTTGTTCCGGAAGAATATGGTTATATCAATGCCTTACTCACCAAGAAGTCACTTCGTGATATTATTGGTCAGATCCTGAAAAAAACAGGTACTGCCAAAACCGCCAAATTCCTGGACGATATCAAGGATCTTGGTTTTAAAATGGCTTTCCAGGGTGGTTTATCATTTAACCTGGATGATGTGATCGTTCCGGCCATTAAGGAATCCCTTGTAGCTGATGCCCGGGCGGAGGTTGAAGAGGTGGTGAACAGTTATAACATGGGTTACATCACCAATAATGAACGTTACAATCAGATCATTGATATCTGGACTCACGCAAACTCTCAGCTTACTGTTTCATTGATGAATCAGCTGATCAATGATAAACAGGGATTTAACTCTGTTTACATGATGCTCGACTCGGGTGCCCGTGGTTCCAAAGAGCAGATTCGTCAGCTTTCCGGAATGCGCGGACTGATGGCGAAACCTCAGAAATCAGGCGCAGGTGGCGGTGAAATTATTGAAAATCCGATCCTTTCAAACTTTAAGGAAGGATTATCGGTGCTCGAATATTTTATTTCTACTCACGGCGCCCGCAAAGGTCTTGCCGATACTGCTCTCAAGACTGCAGATGCCGGGTACCTTACACGTCGTTTGGTTGATGTTTCGCAAGATGTAATCATTTCTGAAGAAGATTGCGGCACGTTGCGTGGTTTGACCATAACGGCCTTGAAAAAGGCTGAAGAAGTAGTTGAATCATTGTATGACAGGATACTGGGACGTGTTTCCCTTCATGATATCCATCACCCTCAGACAGGGGTTCTGGTAGTAACCGCAGGCAAGGAAATAACAGAAGAAATAGGCTATATCATCGATAACTCACCGCTGGAAGGTGTTGAAATTCGTTCGGTATTGACCTGTGAATCGAAGAAAGGCGTTTGTGCCAAGTGTTACGGACGTAATCTGGCGACCGGAAGCATGGTTCAGCGTGGTGAAGCGGTAGGCGTTATTGCAGCGCAGAGTATCGGGGAACCTGGAACACAGTTGACCCTCCGTACATTTCACGTGGGTGGTGTGGCCGGTGTGAATATAGCCAGCGCATCCCGAATTGATGCAAAACATGACGGGATACTTGAGATTGAT
The DNA here is from genome assembly GCA_026391845.1 of Bacteroidota bacterium. Lineage (GTDB taxonomy): Bacteria > Bacteroidota > Bacteroidia > Bacteroidales > FEN-979 > CAIVAT01. Next base: position 903 of record JAPLDG010000055.1, on the reverse strand, counting down.
GAGTTGAGGTCTGTAGATTATGTGAGTGATGCAGGCGAAAAATACGAAATTGTGATCGGACGATCTGCCGAAATGAGGATTGTGGACCAGAATACAAGGATTGCCCTCACATCGGCGCACATCCCTTATGGCGCAAAACTCTATTTTCATGACGGGGATGCTGTAAAGAAGGGCCAGCTGATCAGTGACTGGGATCCATACAACGCCGTAATCCTATCAGAAGTGCCAGGTAAGGTGAATTTTGAAAGTATTATCGAAAATGTCACCTTCAGGGTTGAATCTGATGAGCAAACCGGTCCACGTGCCATTGGCAAGGCAGGTGACATCACCGGAGGATTGCCCAGGGTTACCGAATTATTTGAAGCACGCAACCCGTCGGATCCGGCAGTGGTGTCAGAAATTGACGGAGTTGTATCATTCGCTAAAAAACTGAAAAGAGGAAACCGCGAGGTCATCATTACATCAAAAACCGGGGAGGAAAAACGATATCTGGTTCCGACTTCAAAGCAGATTCTGGCGCAGGAAAATGACTACGTTCGTGCTGGAACCGCGCTTTCAGACGGGGCATTGACCCCGAGTGACATCCTGGCCATCAAAGGACCGATGAAGGTTCAGGAGTACATTGTGAATGAAATCCAGGAGGTTTACCGCCTACAGGGTGTGAAGATCAACGACAAGCATTTCGAGACCATCGTTCGTCAGATGATGCGCAAGGTTGAGGTTGAAGACCCGGGCGATTCCCGTTTCCTTGAGGGCGAATTGATCAATAAAATAGACTTTCAGGAAGAAAACGACTGGATCTATGGAAAAAAAGTTGTTGAGGATCCAGGTGATTCCGCAACTTTAAAGGCGGGTCAAATTATCAGCGCACGCAAACTTCGGGATGAAATATCCATGCTGAAG
>JAPLDG010000293.1:5035-6349 GCA_026391845.1 Bacteroidota bacterium | reverse complement strand
TGCGCGGCAGTGCTGCATTTATATGGTCATGTGTTGAATCCGGATTCAATCGGTTTGGAAAAGACAAAAAAGGAGATTACCGGCGATTTTACCATCGTGGTATTTCCATTGCTTAAAATTTCCAGGAAGTCACCGGAAGCCACTGCAGCAGAAATCGGTGCCTTTCTGCAGCAAAATATGCCGGAGATTTCCTCGTTCAATGTGATCAAAGGTTTCTTAAACCTGGTGCTGAGCGATCATTTCTGGATGAAGTTCCTCGTTAAAAGCGCGGTTCAACCTGATTTCGGATACCATAAAAACCGCCATGAGCCCCCGGTGGTGCTGGAATATTCTTCTCCGAACACCAATAAACCACTTCATCTCGGGCATATCCGCAACAACCTGCTTGGTTTTTCCCTGGCAGAGATTTTAAAAGCCAACGGGCACAAGGTTGTCAGGGTGAATCTGGTGAACGATCGTGGAATCCACATCTGCAAGTCGATGCTTGCCTACATGAAATGGGGAAACAACGAAACGCCCGGTTCGGCGGGCATCAAGGGCGACCACCTGATTGGAAAATATTATGTGCTCTTTAACAGTCATTACAAAACCGAAATACAAGATCTGATCGGGAAAGGTCTTACCGAAGAGGAGGCGGAACGACAGGCGCCGCTGATGACGGAGGCCCAGGAAATCCTCCGGAAATGGGAGGCAAAAGACCATGATACGATTGCTTTATGGAAATTGATGAATGGCTGGGCGTACCAGGGATTTGATCTCACGTATCGCCGCATGGGAGTTGTTTTCGATCATATCTATTACGAAAGTGAAACCTACCTTCTCGGCAAGGACCTTGTGATGGAGGGGCTCGATCACGGGGTGCTGATACAGAAAGAAGATGGAAGCATCTGGGCTGATCTGAGGGATGAAGGGCTTGACGAAAAACTCCTGCTCCGCGCTGATGGCACTTCTGTTTACATGACCCAGGATCTTGGTACCGCCCAACTGCGCTTCGACGAGTATCACCCTTCAACGATGATCTATGTGGTTGGGAATGAACAAAATTATCATTTCGATGTTCTTAAAAAAGTGCTGGCCAGGCTGGGCAAGGAGTACAGCGCACATATCAATCATTTGTCATATGGGATGGTTGAACTGCCGCAGGGAAAGATGAAATCGCGCGAAGGAACCGTAGTTGACGCCGATGACCTGATGGACGAGATGTTGCAGACGGCAGAAGAAACCACCCGTGAACTTGGAAAAGCCAATGATCTTCCAGCCGAAGATGCTTCTGCTTTATTTAACACCATTGGTTTGGGAGCCTTGAAATATTTC
>JAPLDG010000293.1:4626-4977 GCA_026391845.1 Bacteroidota bacterium | reverse complement strand
GTTGTTCGACCCGAAGGAATCGATCGATTTCAATGGGAATACCGGTCCGTTTATACAATATACTTATGCCCGCATCCAGTCACTGCTATCCAGGGTCGAGGCAGCCGGTTATCACAGGGATGATACGAAAATTTCCTTAGGCATTCCATTGCTGGGTCTCGAGAAGGATACCATAAAAAAGATATATCAGTTTAACGAGATTATTGTCCTGGCCGGGGAGGAGTTGAGCCCTGCCATTGTCGCCAATTACGTGTATGATCTGGCGAAAGGCTTCAATCAATTCTATCAGGAACTGCCGCTGCTCAAGGAAGAAAATCGGGAAAAGGTACTTCTTCGGATAGGGATTTCAAA
>JAPLDG010000293.1:0-4560 GCA_026391845.1 Bacteroidota bacterium | reverse complement strand
AGTGACCGGCAGTATTATAAAAAAATCGATGAAACTCCTGTGAATTTAAGTTCCGGAGCGAATGTAAAAAGGAATCTAAATGAAAACGGCTGCCTCAAATGAATGAAGCAGCCGTTTTTATTTGGGTGAAAAATACTATTTCACAACGATTTTCTTGTTGATAAATCCATCGGCCATTTTAATCCGGAGGTTGTAAACCCCTGATGCGAGACCAGATGTGTTGATCGTTAAATTGGCAATGTCAGCTTTCTGGGTAAGAACTACCTGTCCAACCATGTTCATTACGGTTACCTCTTCGATATTCGATGTGCCCTGAAGATTTAAAACATCCTTGACAGGATTCGGGAATACAGAAACACTGGCAGTTGAATGTTCATTGATGCCTACTCCGCCTACATACACATAATTGGCTTTTAAATTTGTGGTTATGCCCCATGTGTTGGTAACGGTCAGTGTAACATTATAGCTGCCTGCTGTGTTATACTTGATAGCCGGGTTTCTTTTGATGGATGTGGTGGGGCTTCCGCCAGGGAATGCCCAGCTCACGGTTGAGGTGGAATGGGCGCCATCCTTGATGGAAAACTTCACTGTATCACCCATGGCAACAGCAACAACATTGGCTGTAAAATCGCATGGAGCGAGAATGCCTTCAAATTTGAACATACCACCGGTTGTTGCATCCGCATTAAATCCGCCAGCCCAGCCGGTTGAATCGTTCACCCAGTCGCTGCCCAAGAATTGGGTGCCGATCGTGACGTCCATATCTTTCCAGGTCACTGCATCGTCAAATGAGTAGGTAACACCCGATAATCCGGTTGCAGCACCGGTCGTAACCCATGTTTTCGGGGTTCCGGGGATATAGCACATATCGTTTGTGAAAACATTTCCGGTGGTTACAATCGGGGTCCAGGTGGTTCCGCCATCAACACTCCGTACCATTTTTCCGGTAGTTGCAGCGCTTCTGTCTCCGCAGATGATATTGTTTTTGTCGCGAGCAAATGGCTGTGTGCTCAGAGCGCTCCATCCGGTGATGGCTGACATTGTCCAGTTATGACCATGATCAATCGATTTGAAAACGCGTCCTTTGGTTGTTCCAAACCAGGTCGTATCTCCGATTGATGCATAATACCCTACTGTTCCATACTCGCCCGCAATTGCATTGGGGATATTGGCGCCCGGTACAATAGTCCAGGTAGTTCCACCATTGTCGGTGGTGTAAATTTCAAACTCTCCACCGATTGGGTCGCCCATGCAATACCCAAGGTTCGCATCCCAGAAATAAACAACATTGACAAAGGATGTTGTGCCAAATGCTGCAGTAGTCTGACGGGTCCAAGTCACACCGCCATCAGTAGTTTTATAAATACCCTGACCGGTTGTTGTAGCTGCGGGAGGATACATGGAAACCCATGCTGTGGAGGCATCGAGCGCAACAACATTTGCAATGTCAAGGATGGTGGTGCCTGTTACTTTATGAGGTGTCCACAAAGTACCGCCATTTGTTGTAACCGTCAGATCCTGGCATGCAGCGCCAGTGGCAGTTCCGTCATACGCAGTTGCCCAGACAACCTGGTCGTTAACCGCATATACACATCTGATTCCCCTGGAAGCAGTTGCGAATCCGGTTGCTTGTTCTATCCACTGGGCATTCACACCCACGGACAATGCCAAAATGGCAACGATTGAAAGTAAAGTTTTCTTCATAGTTTGAAATTTTGAGTTTTAATATTTGTACAAATGTACAATGTTTTTCATTGTCACGAATAGTTTCAGCAAAAAAAAACCAACAGAATTACCGGAAAAAAGGGAACCAAAAACAAGCAGACTAAAAATTCCGGACAATGATTGAGCCTGTATTCAGTGTCAGTATAAATTGTTAATTTTGCAGAAAAATCCGGCAGGCCCGTAAAATATTGGTTCATGACTCTGTAACTCTGTTACTCTGTTACTCTGTTACTCTGTTACTCTGTTACTCTTTTACCCGCCATGCCTAACTAACAATCTTTGAAATGTTCGAAGGATTAAGTGATAAACTCGACCGTGCGTTCAAAGTCCTCAAAGGACATGGACACATCACGGAGATCAATGTGGCCGATACACTGAAAGATGTCAGAAAAGCGCTGCTCGATGCCGATGTTAGCTTTAAAATAGCCAAACAGTTTACCGATCAGGTAAAAGACAAGGCATTGGGACAGAATGTATTAACAGCTGTATCGCCTGGCCAGTTGATGGTCAAGATTGTCCATGATGAGCTGGCTGAACTGATGGGGGGACAGAAAACGGAGTTGAATATCAAAGGTGAGCCTGCGATTATTCTGGTAGCCGGTTTGCAAGGTTCGGGTAAAACTACATTCTCCGCAAAACTTGCCAACTATCTGAAAACCAAGAAGGGAAAGCGGCCTTTGCTGGTGGCATGCGATGTTTACAGACCTGCGGCTATTGAGCAGTTGAGAGTTCTCGGTCAGCAAATAGACATAGAAGTTTACTCGGAAGATGCAGCCAACGATCCGGTGAAAATTGCGAAACGATCGGTTGCATACGCTAAAGAGAAGGGGCACAATATTGTCATCGTCGATACTGCCGGCCGTTTGGCCATTGATGAGCAGATGATGGACGAAATTGCAAACATCAAAACCGCTATTAATCCTCAGGAAACGCTGTTTGTGGTCGATGCAATGACAGGACAAGATGCAGTAAATACTGCAAAGGCATTTAACGAACGTCTTGATTATGAGGGCGTTGTTTTGACAAAACTGGATGGAGATACCCGGGGGGGGGCTGCCTTGAGTATCAAATCCGTGGTAAACAAGCCAATAAAATTTGTAGGGCTTGGCGAAAAAATGGAAGCCATCGATATTTTCTACCCCGAACGAATGGCCGACCGTATTCTCGGAATGGGCGACATTGTTTCGCTGGTAGAAAAAGCGCAGGAACAGTTTGATGAGGAGGAAGCGCAAAAACTACAGAAACGAATTGCGAGAAATCTATTTGATTTCAATGATTTTCTGGCTCAGATCAAGCAGATAAAGAAGATGGGCAATGTAAAGGACCTGCTCGGTATGATTCCCGGGATGGGAAAAGCCATCAGAAATCTTGAAATTGACGATAATGCATTCAAAGGTATCGAGGCCATTATTCATTCCATGACCCCGGATGAGCGTGTAAACCCTGCCGTGTTGAACGGAAGCAGGCGCAAACGCATTGCCACGGGATCAGGAACCACCATCCAGGATGTAAACCGGCTGATCAAGCAATTTGATGATACCCGGAAAATGATGAAGATGGTTACCGCCAACAAAGGAAAGAACATGGCGAATGTCATGCGGAACATGAAAAATATGAACTAAAGTAACAATCATGAAACTGCTTGATGGCAAGCTGATTGCCGATCAGATTAAAACTGAAATTGCCGCAGAGGTTAAGGAACGATTTCTGGACCAAGGACTTGAACCACCGCATGTCGCAGCTGTTTTGGTGGGAGAGGATCCGGCAAGTCTGACCTATGTGGCGGCGAAAGAGAAAGCCTGCCGCGAGGTCGGTTTCATATCCTCCGTGTATCGTTATCCGTCAAATATTACCCAGGAAAAATTGCTTGAAGTGGTCGATTTCCTTAATGCCGATCAGGAAATAGATGGTTTCATCGTTCAACTGCCACTTCCGGCTCACATCGATGAACACAAAATCATCGAACGAATTAATCCTGTCAAGGATATTGATGGTTTTCATCCGGTCAATATCGGGAAAATGGCGCTGAACCTGCCTTGCTTTTTACCTGCAACGCCAATGGGAATTTTGACTTTATTGGACCGGTATCAGATCGAGACCGCAGGGAAAAACATTGTTGTCCTCGGGCGCAGCCACATCGTTGGAACTCCTGTCAGCATCCTGCTTTCGCGCAAATCCGATCGCGGGAATGCTACTGTAACATTGTGTCACAGTTATTCACAGGATATCCCTGCGATTGCTTCCCGTGCCGACATTTTGGTTGTTGCTATGGGCAAAGAGGGTTTTGTGACGGCCGATATGGTAAAGCAAGATGCGGTAGTTGTGGATGTTGGCGTACATCGGGTTCCTTCATCAGAAACAAAATCAGGTTTCAGATTAAAAGGGGATGTCGATTTTGAAATAGTTTCAAGGAAGTGCAGTTACATTACACCTGTACCGGGAGGCGTAGGGCCGATGACCATTGTGTCGTTGCTCCAGAATACCCTGAAAGCAGCGAAAAAGGAAGTTTCCTGAATCCCCGGAAAAAAATAGCAGAAAATTTATTGAGTCAGGGGAAAGTCCTGCCTGTAATGGAAGAGTTTTACACCATTCAGGGTGAAGGGTACAACACCGGCCAGGCTGCCTATTTTATCCGGGTCGGCGGCTGCGATGTAGGATGCTCCTGGTGTGATGTGAAGGAGTCATGGAATGCATCAGATTTTCCCCCGGTATCAACCGATCTGATTGTCCAAAATGCCATTGCCTGTCCCGCAAAATCGATTGTTGTAACAGGAGGCGAACCATTGCTGTATAACATGGACTACCTTTGCAATGAATTGCATGGCAAAGGAATCA
>JAPLDG010000008.1:26977-33528 GCA_026391845.1 Bacteroidota bacterium | reverse complement strand
GGACTTCTCCAAACAAAAACAAGTGCGGAAAGCACTTGTATTTTTCATAAATCAGATCCCGGAAGCAGGTGGCAATTGCATAGGATATACCCATCATGGAATTTTTCCCGTAGACATTGGACATGATCATGGTCCATTCACCAAAAGTTATCGGTGATTGGTTGTAAATGAAATACCGGTCGTTCTGGTAATCATCGGCATCATCCATTACGTCGGCATATACCACTGAGAAGGCCGGGGAGAAATACTTTTTGTCTTTATGGGAAGTAATGCCAAGATCGTCCACCGGTTGCCATACGCCATTGTAAATGCCGTTGGCGAAAGCATAAAAACCCTCTCTTCTCCAGCCTAAAGTTTTCAATTCTTTGCACTCGGGAATGGAGGATCTTCTGAAAATTTGATTTAACGCCTGTCCACATGAAATTCCCTTCTGAATAGCAGTATGCGGCAAATTGCTCCATACTGATAAAATTCTTCGAAGGGATATCAACGATTTTAGAATATCCTTTATCATTGGTGATCTCCACCAGGCGTTTATTATCAATTTTTGAATAGATATGGAATAAAGGTTTGATAATGAAATTTGAACCTTTTACGGGCAAACCATCTTTGGTATAAAACCAATAAGAGTTATTGCGTACAAACCAGCCCAAATTTTCATCATCATCTTCATCATCCTGGTACTTTCTCCTTGTGGGTGCAGGTCTTTTTGCTTCATCGGACAGTTTTTTGAAACTGTCCGTGAATATCTTTTTGGCTATTTTGAATTTCTTCGAAACGTATTTGAAGAACAGATCAGCCGAAGCGGGATCCTTCAGTTCAATGAAATTCTGGCAGATTATGGAAATAGCATCTGATTGCTGAAAGATATTGTCACCGGCATCCTTAAGCAAAATTTCAGCCTCCGCGCAAATCTTTTCTTTTTGGCCGGCATTTGTGTCAAGCAGATCGATATTCTCATCCACGGAATATCCCCCCTAAATCATTAACACCAAGGGCCATTATTTGATCCACCAATTTTACTCGCTCTTCAAACTGATCAGTCAATTTCAAATGAGTGAGTACAGAAATGTGCATGTTGATTTCTCTTTCATGAGCCAGGGCAGCTCGCAAATAGGTGTTTTCTTCTTTGAGTGCATAATTTTCTTTAAGCACCCAATTGAGATTTTGCATGTAGTCCCAGGCGTACTTCATGATATCACTGGTCCTTTTCCAGAATTTCCAGGATTCTGTTTGTCCTGTTTTTAATTCAGAATTGCCAAGAAGGCTGTCGACTTCATGAATCCTGTCCATGAGCATACCGGGGGCGCCCTCAAAGAGGTTTCGTTGAATTTTTGCCATGGATAATTAATTTGGGGGATTAAAGTCTTGCGGTTAAAGTCAAAGTTTTTCTTCTGGTGCATTGGGGAGTTCAGCTTCAATTGCCAGGATTAATTGATCGATACGCTCGCTAATGTTTATTTGATCCTGAAAATCCCTAAATAGAGATTCGATAGAATCCGTTGTCATCAATCCTGCAAAAATATATGGAGAGGAGTGCATAATAATCTTCAGCAGTTTCAGGCTTCCCCACATAATGCGAAGATCCGGATGACTCATGTTGGAGAATGATTTCATTGAACAGTTGATAATGCGTTTTCTGAGACAAGCTGTTGTAAGATGAGTCTGGTTCTCTCCTGGTCAAGTCGAACCTCTGTAAAGTGCCCAAGGGCTTCATTCATGATATTCCTATTAAAGCGAATATCATCCGGGTTAAGACACATGTTGATATAGTTCAACGAATAGTCATGTGATTCACCAAATTTTACAATCAATCTATCATGGACAATTCGAGATGTTCCATAAGGGATATTTTGGAAAAGGGAAAGAAAGTCTTTATTGTTTTCAAAAAAACTGTGTTTTTTGTTTGGTTTTGTTCGTTTCATGTTGTAGTTTTGTTCGTTGTAAGTGAGTTAATTGTCGTTAATCTGTTGTTTTTTGAGCCGGCAAAGAAACAATTAATTTAACTACAAACATAATTAATTATGCTCAAACATACTTATTGAGAATGAAAACAAATTTAACTGACTGAAATGGACAGTATAAAAGATTTTGGTACAAAAATTTCAAGGTGCTTGTTGGATCGAAAATTGCACATCAAAGACTTTTTGAAGCAATTAAAGGAGAAATATCCGAATGAAAGAGGGCTTACTGAAAACGGATTTCGCTATTCCTTGAAAAATGGAACCTTAAAAATATCAACACTGGCGAAGATTTCAGCGGAACTTAACATACCAGTTGATTATTGGTTCTTGGAACAAGACAAAATCGAAAGGAAGTCTGATACAGATGACATTGATCGATTAGAAGCCAGGATAGTCGAGCTGGAGCAAGACAAGCAAAACCTTCAAGACCTGATCAAAATACTGAAGGAAAAACTAAAATGAATAGTCTGAAGGAAAGAAATGATTGAAATAAAATGTGAAAATTTGGTTTGTGCAAACGTGAGCACGATTGTTGAAATGAAATGTAACTCAAATTGCTAAAAACTCAATATGAATTAGAAAAGTGCAGATTATTAACAAACTAATAAGCACAATATATTATGTTTATAAACAGTTAACCTTCCTATCAATTAATTATAAGACAAACATATTTTGTTATAATCTTGATAATAAACAAGATAATATTTTCAAAAGTATGGGTACTCCGGCATATCTCCTTGATGAAGTCTTATCAATTAACAACTAGTTTTCTACACTCAATAATCATCCTTTTCTGAATTTTCACCAGGTAAACGCCTTTGGCCAGTGTGCTGACATCTAATTCAACCGGGTTTCGATCTCTGATCTTATAATGCATAACCAAAGTTCCGGTAATATTGTAGATGCTTATTGTTGTCTCCCCGGGCAATTTTTTCTTATCCAGAATTGTGATTTTACTATTTGCCGGATTGGGATAAATGATGATTGTTTGCTCCGGTGATACGGCTTCTTCAACAAAAGTACCGCCATTGGTAGTTTTTAAAATAGTTTCCCCTTCACCCACCACATAACCGGTATTGGCATCGGTAAAGTAAACTGACACGAAAAAATGAGTTGTGCCGCTGAATAGTTTAGTCCAGGTTGTGCCTCCATTTGCGGTTTTTAAAATGGTTCCTGAATCGCCAACTGCATAACCGTTATTGGCATCGGGAAAGAAAACTGAGTACAAATAGTTAGTGGTTCCGCATGATAATTCAGTCCAGGTTATGCCTCCGTCAGTAGTTTTCAGAATGATTCCATCACCTCCGGGTAAATATGGAACTCCAACAATATAGCCAGTATTTGCATTGCGAAAGTAAACTGAACCTAAAGAATAGGTTGTGCTGATCGATAGATCGGTCCAAGATTTTCCTCCATCAATGGTTTTTAAGATAGTTGTTCCCGTATGAAAATAACTATTACCACAAACATAACCCGTATTGGCATCGGTAAAGTAAACTGATCCTAAATTATTTGTTGTTCCGCTCGGCAAAACAGTCCATGTTGTGCCTCCATTTATGGTTTTCAGGATGCAAGTTTCACTTGGAGGACCCGGACCACTATTACCTACCGCATAACCGGTAAGCGTATCGGTAAAGCAAACTGATTGTAAAGGAGAAGTTGTTCCGGTTAATTGTGCAATCCAGGTTGTGCCTCCATTGCTGGTTTTAAAGATGGTTCCATTAGCACCAACGGCATAACCTTTATCAGCGCTGAAAAAATTAACAGAAAATAAACGATTTTCTGCCGATCCACTCGATAAAGTACTCCAGCTGGTACCACCATTAATGGTTTTAAAAATGGCTCCGCCTTTACCCACCGCATATCCCAAAGTGGTATTGGTAAAGAAAGCTGAATATAAATCTACTGATCTACTCGTAAAAAGTGTCCAGGTTATGCCGCCATCGGTGGTTTTGATGATAGTTCCAAACAAACCCACTGCGTATCCATTATTGGCATCGGTAAAACAGATTGAAAGTAAATCGTAAATGGTTCCGCTTGACAGGGCAGTCCAGGTTGTGCCTGCATCAATTGTTTTTGAAATGGCTCCAAAAACCCCAACCACATAACCCGTATTTGCATCGGGAAAGCAAACCGAAGAAAACATACCAGGATAGCCTGCTCCGCTATGCAGCGTAGTCCAATTTGTGCCGCCATTGGTAGTTTTTATGATTGTTTCACCTTGACCCACTGCATACCCGGTATTGGCATCGGTAAAGCAGATTGAATATAAATTGTCAGTAGTTCCGGTTGATAAAGCAGTCCAGGTTGTGCCACTATTGATGGTTTTTAAAATGGTACCCGAATCACCCACTGCATAACCTGTATCAGCATCGGAAAAGAAAACCGACCTTAACAAATTGGTTGTTCCGCCCGACAGATCACTCCAGGTTCCGCCTCCATTCATGGTTTTCAAAATGATTCCGTGATCACCCACGGCATAACCCTTATCGACATCGGTAAAGAAAACTGAATGTAAGTCATTGGTTGTTCCGCTTGATAAAATAGTCCAGGCGATACCTCCATCACCGGATTTTATGATGGTTCCATAATCACCCGCCGCATACCCGGTATTGGCACCGGGAAAGTAAACGGAATTCAGCGTATTGCCTTGCGGTAAGGGATGTTGCCATGTCCATTGCGAAAAGGCACATGCTGAAATCAGCGATAAACAAATTAATACGGAAATTTTTTTCATGGGATTTGAAGATTATTTTGCACCCACTCATATGGGTTATGGGTTCAGCCTCACACCGTTTTCAGTGGTTTCAGGTCTCCACTATTGAGTTTATACAAATTCAGTTTGTTATGAATTGTCGGCGGTTTTTTTGAAATTGATATGTGAATATCTTATAGTGCAAGATACAATATGTCCCTGGGCTGAATGTTACGAAATTTTAGAAAAGATGTACAAGATTATATAGTATTCTTCTGAAGAAATATCCTTGATGTTATGAAAAGACCGACGAAAGGGTAAAGAAAAATAACGATGAATCAAAATCCATTTTTCGTTTTACAAGACTGTGCCTTTTATTTGGTTTTGTTCTTTACTTGTTGTAGCTTTGTTCGTTCTCAGCGAGTTAAATTGTTTTCAATTGGGTTTGTGCAAACGTGCGCACGATTGTTGAAATAAAACGTAACTCAAATTGCTAAAAGCTCAATATGAATTAGAAAAGTGCAGATTATCAACAAATTAATAAGCACAATATATTTTGTTTAGAAACAGTTAACTGTCCTCCCAATATTAATTATAAGACAAATAAAAAAGTACATACTTACTTTTTTTCATCTGTCAGTAATTCAGATAATAACCGTTTCAATTCCTTCAATTTAGCGTATTCTATTTCATCCTGAGTATTATGTTCAATAGGATATACATAACTGTCAATCAATACACTTAATTTTTGGTGAAAATCCAAATTATAAACAAACTGGTGCTTCATGGATCTGAAAAATATATACTCGCTTTCTGATAATGGTATGTGAGCATAAATTACATTTCTCATTTTCCGACCGTCAAAAACTTCCATTTCCTGTTTAAACTCCTCAAAGGAAATTTCCTTTTTCCCGTGAAATTCACGTTTAAAAATGGTCGTTTCTCCTGGTGTTGCAAGGCGGCACTTATAAAGAATTTTTTTATCAAATCCCTCCATGCCCGGAAATTCAAACAGAATCCGGCGGCGAAAATCAATAAGTATGTCACCTTTGTAATACATGGCTAAAATGGTAAGTCGTCACCATCAGGCCCGGCTGGTGCGCTGGATTGATTTGGCCTGATCATTTCCCGGATCACCGGCTCGCGTTCTTCGGTGCGCTCCGTGTCGCTTTCCTTTTTGGCTGATAACAGTTCAATCTGTGTTACCATGCAATTCATTGATACGGATTGCTGGCCGTCTTTGTTTTTGTAAAGCTTCACGTCTGGGATGCCCTCTACAAATACCTTGGTTCCGGGAATAAGGTATTTTGCAATTTCTGTGCTCTGGTCTGCATTTTTCCAGTAAGAACAATTTACCCAAAGGGTTGTTTCAACTTCAACACCCTCACTGTCTTTGTACTTTTTGTTGTGAGCAACTGAAAAGTTAATGGAACGGCGACCGTTCACATCTGTAACACGTGCGTTTTGCCCGATGTTACCAATAATTTGCATTTTGATCATAGCGTTAATTTTTAATGGTTAGTGAATGTTTATTATAGGTTGCCTTTACCATGTCGCCCAGCTGCGAAACTGCACCTGAGACAGTAAAAGCGTGGATTTTCCTCATTTTCTTTTTGCCTTCATTGGATAAAACAAGCTTGTTATTACTTTCGGTCATGTGAAACATATATGCAGGATTCATTACAAAAAAATCAAACTCCGGCCTTATCTCCCCGGTTTCCTGGTCAACCAGCTCCAGTAAGTCTTTTGAATCTTCAAAATCTTCTTTTAGCGTGTCGTCTTCTTTGAGGTTTAAAGATTTCTCACCATGCAGACAACCAAATTTTTTATAAAGCTGCTTTTTGTAAATCACTGGCATAATCTCAGTCATTAAATCAAAATCGAAGTCCTTT
>JAPLDG010000008.1:23873-26962 GCA_026391845.1 Bacteroidota bacterium | reverse complement strand
TTTGTCAAAAGCCAACGGCTCAAAATGGTATTTAATGGCTTCCATCACCGCGTAAAGCATTTCATCAGAATTAAAATTACTTGTGCGCACCTTTTTACCTTCCTTGTAACTATAAATTGTTTCAAGATTGATCATGGTAGTTGCCTTGGGATTTAAGGACTTTACAAAATCGTCATCGAATGACCGGTTACTTTTTTTGATTAAATCAATGGTCGTTTGATCCAGCCCGGCGCGGCTGGTAGCTTTGTTTTCGGTGCGCTTGTTCCATTCTTTAAGGATAAGCCTGTGCAACCGGTTGCGGCTCTGCTGTACCTGTTTTACGAAAACAAGGCTGTGAATGTGAATATGCAGGCCATTTTCGGATTTTGTTGTCTCTATTCCGTACTCTCCCCCAAATACCAGGTCATTCCAGCCGGGGGCCTCATTTCTCAAATTATGGAAGCGGTCTGCAATAACATCGAAATAATACTGATTGCCATTAAACCCGCTGTCAGCATAATGCGGAACGGTTAACGTGAGATGCATTATGTCGTATCCCTCCTCCCCTGTCTTGCAATAACCGCGCTGCTTGTAAAAGCCCTCAAACCTTGTCTTGGTGCAATATTTCCGGGTGTCGCCTTTTTGGATGCTGTAAATTTTCGGATTCTCTCCAAACCATTTGAAGTATTTGCGCCTTACCCGCTTTTGCCTGGCGAAGTTGCAGACAAAGCAGCATTTGTTACCGCACATCACAGAAGCGAAGTACTTAATATCAGCAGTGCTGGTATTGTGACCGTACAAACTAAAGTTTGCGCACCTGGAAGCATCTTTTTGCAACCGCACCAAGTGCCGATCCTTAGCCGGGGTAAGGGTCGTTTCCTGTTTGTATCGATCAATCTTTTGCATCAGTTTAAGGTTTTTTCTTTTCAAGGCTGAAATTATGTTGCTTCTTTTGCGGTTGTGATCCAACATTTATCAAGCCTCTCATTCTTTAAATCACTGCCAAACCTAATACACAAAAGCCAGGAGCAACGCCATATTTTTCACTTTGCAACACATAGGTAATTTTCCGGTGTGCAGTCCTGCCTGAATAGTCCTCAAGATTAGGAAACCATTCACGCAACAGTATTTCATCACCAATTTTAAAACCTCTGTCATTCTTTCTAACTTCAAACTGTTTGTCACCATTGCGGACTGCTTCAAAATACGGTGGTACTGTTTTCAATTCGTGTAGCATGGATTAAAAATTTTGGGTTGTTTTTTTAACTTTTTTGGGTCAGTTTTTTCCCACGAATAGCCCTTTATTAACGAGGAAGGGAAAAGAGGTTGATTTTCAGCGGGATAACTAAACGGCTTTATTTACTTTTTCTTCCCTTTTTAACACATCACAGAAGTCCGGATTTCTGAGTATAAAACCTGTGTATTCATCCAATAAATTCAGCTTGTTAATGAAGCCTTCATAAAAGCGTGAATTAATGGAAGGCGTAATATCATCCAGCTTTGGCCGGATCGCCGTTTCAAGGTATAAAGCAAATTTTGTCATGTCCTTAATGGCTCTTGCTGTTACCGTGCAAGATGGTATTGAAAACAAAGCCTTGGAAGCCACAATCCCCCAACTGTCGCCGTATTTGTAATTCTCGCTGCGCTGGTTCCTCATGCGGTCTATCTTATCGCAAATGAGCTGGCGCACCCGCGTTTCCAGCTGCTTTCTTACCATGATAATAGGGATCAGCGAGGATTCTGTGCGTATCAAATAAATCGTATGTGTAAGTAACCTGTAACATAATGGAAAGTTTTGGTTTGTTAATCGCTTCGGTTTTTTTTCTTACCCTCTCTCTGAGTTGCCACCAGGGTCAATCGTTTTTCGGTTGCATTGCCGGCGGAGGGGGAAAAGAAAAAAGGCCTCCGGGAACGAAAAAAGCCAACGCAAACCGGGAAGGCTTCTGTACCTCTCCCGGCTGCGCTGGCCGCTATGATCGACTTGGTGTATAACCGTCGGTCGGGTAAGTCCCAGGTCGCACCGCTGCGGAGCCTGAGAAATTTCATCTATTGGGAATACTTCACCATGTAACAACAAAATATTTTTGTAACCGCTGTTTGAAATCACGACAATAAAATAGGATCGCCCGCGGACTTCAACAACATTCCCGGTTTGCCATATCCCTGAATTGACTTCAAAGGCAACCGGATCACCCGGCGCTAATGATTTTCGCCAGGCGCTAAACTTGTCTTTTCGGTGAAATAGTGGGATCATGCTTTTTCAATTAATCCCATGTAATCAATCAAAGGAACATCAGGCGAATTACACAAATTGATTTTCATTGCCAGTTCCTGTAAAAACCCGATCTGAGTTAACGCCGGATCGTTAAACTTTACATACCGGTAAACTGAATCTTTGGCGATGTGAAAATAATCCTCTACAAACCTGAAAAATTCACGCTCGGAAATCAACTTTCGTTTAACCTCCTCAGTCAATTTATACGGGTTGTTTTGGCCTAACCGGTAACTTTCGCGTTTACGTCTGTACGTTTTTACTTGACTTTCTTCCATTTTCGTAGTATATTTACGACACAAAGGTAAATCAAATATTGTCATTGTCAATACATACATTGTCATTTTTATTAACAACTAATGTTAAGAAATCATTAAATGGTTGATATTCAAAAAAATATAGAAGCCATTTTAAGGCAAAAAAATATTTCCGGGGCTGAAATGGCAAGGAAAATGGGACTGAAAAACAGGCAAGGTTTTTACCAAATGATCAGAAGTAAAAACATTGAATTAGAAAGCCTTGACCGGATTTCTAATGCTTTAGATGTTTCAATTTCTCAACTGGTAAAAGATGATTCTTATCTGGTACCTGAAATTATAAAAGTTCCTAACGACAATTTAAAAGTTACCATTCAAATAGAATTAGACCCAAACCCTGGGAGCAATTCTATAAAAATGATTTTCGGCCAGGCGTTTTTGGATCAGCTAAAGAAATAGTATTATGAAAGCAAAAAAGATAACCAACCAGAAGGAATTAGAAAAGCTCCAGCGGGCACTTTCGGAAATTGCAATTTTTGAAAAGGATATGCAGGATAGAAAAAAAGGGGATGAGTTTCCAA
>JAPLDG010000008.1:14099-23850 GCA_026391845.1 Bacteroidota bacterium | reverse complement strand
TTTCCCGGCGATTGGCTCAACCGGATACAAAAAGCGGCTATTCAGGTTATCACTACGATACCAAATCTTTAGTAGCGGGCTTTCTGTTCCACTGCTTTAATTTATCAGCACTAAAGGCCATTTCGTGACGGGGCCAAATTAAATCGCCATAATAAAGCCTGAATTTTTTAAATTTTTCCAAGTCCAAGAATTGGTAAGTCATTGGATTGTTTGCCCTTTTAAGGAATTGGTAAAAATCAATGATTTCTGTTTTACCATCATCGAAGGTAAGAGCAATTTTGTAACCTTCGGTGTACAGAGCCTTTTTAATCCTCATTGTTCAAACCTTTTAAGTCCTTTACTTTTTCTGACTTCACCTGGTAGCCATAAATGTAAAATAGCTCCCATTTGCGAACCATGTAACGGTAATATGCTTTTACAAATTTTTTCAAATGTGTAAGTTTTGCCGGTGGAAATGGTTCCCGGCCTTTTACTGTTTTGTATTTAAAAGTAGGTTTGCCATTTTTAAAAATCACTTCAATTACCATTTCATATTTTTGGTGCCTGGCGTGGAAGTGCATGGGTAAATGATCATCTGACCATAAAAACAGGTAAATTCCCAGGTACTCAAAAATCTTTGGCATGATCTGTTTTTTTTACAAAGATAGTGCAGAAAACATTTTTACCTTTTAAAAATTTTGGCCGCAACAAAAATAATCATTCCGCAAAATGCGATAACGGCGGCCAGGGCCCAGGCGGGTCGTTTGTTTATTGCCGATGCCAGGGCTGAACCAGCTCCCGGCTGCAGGATGGCTGGCATTACTTTGATCCTTGGAATTATCAACGTATCGTAAATTTTTACGGTGTCGGCTTTACACCTTCCCCAAATTTTCACGGTGTCGCGCTCTTTGAGATAGCGGATTTCAAGCCTTCCATTGTCGATTTTCACCGTGTCGCCGGGGCGGTCGACAAAAAAAGAATCTGCCTTCACCTGCGGGACCGGGAGCGTGATCACGCGCCGGATGGTGTCGAATGTGTTTAATTCCGGGTGCCGGTCCATCAGGCGGGATAACCGCGCCTGAGGACTGCAAGCGGTCATTAACCATGCACTAACTATGAAAAACACTATTTTAAGACCTCCCCAGCTGCGGGGGTCATTGGTAAAAATCAAACCAAAGCTTACGGGTAAAAAAAGGATCAAACTTTCAAGGGTCGTTTTGCCGATGGCAACCATCACCAGGGCGAAGCTAAGCAGGATCATCCCCAGGATGGAAGTTTTCCAGCTCTTGAAAATTCTATTTTTCATGGTGAAAGATTTTACACCGGGTTTCAATCGTCGTAATCCTGTTGCCGTGATTTTCGATGTGTGCGCCCTGGTCGGTGCTGGCCTTTACCAAAAATTCAAGGCTTGCGCCCATTTTTACGAGGCTCTCGCTGTTTGTTTCGGTTATTTGCATATACTTACGGCCAAAATAAGCGGCCATGCCTATAATCGCTCCTATTGAGACCAGGATAAGCGATAACAACAGCTCGGTTATGTGCGCGGTGTTTATAACTTCATGTAACATTTACGCGCTTTGTTTTGGTGGTGGCGGCGTGGTTTCATCTATTGCATCAGCAAAAAATATTTGAGGCGCCTGGGCCAATTTTTCAGGGTTAATCGTTTTGATCACCGGGTAAATGTCGGCTCTGGTTAGGTCGCAACCTGGTAAAATATATTCAAGGGTCGCAATGGTTGCCAATGGATCAGCGGCGCGCGTTGCCAGGTCTTTGTATAAAGACACTATTACGGTCGTTTTGTCTGTGGCCTTATTGTCTGAAATACTTGTTATATTCCAATACTCCGGCAAAAATCCCTTAAAATTGATTGATTTAATTAATCCCATTTTGTAAAAATTTAGTTAGCGGTTAAAAGTTTGTATGTTACTCCATCAACCTGAATACTTATATAGTGCCCTGTGTCAAGTGTTACGGCTCCGGACTGCCTGCTTAATAGTTTCCATACGCTTCCACCGGTGTCTATCTGCGTACATGACAAACCATTTGTATAGATCCATGATGGGCGTATTGCCGGGCTGCCTATTGTATAGACGTTATTATTGTTTGGTCCAAAGTTTCCGGTGTCTGATATTGACCATCTTATAATACCGTTGGTTATGATTGCCAAATATGCAGGATCTGTCGTGCCTATTTTTCCTAAACCTCCGGTAAAATAAATACCATGAAAATCATAATCCATAAATATATGTTCGCCTGGATCATTTAGATTTCTGATATTTTTTAAATCTACGCGGGCCTCTGCTCCCGATACGTTTCTTTGCATCACGCTCAAAAATGAATCGTTCTCCTTATTCATTACTTCAATATGGTTTTGCATTAACCATGTCGGGGTGCTGAATCCGCTGGCAATTACCGGGGCTGAAAAAAAGAAATCGCCATCTTCGCCCTGGGTGGTTAGAAAGTTCACGCCCCAAGATACTCTATCCCTGTCACCAAGTTGTAAATTTATCGTGCCTTCGGACTGTGAATAATTAAAAATTCCCTGGGGGCTGCTTTGCCATGTTGCCGTTTCATCGCCGTAAATTATTGCGCCCCATCCCTGGCATTCTATATCTGTGGCGCTGCCGCCGCCGCCTGCGGTTATCCATTCAAATTTACCATTTAACACAGTTAAGGCGTCACCGTTTGGCACCGGCAATTTGTTAAGTATTTCGAGTAACAAATCCTCTATGGTGTTTTTATAGTTTTGTGGCACCTGGGCCGGTGTTATTAATGCTCCACTCATGGCTCGTGTATTATTGTTAATAAATTTATCCAGGTAATTAACAAATCTCTGAAAGTTTCGTTATAGTGCTTCCACATATTTAACTGAATCAGCGCCCATCTTTCGGGCTCGGTCGGGTACATTACCGCGTAATGTTTTGCCACAATGGTAAATAATATATCATCCATTGCGTTCTTAATGCTTACGGGGCAATTGGTAATATTACCGGGATTGTATAGGTTAAAATTTCCATCCATTTACCTGAAATTTTTATACAAAAAATACCCGGCTATTGCCAAAAGTACGGCGGCGATTGCTATTTCAATTTGCATGCTGCTGCTTTTTTTTTTATCCAGGCTTTTGAGCCCGTATTTTGTAATTATATCATAAGCGGGATCAGTCGCATAACCGGCGGCCTGTAATGCCCTGGCCTGCTGCTCCGGCGTGGTGGCTGTGAATACTCCGGCCTTTTTGTACCTGGGATTTTGCAGTAAAAAATAAGAATGGTCTTTTATGCTGTCTGCTGTGGAATTGTAGGCGCGAAATTCCAGGTTATAGGTTCCGGCCTTCCCGTTTAATACTTCTGTCGTTTTTGCTGCCTGGGCCTTTCCCTGCCAATATGGTGAGTGTGCCCCGGCGGCCTTTATGCCAAATAAATTATTTCCGATTGTGCTTTTACCGTACCCGGTTTCTAACGCGGCCTGTGCTGCCTTGATGGAAGGAAATAACGGCGTTCCCTGGGTGGCTTCAACCAGGGCGGCGCCGTATTTCTTAAAAAAATCACCGGGTAAAAACATACTTTACTTTTTTGCGGCTGCTTCTTTGAGTTTTTTGTTCTCGCGGTAAAATTTCAGGGCCATAAATACGGCTGCGCCTGCAATGATGTATAGGTACAAAGGTTTCATAAATGTTTGTTTTAGAGTTTTTTAATGATATTGAATGAAAGTATTAAGACAAGGCCAATAATTATAAAAGTGGCTGCGAGTTGAAATAATGTTTTTGCCGGTATTTCTACCTGGATGGCTCCCAAAGTTCCCAAAAGTGGCTTTTTTTCCATGTCTATTTGATTAGGGCCATGTAATCAGCATAAAATAAGGCGCTGCCGTTCTTCCCGGCCTTTGTAATGGCGGCGGCTGTTTTGGGGCCATATTTACCATCCATCTCCAGGCCTGCATTAAATTTTTGGTTTAATCGCATTTGCAAAAATTTAACATCTTTGTTATCATCGCCTTTTTTTATAAAATATTTGGGGGCCGGTTTCGTGCCCTGGTTTGCGCTTGCGGCGCCTGGGGCTGCCTGGATGGGTGCGCCTGGTTTAATGGCCGGGGCCGTTTCTGCTGCGCCCTGGTCTTTCTTCTTCTTCCATATAAACCAATATACCCCGGCGGCGGCGGCCAATACCATTATAAAAATCACAATCGTTTTACTGTTTTTCATGTTATTTTGATTTATTGTATAAATAAAAGGCCCCGGCTGCCAGGATCAGCACAATGGCCGCCGGGATGGCATATTTTAAAACTTTGCCGGTGGTTCCGATCCCGGCGGCGGTGTCCTGGATGGCGCCGGTTGCGCCTGCTTCTACCTTATCCGCTGTATGTAAAATATCCGTTATCCATCCTAACGGCTTGGCAATGGCCCCGATCCCTGTAAATAAACCATCAAAAAAACCATTTTCGCGGGCGTATTTGCGAAAATTGGCGTTAAATGATCGTTGATTAAAAGGGTTTGCGTCTGAATCCTGTTTATGCCAATACTCCAAAAATCGGCGGTTTGCTTCTTCCTTCCCGAATTTGGCCTTTAACATACCATGCCATTGCTGCCAGGTTTCAACGGGCCAAAATTCAGCCCATCCCCAACCATCTAAAACGGGTTCACTATCGGCTGTTATTTTCCATTTGGTTGCCATGTTTAGCGCTTTTTCTTCATCACAAAGAAAATAACCATTACCAGGATCACGGCCCCGGCTGCAATGCCAATATATAGGGTCGTATTGTCCTTTTTGGCCGGTGGACCTGCTGCTGCCTGGGCTGCTGCTGCGCGGGCCTGGTATGCTGCTATGGCTGCGTCATTTTTGGCCTTTTTGCGGGCGCCGGTGTTAATATTCAGCCCTTTTAAGATCCCGCCTACCGCCTGCCCTATGCCGCCAATGGCTTCGCCAATAATATCGCTGAATCCTTCACCTTCCGGGGTTTCTTCGGTGGCTTCTACTTCCTGGGGGGCTTCTTCTTCCTGGGGGGCTTCTTCTTCCTGGGGCTCCGGCTCCGGTTCATACCCGGCGTTCATGTCAGGGGCGCCGAAATCGCCGGGGCGCTGCGCTGCTTTAAATGGATCGTCTTGAATACCGGATAAACCGCCTGCCATCCCGCCGGGGCTTAATGCTTCGGCTCCCATTGAAGGGGGCGCCGAAAATTGGCCGGGGTCTGTGCTGCCCTGGCTAATTTCGTTTAAGGTTGGCCCGCCTGCCGGTTCTTTCATCCCTGGGGCGTTGGTGAGGTCTGCCAGGCCTACGGGCGCGGGGCGCTGTGGGGTGGCTGTTCCCTTGCGGGCTGCGCGTTTTGTTACGCGGGTTGCCTTACGGGTGGCCCTTTTGGTCACGCGGGCGGTTTTGCGTTCTACGCGTTTGGTAACGCGGGCGGTTTTCCTGGCGGCCCTTTTCGTTTTACGGGCTGCGCGTCTTTGCTTGCTCATTTCTTATTTTTTGATAAACATTAAAATAACCATTACCAGGATCACGGCCCCGGCGGCGCCTGCGTAAATTAATACTTTGCTCTTTGCTGCGGGGGCCTGGCCTGCCAGGGCCGGGGTTGGCAAGTCCTCTAATCCCATGCGGGCCCTTTCGGCGGCGCCCTTTGTGCGTTCTTTATTTACCTTCTTATCGGCTCTTTTTTCCTGGCGCTTTGCCTTTGCTTCGGCGCGGGCTGCTTTGCTCTTACCTATGCCAAATAAATCACTATAAGGGCTCGCGGCTGCTGAAATATCGTAAATTTTTTCAATTGTCATTGTTACCGTCTTTTTTTGATAAAATAATAGCCTGCCGCCGCAATTACCAGGATTAGGAGGGCCCCGGCTATATAATAGCCTTTTTTGCTGTTGCTCCCTGCAGGTGTGTTAATGACTGGCAATACGGCGGCCGTTGTTTTCAGCATCGGCGCCGGGGCCTGCCCGACCTGTGGCGTTGCCGGTAATGCGGCGGCGGCCTTTACGGGTGCTTCTTTTTTTTGCTGCTTCTTTTCCTTCCTTTTTTTCCTGTCGGCCTGAATCTTGGATTTTATTTTTGTGCGAATCTTTTTAGGTATCAACAAATGAAGGAAATTATTATAACCATCACCGGGCTCCATCACCGGGGGAGAAAATAGGGCTGTTCTCATTTTTTCAGGGTTTGCGGCCTGGTTGCCGTTTACATGGTAATCATAGGCAAAGGCCCTATTAATCTGCTGCCTTACACGTTCGTAATGCTGCGGGTTCTCAAAATTTAATAACCTGGTGAGCGCCTGAATGGATTTACTTAACGGCTTCCCAGCCCTGGCATAAGCATAAAAGGCGTAATTATCCGCTAAAACTTCGTTTTTGGTGTCCTGGTCAACGTGCCCGGCTTCGTGCAACAATACAAATAAACGGGCTTCGGGTGAAAGGTCAGCCCATTTTTTCATATTGATGTAAAGCTCCCCGGTTTTGCGATTAACGCGGGCCGGGGTGCTTCCCAAATCTTCTACGGGATATATGGCGGTTATTCCGGTTTGCATTTACTTTGCCCGTTTTACCGTGTACTTGGTTTTGCTTTTTTTGGTCACTTTTACCCGGCGGCGTTTTCCGTTTACTTTGCGGGTGGTAAACCAGCTGTCTCCTACTTTGTGGGCTTTGCCCTTTGATTTTTTCATAATGCTGTTATTAAAAAGGTACTTCGGTTTCGATTTGCAGATTATTATAATTGTCAATGGCTTTATCATCAGCCATGGTTAAAGTATATTGAGAAAATTTATTCTCATTGTCACGCGGCTGGTGCCTAACTATTAAAGCTCTCTCCAACCGGTCAGCCTGTGAAGGAGTGCATAAGACTACGCGAACTGAGTAATTATTTCTCTTTAGCTTGCTCACGTATGTAACAACCTCCTGCGTACTGTGGTGCCATTTCTCAAAATGACGGTAAAGCGTACGATACAAATTTTTAGCGCTCATTCCTACATAGACCAACCGGCCATTTTCTTTAATCAGATATACACCGGCACGGCCAACCGTGGCGCGAAATGTCGTTTTACCTGACTTTTTGTAAGGCGCTAAAAATTTATATTTCTTCACTTTACTTTTTTTTCAGCATGATAAGAACAACGACCAGTACAATTACAAGGCCTGCGCCTGCTGCAATTAGTGGCCAGGGGATTGATTTACCTCCCTGGGCTGCTGCTGCCTGTGGTTCCATCACCGGGTCGGCGCCTGGGTTTTTGAATTTCCCGTAAATGTCGGCGGCCTGGTTTGCGGTACCTAAAAGGGTGTTAACAATGTTCTCAAATTTTGAAGCTCCGGCCTGAGCCTGCGCCTGGGATGATCCTCCGGGTACGGCGGCGGGATTAACCAAAGCGGCGGTTTTTAAATTATTCAGCGGATTGAAATCTGAATAACCGTATCCCATTGTTTTCGCGTATAACTGCCGCGGGTGGATGTGTCTTTTGGTCAATGCTATTGCCAAATTTCGGCCCGTTGGCCTTGCCTTAATGCCTGCGCCTGAAAAAAGCGAAGCGGTGCCCTTGGGATACCGCTTCACTATTTCACTAAATGCGCGTACGGCTCTCTCTTTGCTTACCATTGCGCTGCGGTTTTTGCTATTTGCGTAACCTTTTACGGTTTCCGGCTGCCTTTACTCTTGCAACTCCTACGCGTTGCATCGTGGCACCTGCGCGGCCTAATTTCTGCTGTAAGGCGTGGGCGGGGTTCAAAATTGCGCCTGCCAGGAAGGTAATCGTACAGGTGGAAGATCCAACAATTGGAAGATAAATTTTCGTGTTATTGGATAAAACCAGGTTCGGGGTCGGGATAGTAACAATTTTATCGCGGAAAGTATTTTCGTTTTGGTAACTTCCGAGGTTGATAATTTGCTGTTCCAACTGTTTAAATGGGCTCATGTGCTCAATAATCAACTGCTGCGCAACCTGGGAGGCTAAAGTACTTTCTATTTTGATCCCTGAAATGGCTACCGGGGCGTTAGAAACAAAAGCGAAAAACTCCGTTACACTTTTGGGGCTTCCCGATCCGGTGAGCCCGGCGGCGCCTGTGGTGTCGTTAAAAGCGCCGTCTAAAATTGCGCCGTTCATGGTGCTGCCTGGATAGTATAAATAGCCAGGGCAAAGTAAAGCGGTTCGGCTCGCGGCGTTGGCGTTTGTAAGCGTTACGATAAACAAGCGGCCCGATTCTGCAGCGTTGGCAAAGGTTTTGTTATACCCGCCGAAATCAACGAAATCATCACCGGCTCCGGTGTATCCGTCGAAATCCCCTTCGTATTCATCGGCGTAACCATCAAAATCGCCTTCGTATTCATCGGCGTATCCATCGCCCTCATATTCATCCCCGTCAAAACTTGACAGGCTTCCGTTAGCGAAATCCTCTAGCTGGCGAAGTGAAAGGCCGCTGCCGATCATTGGCACGGATGCCAATACAGTTGCTCCATGTGTCGGAATTGCAAAAATTGCTATTAATGCAATGATCGAAAAATAAAAAATCTTTTTCATGTTCTTTTTTCTGTTTTTGTTTTTAAATTGATTGGATTGGTTTAGGCCTTCTTTTTCAGTCCAAGAGAAAATTTAATTTCCCCGTGTCCGTTTTCTGCGCCTGACTTGTCATAAATGACAATGTTTTGCTTGATAACCTTTTGCAGAATGAATAAAATAATTATCGTTACTGCAAGGGTTGTGAGAATGTGTTTTACATTCAATACTTTTCCGGTGTCAATACCTGGGTTCAAATTCGCGTTCATGTCTTACTTTTTAGATTTAAAATCAAAAGAAAGCGCAATATTAAACGGCTATAAACTTGCATTGTCACCAGGATAACCAAAAGCGCACAAAAAGGCACAAAAAGGCACAAAAAAGCCCGCCATCAGGAAGGTGGCAGGCCGAAAATTTCAAAAATCTTTGCTACCTGGCAAGGTGTATAAATATAACCATCCGGCGGCTCTATCTCCTTTGCTCTTGGATTTCTTTTCACCCAGCGCATGAAGGTGCGGCGGCTCACCTGGTAGATTGCTGCCAGTTGCCCTTTTGTGTATGCTTTAACTTTTATCTCCGCTGAGCTTTCCATTATTAGCCCTGGGTTAATTCATCTGCCGACCCGTTAAACTCTCTCATAGTGATAGAGTAAATTTTACCGGCTCCGTGATCATGGCCGTAAAAAACCCATAATTTACCCTCTTGATCACAGTAAACTTCTCGTTTGGTTCCCGTCGAAGTTTCATAATAACCTGCAAAGTCAAGTCCATTGTCTTCAACTGCTGCCTTATGGGATGAATACTTTTTTGCACTGTCAGTTTTCAAAATTTTGTTTTTACCAAAAGTTGCCATTTTATCAATTTTTAAGAATATTGCCACTTTTAACGGGGGCAAATTGCCGTTTAATAAACCGGTACGGTTTTTTTTATATACTTGTTTTTTGATTTCATAACCTCATCCCATGCCTTTTTAATGTCTTCATAGTAGACCATTTCAGCGCGCCGGTAATCCGGGTTATCAGTTTTGAAGATCGTATAAATGTCAACCATGCGGAATAACTCAGGAGAAATAGCCGCAAAGCCATGAAACAAAAAAAGCAAATCAAGGTTTTTTTGTTTTGAATCGTAAACAGTATTTCTAACTTCCGGCTGCAGGTTTTTTGTAATATACTTACTTGCATCCTCATAGATCACCAGACAATTAGTCAAGTCCTGATTAATGGCTGTTAGCATTTCTTTGATGTTACCGCCAAACATACGGTATATGGTGGGGGTCTTCCAGCGGCTTATCATTTCGGGTGTCAATACCGGCA
>JAPLDG010000008.1:11130-14029 GCA_026391845.1 Bacteroidota bacterium | reverse complement strand
GGTCAATAGTATCCATTACCAGGATTTTCTTTTCCGGGTGCAATTTCATGTATGCCTGGATCAAACCCAGTACGTAGGTCGTTTTGCCGCAACCACGTTTGCCAATGATCGCGGTAACAAAATTAATTCGCATCGGCACTAAAGGTTTGTTGTAAATGATCTCCCTGTATTAAGGGAGGCGGCCCGGCCTGGATCGGGCGCGCCGGATCAGCAAAAAAATGGTACCATCTAAGCACTTGTTTAACAATATATCGGCCCAGGCGGCGGCCCTGCCGTAGGTACCAGGGGCGGGCCTTACGCTTTTTTATCTTGATAAAAGGGGTCATTTTGAACCGGCGAAGGTTTGGGCCAATATGCGGCCACTGAACAAAAATATGATCTAACTTTTTTCGGCGGCCAGAATAACGATATACCATTTCAACCACCTCCGCCATATCATGGCCCGGGATTTTCGCATAAATCTGCGGGGCTGTCTTTGTCGGGTTTTCCTGCTTTACGTGAGCATCAGGACGCGCTTTACGTATGCGCGCTTTGGTTCTGAATCCTTCTTTTGCGTTCATTTAGCGCAATGTTACAAGCAATGGGGCCAACCTGGGAGCCATGACTGTAAAAAGGGCTCCCATCAATAAAGTTTCCGGCCCAGGTGTAAATTTGTACTTTTCCATTACTGCGGCCATTGGGTTTTCCAGCATCTTAACCTCTCGATCTGTAAAGGGAAGTTTATCAATTAAATCCTGGCAATCGTTGTATTTTTCATATAGCTCCTGGTCTGATTCGCTCAATACGGTTTCGCCTGGCGCCTCAGTGAGCTTCTTTAAATTCTTTAGCGCCTCGGTTTCCTGGTCGGTAAAATACGACTTTTGGTATGCTACCGGTAAAGCCAGGGTTTGAAATCCATCGACAAAGGCAATTAACAACCGGGCTTGTTCCTTGTAGTTGATAATTGGCAATGGTTCTGGTTCCTGTTGTGCCTCTTGTATCGGTTTCAAATCCGCAATAAAATCTGTTTTTGCGGCTGGCCCAATGTGATCAGCGGGGGAGCTCTCACTTTTGGCGAAGTCTGAGGGGCTGAAAGTTTCTGCTTTCTTTTCAGTGGCTTCTTTCAACTGTGTTAACAAATCGTCGTTTTCTGCCAGTACCGGGGCTTTATATTCTATGTTCATTTTGGTGCGTATTTGTCAATGATTGCCAAAACTTCCGGGCCTATGAAATTGAATTTTTCAGGATTGCGCTGGATGGTTGAAATAAGCTTTGGGAGTTTTAAGAAAATATTTGATCCTGTCAACCCTTCCAAGTCCAGAACTTTTAAAATATTCTGGTAAGTTGTTACCAAAATAAAAATATCATGCTGCTGTGTGTCGGTTTCAATTAATAACCGGCGGATAGCTGCCTTTAGGTCATCGCTAAGCTCTACATCAGCGCCGCACTTTTCGCATTTCAATACGTTTATCATTCTGCGGGCTGGTTTTTCAAATATTGAATATCCTCCGGGGTCAAAACAAAAAGGCGGGGCCCTTTTACCGGAATGCTTTGTAAAATCTTTAGCATGAGACTGAACATGCTGTTGTAGTCCTGGGCTAAATTGTCACGTTTGCATATTTCCAAATATGGTGCAAATACTGTTTTCATCTCATTGAAGCTTTGCCGGTAGATTGAAAGCTCATTCGATGTCATTGCATCAGTATTGGCGTTGTGATCCCGCTCGCGGAGAAGTTCCTCAACTTCGTTTTCCAGTTCCTCAATTCGTTTTCTGGTTTCCGGGGTATCCTGAAAAACATTTTTAACCTTTGGATTTTTGTAGTTTTCAATCAGCAATTCCAAAAATTTACCCTTTGTGCTGCTGTCGCTCTCAGCCATAAGGGTGTTGAAATCCTGTTCCGTTTCGGGATACACTTTAATTTGAAGATTGTTTAGGGCCATGTTGTAAATATTTGATATTCCTGGATTATTCCGGCATTATACCGGGATTATACCGGAAGGCTTACCGGGAATATTCCGGGATCATCCTGGCAGGCTTCCCGGTGTGCCTCCTTGTAGTATGCTAAATTAATACCTTACGGAATACCATATATTAATATTTATCAACTATATACATGGTTTATTTGAATAATTAATTGATATAAGTGCATTTATATTGTTGAAAACCATAAAAAAAAGCCGGATCGCTCCGGCTAATTAAATTCCTGTTAAAAATAAAAAGTGCCTTTTGGCTCTGATATTCAAAAAATTGCCTTAGTATTTAATCTTCTCCCCTATGTCTGAAAATATGTTAATAAAATTGAGTCCCAGCATACCCGGTTGTATATCGGAGAGTATTAATTATAAGACAACATGTGATTTATAAAATACATAGAATCAATTATATACAAATATACTCAAAATAGACGAAAATCATTATAACCAGATATTTAGTTTATTACAGTTTAACATAATAATTGTCAATATATGGTCCCACTCCGCTCCATTTTTATCTAATCTGTAACTATAACTTTGAATTTGCTAATAATGGTTTTGTCCTGCTGCAAACATAAAAAGTAAATACCGGATGGTAAGTTGTTACGAAGTACTCTGATTTCTGTCCCAAATAAATTGACCTGCGTTCTAACCACCTGCCCAAATATATTGATCATTGTCAGTGATGCCTCATTTAAGTCTTTATTTGCTTTAATTGTGGTGAATAATGAAAATGGATTGGGAAATACTTGAACATTTATTTTTTCCTCATGCTCATCAACCTTTAGAATTATTGAGCAAATATATGACGTATCATAGCTCCATACTGGTTGACTGTTGATTTGAACGCACCAGAGAAACTGATCCCATTCATCATTTGGATTCTCAAAGTCCCCAAAAGCACCATAAGAACCACCTAAGCCTTCAATCAAGGCAGGATATTTAT
>JAPLDG010000008.1:0-11051 GCA_026391845.1 Bacteroidota bacterium | reverse complement strand
TTTGTTAGCCAAAACCTTTTATTATAGTCACTGCCAACAAGCACTGAATCAATTTGGAACACAAAGACACCGCCAGGATTTAAACAAGATAAAGGAAGAGTATCCCCGACATTCAAATTGTAATCATAAGCTAACGCATCAGGCTCAGCAAGACCTTCATTATACAGATACACTTTTTTATTTGGAATATCTTGCCTGAATGCACCATAATATTGTCCAAAACTATAAAAAGGTGGAAATGGAGTGTTCGGCGGTGCACAAAATTCAGATACATATTCATTTAAATAAAGCTTATGGTAAGAATGCCCACTAAGGATTGTGTCACCAGAAATATAAAGGTTCTGATCATGATAGATCCAGCAAGCAGTTCCATACCAGCCATCATTATTCTGAATCCATACGGCATTAGAATCTGGGAAAGGATGGTAAACATTAGTCTGACAAAAATCAGTCAACCAAATAACTGAAAAGACAACAATTAGTATAGTTTTTCTCATTGGCAATTGATGGTTCTTCTGCAGTAGCTTTTCAAAAAGGTGAAATTATGCTATTTGGCCAGTTCGTTTGCCTTGACAAAATATATTTTGCCGTCTTTGGAATAGACAAATTCACCATCATCCTTCTGCTTTGACTTTACCAATTTTTCAAAGGCTAACTCAATTCCCTTAAGAATTTTTTCACGTAATTCGATGATCTTATCGTTATTCATTTCTTTGAGTTTTTATCTTGTTCCAAACAGATAAATCTTTAATTTCAATTTCGACGTCTTTTAAACCCTCTGCGATCAGATAAAACGGGCCTTCCGAATTATTTACGACCATCCAGTAATCACAAATTGGAATATACTTTGAGACTAAATTCGTAATTCCCGATTTATATCTGCGTCTTATTGTCTCCTCTGGAATATTATGTCCCCCTTCACTTACCCGCATTTTCACCCGTTGAATTGCCAGATCGACACTGTTAAGCCAGAAGAAAACCAGTGTCACAAAATATCCTTGTTCCTGTGCTTCTTTGATCAGATTAAGAAAATATCGTGGAGATAATGTGGTTTCAAACGAAAAGTCCACTTTAGATTTAATTAACTCTTGTATCCTTGATAACATTATTTTTCCGGCATCTATTGCAACTTTGTCCGGTTGGAATGGAGATAGACCTCTTGCAATTTCATCAGCATTGACAAACTCCTTGCAATTAAGCATTTCCGGCAGTACCGTATATGAAGCAGTCGTTTTTCCTGCTCCATTACAACCAGCTATGATATACAAATTGGGCATATATAGGCTTTCTCAGTCGATATTTACTATTACAAAGGTACTGCTAAATGCAATTCTCAGCAAACTACAAATATATGCAGGTTAATTCTGATCTCTCTGGATATTTGTCTGATCAATATACGTGTATTTTCCGCGCCGATATTTCATTCATAGTTATTCAAAAAAGTAGATTTGAGGGACGGCGAAAGTATAGACTAAATCGACACTAAATTTATAATAACCTGACAATCAACTTAGAATAAACCCAATTTATAGAAAATCTAAGCCTGACCGGCTCCTATGAAATTAATTGATAGACTGTTGGGAAGGGAATGAATAATAATTTACTTTTACACTTGAAAAGTATTTTCAATTTCCTGAGCGGGAACTATTACAAAAAGGAATTTGTACCTAAAAGCAGGAAGCTCAGATACTTCTAAAAAATCGGTTTAGCTCCGTCCTCCCCTACTGGAAATTTGTAACTAATATGCAGTTTTAGCGAATATAATCTGCTAAAATGCTGATCTTAATATTTATACCAAAGCTTTAAATAACTATTTGTAATTGCTTAATTATCAAAATATTATTAATATAAGATAAATACCATATGTAAAATACAGTATATCAGTTATATATAAATTTGCTCAAAATGAATGAAAATCATTATAATCTGGTATTTAGCTTATTACAGTTTAACATAATGCATTACAATATATAGTTTTATTTGTCAAGCTTTAAACTCACCTTTGTT
This sequence comes from Bacteroidota bacterium, assembly GCA_026391845.1. Lineage (GTDB taxonomy): Bacteria > Bacteroidota > Bacteroidia > Bacteroidales > FEN-979 > CAIVAT01. Next base: position 9,044 of record JAPLDG010000008.1, on the reverse strand, counting down.
TCCTAACACTAAATAATGCTAAATTTGCCGATTAATCAATAAGCCCGAATGAAAATAGCTGTTACAGGCGCCAATGGACATGTTGGCATAAATCTTTGTAAATCCCTTCTTGAACAAGGACATGAAGTAAACGCACTTACACATATTCACAACCAAGGACTTAAACATATTCCGGTCAGGATAGTCCAAGGTGATATTCTTGACCGAAAATCATTATTGCCGTTACTTCACGATGTGGACATAGTCTTTCATCTGGCCGCTAAAATATCCATCACCGGGGATCCGGACGGAATGGTTGCCAGGATTAATTCAGAAGGAACCAGAAATATTCTTGCTGCGGCGGTTGAGTGTAAAGTAAAGCAGTTTATACATTTTAGTTCTATCCATGCATTTCAGCAGCAGCCTCAAAATGAACTGCTTGATGAATCCAGACCGCTGGTTGAACTTGATGGATTTGCCTATGACCGATCAAAAGCTGCCGGTGAAAGGGATGTAATGGAAGCAGTAAAGAATGGACTGAACGCAATTGTGCTCAGTCCGACTGCAATTATCGGACCGCTGGATCCTGAACCGTCACTAAGTGGCAATGCAGTAATTGATATTTACAACCACAAGATACCATCACTGGTACCAGGAGGATACGATTGGGTAGATGTCAGAGATGTTGTTACTGCTGCAATCTCAGCCATCGACAAAGGAAGATCCGGAGAAAAGTACATTCTTTCAGGCCACTGGCATAGCCTGCAGGAATTTTCAGGATTGATCAGAACACATTCGGGCAGAAAAACCGTTAATACAGTTTTGCCGATGTGGATAGCAAGGATCGGATTGCCTTTCATAACATTATACAGTAAGCTATCAAACACTAAACCATTGTACACGAGTGAATCACTTACGATTATCTCTGAAAGTAATCAAAGTATCAGCAACAACAAAGCCAGACAGGAATTAAACTTCGATCCAAGGCCGCTTTCAGATACAATCTGTGACCTCCTCACCTGGTTGAAAGAAGATGGTCAGATAAATTAATTATTACAGCATGAACGAATCTAAATTTTACTTACTTGTTTACGCATGGATTGCCCTTGCAATCTTTATTTTTCCGTTCGTAATCCGCATCATTGCTCCCTATGGCCGTCATACAACAAAAAGTTGGGGAATCCAGATCGACAACCGTGTCGGTTGGATTCTCATGGAACTCCCTGCTTTACTTGTATTTGCCGGCTTCTACATTTTTGGTTCAGGCAGCCATCCGATTGTCACCGGGGTTTTCTTTGGGGTTTAGGTTATACATTATGTCAACAGAACCCTGATCTTTCCATTTCGCCTTAGAACAAAAGGGAAAAAAATGCCATTGGCGATTGTTCTTATGGCAGTAGGCTTCAATTTCGTGAATGGATTCATCAATGGTTATTACCTGGGTTCCCTGGCGACTATTCGCTTTATAGGAGGCATAACCCTATTCATTCTCGGTCTTTTTATCAACTGGCAGTCTGACACTATTTTAATTCACTTGAGAAAGCCTGGTGAAACGGGATATGTGATTCCCGCGACAGGATTTTTCAAACTGATTTCATGCCCGAACCACTTTGGCGAAATTGTTGAATGGTTTGGTTTTGCGCTCATGACCTGGTGTTCCCCGGCTCTTGCCTTTGCAATTTGGACGCTTGTGAACCTTATGCCACGCGCATTGCACCATCACAAATGGTATAAAGAAACTTTTCCGGAATATCCTGTAAAACGAAAAGCATTAATCCCATTCATCCTTTAACCACAGAAAGATAAGGATTGTCAGCGCATATATTCAATATAGTTTACTCTATTGAAACGGTCAAACCACGTATTGTCATCTCTTCATACATTGGTTTAATTTCATCATAATCACCTGATTTGATGTTGCATTTACCTTTGAAATGTGTAATTAGGGCACATTGTTCAGCCTGTTCATGCTCGTGGTTACATACACATATCAGTGCATCGATCACATAATCAAAAGTATTGACATCATCGTTGAAAAGGATCAGTCTGCGCTGAGTGGTGGAGTGATCCTGCTGAATAGAAGACGGATTATCTTTTTGCTTAACCATTGCAATCATATTGAAGTTGCAAAATTACAAATAAAATGTCTTCAAATATGATACCTTTGGCCTGATATTCTGACCGATTATGGAGTTTAACGAGTTTATCTTCAAACTTGAGCAACGTTTATTGAAGCCTCTGCCAGGCAGATCAGCCCAATTGAAAATGTCTTCCTTGCCGAGGATACAGGAATTGGCGAAATTTTATTCACGGGAAGAATTTGCCAAACAGAGCAGCGTGTTAATCCTGCTTTATCCGCTTGATGGCACAATTGGTTTTGTGCTGATGCTTAGACCAGAGTATCGCGGGGTTCACAGCGGACAAATAAGCTTACCTGGAGGGAAATATGAAGACACCGACGAAAGCCTGATATACACAGCTTTACGTGAATCACAAGAGGAAGTTGGGATTGATCCCGCGCAGGTTCAGATCATCGGACAACTCACAGAAATGTATATTCCTCCCAGCAATTTTCTGGTTACTCCAGTTATCGGGTACCAATCATCGCAACCTCATTTTAAGGCAGATCCCAAAGAGGTGGCAAAAATTATTGAGATAAAACTCGATGACCTGATGGATAAAGGAAATATGCAGATGAAGAAGATGAAACTCAGCGTTGGATTTTCATTGGAGGTTCCCTCCTATTTCATTGACGGAAATATTATATGGGGCGCTACAGCTATGATTTTAAGTGAGCTACGTGAAATCGTAATTGATATTCACAACAGCTAGTTTTGCGCAGAAAATATTCCTATTTTGTGATGTTTTGTGTAAAACAGAATGAACCTGGGATTCTGCCGGTCGTGTATTGTGTAATAAGTTTACCGGTAACACTGTATTGATATGCCGTGCCATTTTGCACATAATCTTTAGCATCACTGACATAAATCCGGCCGGTTGCAGGATGAATATTCAATCCATAGAATAGCCGGCCTTCAGATTTGATCAGTGGAGTTGTGGGCAATGCGGCTGAAATAACCGGCATTTGATAAACACCACCCTTCAGATAATAAATTGTATCGCCCGTTGGATTTATGCACAACCTGCTAGGGACTTCCTTCGAATCAGGAAACGCAAATACTTTTTCGACTATCCGTAATTCCGGGTTAATCCTGATCAGAGAAGGAGTTTCAAAATTGTCATATCCTCCTGAACATAATACCCATACTTTTTGCTTTTTATCCATTATCAGACCTATCGGTTCTTTACCTGATTGTATGCTGTCAACAATGGCATCAGTTTCAGTGTCGATAACAAAAATCTGCGCTTTCCGTTTTGATGTAGGTTCACTGAACATACCGATGGATGTTACCAGCATAAATTTATCATACCGGATTAAATTTTCGGTCCAGCTGGTTGTTTTAATGGTACGGACAACAGAATTCGTATGCAAATCAATCACCGAAATAAAATTTTGCAGATTAGTCACATAGGCTTTTCCGGAATCAACTGCCTGTAGAAACCGAGGCGAATGAAGCCCCGAAATTGTATTCACCGATTTAAAATCTTTGATGGAAACAACTTCAATCAAATTTGAGTTGTTGATAACAAGATAACCCAGTTTACCGGCAATAGTCATAGATTCTGCCACATCGCCAAGTGTTCGGCCATTTGATTTGGTAAAAATATCTTGGATTACAACATTTTTACTATTATCGAGGAACGTCACAGATGCATTACCCCAATTGTAATTTCCCTCATTAACAACAAAGATTCCATTTTCATAGGTTACAACCCGGGTAGTAGTATCTGTATCGATGATTTCTTCGCGAATCGGCTCTTTCGAGCAGGAAGCAGGTAGGATAAAAAGAGTCAGTAATGAACAGAGAATTGTGATGTAATATATATAATCGTTGATCTTCTTCACTTTCAGGTATTTCGTTAAACAATCTACTGCCTGTTCAGGCTGGCAAATGCCAGTTTTAAAGTTAATGCATAATTTATCCCGGGCATTGGCCGGCTTGGTATTGACTGATAATCCAGATTAAACAGATTATTAATATCAATTTGTAAAGATAAAACAAAAAGTTTGAGATGGATATTCTTTCCAAAAATAATATTAGACAAGTTATAAGCAGGCATCAGAGAAAGATTGTCTTTTCCGGTATATCTCTCACCAGTAAAAGTAAAATTATACGACAAGTAAAATCGCCATCTTTCCACTGAAAACGTACTGTTTAAGGTGCTTACAGGTATAAAAATCTGCTGGTTCCCTATTTTGTTATCGAAATTTGAGTTTACCTTTTCGTAAGTTGAACGGCAAAAGTTATAGTTATTCTTCAGATTCATGTTAAAACCCCTTATGATTAAGTTAAGGTTCAAACCCAATTCGATGCCTCGCGCATTAATTTCATCAATGTTGTGAGGTTTAAACAGCACACTGCTGGCATCCACGATCGACCAGGTAATCATGTCGAAAATCCAGGAATAGTAAGCTGCAACACTTGCTTCAAGAAATATTTTATTGTCCTTAGTACCAAAATTATAAATACCGCCAGTTTCGATGGAATAGTTCATTTCGGGATGAAGGTCCGGATTTCCCAAATCTTTCCAATAAAGCTCATTCAGGGTCGGATACCTGTAATTTCTGGCCATGTTAAAAGAGAAAGCCAGGTTCATTTTGTTAAACGGGCGGTATTCAAAACCCAGTGCGGGAATCAGTGGTATGAATTTCCCATTAACAATATCTTCCCGCAAAACCAGAGAGGATTTTATCTTTTTAGTGAAATTATAGTTAATTTCACTAAAAAAACTAGTTGTGGTACGGGTTTTAATACCATCGTATTCATCAGAATTTACCCAGTCATATGTAAAATCGACCCCGAGTCTGGTTGTCAGGTTCCTGATACCAATGTATGACAACCTCATTCTGTTGATCCAGGATGAGCATAAATGGGTAGAATTAATGCCGAGCAGATTGTTTTTGTATTCCATATTCTGATCATTGAGCGCCGATCGAACCTGGAGATTCCATTTCGATTCAATATACTTATACTCTATAACCGCTCGCAATGCTTTATCTTTTAAAGTTTCGATTTTAAGGGAATCGAATGTTTGAGTTGTTGGAGGGAGATTCCTGTCATCCTGAGAATACCAGATTTTGGCAGAGAGAAGGTGTTTATCCTTCACCTTCCAAAAAAGTTCCTGAGATAACCCGACTTCTTGAAAAGATGCGTTTCGCTGGCGTACAACATCACCCCCATTTGTTGTATATGGAAAATTATTTGCACATGATGTGTAATTCACCTTGGTATGAGACTGGAATGAATGGCTGCCGGCAGCTATATTCATATTGGTAATGTAATTGTCAAAACTTGCAAGGCTTTGGGCAAGGTTTATCTTAAACTGATTATTCCAATCAGGTGCTGTAACTAAATCAATCACACCACCAAATGCACCACTGGTTCTCGATATTCCTGCAGCCCCGTACAAAATTTCGAGCCCTTCAAACTGAGCAACCGGAATTTGTGAAAAGTCTGTTTGTCCAAGCATCGGAGAATTAAGGTTGATGCCATTCCACTCAACCTGTGTATGTTGTGCTGAAGTTCCGCGAAAGGATGGTGTTGAAAGTGTTCCGTTGCCATAAGACTTGATGAAAATAGTAGAGTGCTCTGACAGGATTGTTGAGAGGTCGGCACTCAGGTTGGGAATAAAAAGGCTGGAATCCATTTTTATTCTTTTAAAACCCTGATTATCAATGACAAAATTGGACTTAATTTCAACTTCCGGAAGCCTTAAAGTGTCATTCAGGTTTTGGGCTTTTATACCAGACTGAAGGCAAAGAATACATATAATCGTTTTGGCAACGAAAAGTATTTTTTGGTGGTGATTCAATACTTGATGATTTTTTTGATGAAGGAGGTGCCATCGTTCATCTTAAAACTGGCAAAATAGATGCCTGCAGAAAAGGAAGATAGATCGAGGCTGACTTTCCTGGAGAATACAGACTCTATGAGTATCTTGCCGGCTGGATCAGAAATTTTCAGAATGAACTCAGCGGATACCGGCGAAATGAAAGAGACTTGATCATCGACCGGATTCGGATAGATTCTGATCACAGGAATCCTGCTTTCCGTGTCAATGCCTTCTGTTGTATTGTGAAGTACTCCGATGGCATCGAGGTCAAAGCCGCCTGTATCGAACGGGGTTGGCCAGGGATCATTCACTTTATGCCCTTGAGAATCTCTTGTTGCAAATGAATCCTGAACACAACCAATGGCATCAATAATCCTGATATTAATGATGTTATTGATGTCAACTCCAGCACTGTCCCTGATATCTGCAAGATCGAAAGGTGTACCGTAAGCGTGCTTATATTTTCCGGCAAAGTTGTGGATTTTTGTAGCATCAATGGTATCAAATGTACTTACCTGGATGTTCTCCTGTGTCAATGATACTGCAGGAAATCTGACATAGTGCAGTCCATCAGAACTTACTTCCACAAAACCAAGTTCAAGGAATGAGTTGCCAAAGGAGTTTTCGAAAACCGCAAAGTCGGGGCCGTCGCGGTTTGTGATAGGGACATCAAAACCAAGAATAGCCGATCCCTGATCCCCCAGACTTACGACAAAATCATCTGCTGGTCCGCTTGCATACAGATAACTGCCATAAGTGGCTTTGTTTGACTCATTGTATATTGAATTAGTATCTACGACATTGATAAAACCCCTTCCGATGGTGCATTTTGAAGCCCAACCGATAAACACAGAACTATCTCGGAAAATTGCGGTAGTTCCCGGTTTTCCCACAGGTGGCGGGTACTGGGCAAATATGGATGTCGTATACAATAAGCCACTGATAAACAAACAAATATATAAAAAAAGAAAAATTATCAACTTCATTTGCAGCAAACTTTGATATACAAAATTAGAAAAAATCAGCGGTAACTGATATTTTATTATTTTTGCTTTATTGGTTCTTTCTACAATTCAATCAGCAATGAGCATTAAACGAATCGTTTCAATCGGGCTCTCCTTGGTTATTTTCTTTTTTCTGCTTACCAGTTCTTCATGTTCATCCAGAAAATCAGGCTGCGAATCAAGCGGCCAATACAAGACAAGGAAAATGAAGAAGAATAAAAGTGGTTATGGTACCCGGTATGGTTATAAAAATAAACCGGTAAGTAAATCCTACGTAATAAAAAACAGCAAATAATCAGACTAATCCGACACTTCTGAAGAATTAAAAAATTCTTCATGTTCCGGATAATACATTGATTGTCTGGATTTATCGAGTGGGAATGTGAAAAAAGTCAGCAGACCTTTTGCACACAAAATATTGTTTTTGTCCAGAAGCAATACTTCTATGTCAGCCAGGTTGCGTCGTGTTTGTATTACCTTTGATCTGAGGGTTATAGGTCCTTGATCCATGCCTACAGGTTTGAGATAACGGAAGTTCGCTTTTGATGTGTATCCTGCTGTTTTCACCTTGACATATACTGTCCAGCTTGCAATTTCGTCCATCAAAGCGGCCTGGATTCCCCCATGCAACATGTTGAAATATCCCTGAAAATTAGTATCCGGTTCCCAGTGGCTCACTATTTCATCATTCTCTTCTGAGAAAGTCAGATGCAGGCCAAGTTTATTGTTCGGTGAACAGCCAAAACAGTTGTATCCTTCGAGTTTTGTAAATGGGTTCCTGAGTGTTTCCATAAAACCAGCTTGTGATAATTGTACACTACTTTTTATTCAACTCTACTCCTCCTTTAAATTTGGTAATTTTTTCAACCTTACCCAATTCGTCGTATTCTGTCCAGGCGCCTTCTTTTTGCCCATTGACATATTTGCCAGAAATTTTCACCTGCCCGTTCCGGAAATATTCTTTGGACTCACCGGAGAGATTATTATTGAAATAGTTATTGGTTGACTGCAACGAATCATTTTCATAAAATGTTTTCTGCAGGCCGTCAAAATCACCCGTCTTATAGTTGTATTCTGCGATTCGTTTGCCGCTTTTGTTATTCCACACTGAAGGGCCGTTTTTCAGGTCATCTTTATACCAGGATTCCTCCTGTATTTTTCCATTGTCATAGTATTGACGGTAGTAGCCATTTTTCTTTCCCAAAGTATATTCGGTTTCAGACAAAGGAGTTTCAGTGTATTGGTTGTAAATGATGGTTTGTCCATTGGCCAATCCGTTTTTAAAATGTTCCACCATGGATATTTTTCCTTTGCGGTCAAACTGGATTAGAATACCATCCTTTATGCCATCGGTGTAATATTCGATCTTGGAAATTATATTGTTAGAATAATATCCAATCCAGTTTTTCACCTTTTTATTATTGATATACTCGCCTTTGTAAGTCACATCACCCTGCTTTTCAATCCAATAGCCGATCTTATCTCCCTTAGAATCTGTACGGTTTACCGTATCAGGAAGTTTATTATCGTTAGCTGCTATCTGAGCATTGGCATAAAATGGGATGGAAATGATCACAGTCAAAAGAAAAGAAAGTAATTTTTTCATGGTTTCGGGTTTTAATAGTGCAAATTTATTGCAATTCTCCATATAAATCAAAGCTTTCAGCCTGGGTAATTTTCACATTGTAGAAAGATCCTGCAAGCAGCAACTTTTCACCTTTATGAATCAAAACTTCATTATCCACTTCAGGGGAATCATGGGCCGAGCGTGCAATATAAAAATCATCTTCCAGGCGATCTACAAGGACTTTTATGGTTTGCCCCACCTTTTTCTGGTTCAGAGATAGTGAAATTCCTTCCTGGAGGTACATAAGTTCTTCCACTCTTTCCAGTTTGAGTTTGGCCGGAACTGAATCCTTGTGTTTGTATGCACCGGTATCTTCCTCATGAGAATATGAAAACACGCCCAGCCTGTCGAAACGGTATTCCGCTATAAAATCCCTGAGCTCTTTGAATTCCTTCGCTGTTTCACCGGGATAACCCGCGATAAAGGTGGTTCTGATGGCAACATTTGGGATCCCCTGACGGATCGTATCAACCAGTTCT